>JALEGQ010000185.1 GCA_022763385.1 bacterium
CCGGGTTCGTAGCCCCTTCCATCGTCCCGAGCGCGCTGCGCCGTGCCCGTCTTTCCTCCAACCGTAATACCAGGGATCCGTGCACGAGAACCGGTGCCTCCCTTGTCTTCGACCACACCAATCATCATCGCTTTCGCCATCTCTGCCACCCGAGAGGAGAGTACTCGCTCTCGTTGATACTGGGAGTCTCCATCCATGAGAATCTTTGCTCGAGGGAGCTCTCCTCCATTGACGAGTGCCGAAACGCCTCGAACGATCTGCAGTGGGGTGACCGCTACTCCCTGCCCAAAGGAATGGGTCGCAACATCAATCGGGTACCACTTATTCGGCGTGCGGAGCAAGCCACTCGCTTCGCCTGGATACCCCACACCACTTCGAGAACCGAAGCCAAATTGCCGCAGTCCTTGGTAAATCTTCTCTTTTCCGAGGCGATCACCGAGCTTTGTCATTCCTACATTCGATGAGTGAACAACAACATCATAGGTGGAGAGGAGTGCACTCGGGTGAACATCATTGATGGTGTGGCCACCGTACCGGAAAGCGCCCTTTTCACAGTCGATTAGCTCATGAAAGTGCGTAACTCCCTCTTCCAGAGCAAGCGCCGCGACAAACGGCTTCAGTATCGATCCCGGTTCAAAAGAGAGTTCGAGGGCATGATTCTTCAGCAGCTCTCGACTCAATAGCTTTGGGTGGTTAAAATTCGGACTCGGTGACTGGCTCAAGCCAAGCACCTCCCCGGTATCACCGTTCATCATCACCGCAAAAGCCCGTTCGGCTTGGGCTCGCTCCTGTCCGACGCGAAGCTCTTCATCCATGATGAGCTGTATGGAGGCATCAAGCGTCAGTGAGAGTGATTGCCCCTTTGGGAGCGAGGAGACCTCCTGACTGACGTGAAGAAGCTTTCCGCTTCCGTCCCGACGTGCTGCCGTTTTTAATTCGAGAGATCCAAGATGCTCCTCAAATTGCGCCTCCAAACCGGAGAGACCCGTTCCATCTGTCCCAACCTTTCCAAGCAGGGTCGAAGCAGCACTGCCATACGGATAGTACCGACGTGATTCGAGGTAGTACCCCACTCCTGCGAGCTCCTCATCGGCGATGGCGTCTGCAATAGGGCGGGGCACCTGTCGCTCAACCCAGATAAAACGACTCTCGGAAGAGAGTTTCTCTCGTACGACCTCTTCGGAGATGGCGAGGTGGGCAGCCAGCCGTTGCGCGGCATACTCCTTATCCCTCACCTGATGCGGCCGTACATAAACGGAGCCACCGGGAACGGAGGTAGCCAGTATCCGTCCGTTCCGATCAAATATTCGCCCCCGCTCAGAGGCGAGCTTAAACTGTGAGGCGTGCTGTCGAAGGGCACTTCCCTGCCAGACCTGATGCTCGGATATCTGAAGTTGATACAGCCGTCCGACCACCAGCACGGCCCACAAACACGACACCGTCGCGATTATCTGTACACGCGCTCCCCGATTCTGAGAAGCACCTTTCCCGTGAGAAGATCGACCTCGTCTCACCTGGCGCTTTGCGTAGTCAGAGAAGAGATCTCCTTGCTTGTGCCTCATATCGCCCCCGAAGAAACCGTCACGAGAGATCGCTTCTCTGCACGGGGAACCACTCGAACCACCTGATCTGTCCTTGGAGAACGGAGATTCAATTCTTCGAACGCCCTCTTCTTCAAGAGATCCGGGCGGGTGGCCACCGAATACTGGAGCTCAAGCTCCTGGCGAGTATAGTCAAGCGCCTGGGTCTCTTCCCGTAACTCAGCTATCTGATACCCGGTTTCAACCATCTCGAGTTTTAACCACACCTTGTATGAAAGCGACACCGCCAACAGTAGCAAGGTAAGCATGTGAACCTTGGTTTGTGATCGTGAAGATCTCTTATCGAGATACACCGACTGATATGCTAGACAGACTGACATTGCTCCCCCCTTCTCTGTAACCTCACCGTAAAACCCCTACTTCTCACCACTCAACAGAACTCAAACACCCGCATCCGAGCACTTCGTGCCCGTGGATTCTCGTGAATCTCTTCCGAAGAAGGAGTAATCGCATTTCGCGTGAGCAACTTTCCAAGCGAACGCTCTTCCTCCTGCTGACCCCCTCCCCACATCGCTGGCGTTCCAGACCCTCTCCACCGGCGCATACGCTTCGTAATAAGTTGATCCTCACCAGAATGAAACGAGATGCAGGCGAACCTTCCTCCCGATGAAATGAGTTGTGGCACCACTTCAAGTAACGCCTCGATCTCTTGAACCTCGCGATTTACCTCCATCCGAAGTGCCTGAAAAACCACCGTTGCTGGGTGACGATCTCGACGATCTCGAAACGGCGTAGCCTCAGAGATCACCTCCGCGAGCTGGATCGCTGAAGCAAATGGTCGCCCATGAAGAATCGCAGAAACGTAGCGCTTCAGATTTTTTCGAACCCCTCCTCTTCCGAGAATTCGGGTGAGATCTCCGGCGGAAGCCTCATTCACGATCTCTGCGGCCGTCGTCTCATCCTCCTCGTTCATCCGCATATCAAGCGGACAATCTTCTCGAAACGACATCCCACGCCCATCTTCCAGTTGATCAGAAGAGAGACCGAGGTCAGCCAAGATCCCGTCAAATGGCCCCTTCTCTCCCAACGCTCCAAGCTCACTAAAAGCACAGTGGTGAAGCTCAACGCGGCCTCCAAATGGAGCAAGCTTCTCTTGAGCACGACAGATCGCCCGCTTATCCCGATCGATTCCGACCACCCGTGCCTCCTCAGCAGCTTTCAACATCGCTTCC
>JALEGQ010000186.1 GCA_022763385.1 bacterium
AGCGAAGGCTCTCTTCATCGTCCACGACCAACACGGAGAGTGCTCGTTGCTCTCCCTGAGAAACTGACTTTTCCTTCTGTGGCATCGCCGTCATCTCACTCACTTTTCCCCGTACGTCAGCTCAATATCCACCACTGTAGGCTCCCGGGAGCGGTGTTCCTGGCAGGGGGGCAGCAAGACCGAGGAGCTCGTGGGCCGAGAAGAGAAAGAGGATGTTCGCTACCGCAAGATATGGACCGAACGGGATATAACTCGACCATTTTCCTCGTCCGATCAGAATGAGGGAGATCCCGAGTACGGAACCGAGGAGCGAACCGATAAAGATCGTGTAGAAAGCCCCCTGTACTCCAAAGGTTGCCCCCGTTGCTGCAAGGAGCTTTACATCGCCGAGCCCGAGCCCCTGCTTCTTACGGACTTTGATGTAGAAAAACGAGATGCTAAAAAGGATTCCCGCTCCCGTCAGAATCCCCCATAGGCTCTCTTCTATTGATCCCACAAAGGGCGGGGATTGAAGGGCGCCGAAAAACTCCTGCTCGACGCCGATCAGCACCCCGAAGGCAACTCCAGGGTAGCTGATAACATTTGGGATAATGAAATATTCAAGATCGATAAAACTGATCACGATCAGCGCGGCGACAAAGATATAGGCGGTGATCGCTGTAAGCGGCTCGAATGAGGCGTAACAAAACCATGCAGAGCATGCCGATAAGATTTCGACGAGGGGATACCGCAACGAAATCTTCTCCTTGCAGTGCGTACACCTCCCGAGCTGAAGGAGGTATCCGACCACGGGGATATTGTAGCGGAGCAATAGTTGGGTCTTACAGTGCGGACAGAACGAACGGCGTGGCGAAGCGACCGTGACCGCTTCCCCCTCCTTGCCAACGGCAGCGTCAGCAAGTTGCTCCTCGTCATCAGTCAACTCGGTGAGTCCACTTCCTCGACCGAGGGGAATCCGATAGATACACACCGTGAGAAAGCTGCCGACGATCAGGCCAAAAAGGACAACGAAGAGATCAATCATAGGGAGTGCGCCTTATATCCGAACAGTTTCTTGTGGTGACATCTGCCTCTCTCTCCTCTTCCTGATCAGAGAGTGTCGACAAACACCGTTCCCGACGGGTTTGAGCGTCATGTTACGCGCGACACTCTTTTGATTCACCCGCCGTACAGAAGTGTCTAAAAAATTTGCGCACCAGAAAAGGCCTCTAATTTTCATGGTTTACGTGGGATTTTCGGGAGAGCGTGAAGTTTTTGCGGGCTTATGCAAAAAAGTCGAGGCGTGATCCCCTCTCAGAGGTCTCTGATTTTGTTTTTGAGAGGAGGTAGCTCCCATCGGACTGGGCAACGGTAATGTCGATAAAATCATCAACTTCATCAGCGAGGGTCGACCTATAGACGTTCTGATATCGATCAAAGACGGATTCTTCCAGGGAAATCCGCCTCCCCTGTTTTTCCCCAGCGCCCCCGTCCTCTTCCTCTCCCCTCAGGGTGCGGAGGGCTCCCGTGATCTCTCGTGTGAGCTGTTGAAAATCATCGCTGGAGAGTGGTGTTGTCAGATCAAGTGAGGTGACCTTCGAAACGGTCTTCTCCAGCTTTTCGATCGCCTTAAAATCATAGGTATCATAGAGCTCTGCTACGGTGTCCCCCAGAACCGCCCGTTGATCACGAGCAAAATTCACCGCCGCCTCCGTCCCACGCTGCGAGCGAACGGTCTCTACCTGAGCAAAGGTGCCGAGCACGGCTCGAAATCCAGTACTGAAGCGCAGTTCATCAAACCGTTCCGCAAGAGCATCCTCCTCTTGTCCGACCTCTTTCGCTTGTTCCTCAGTAAAGAGCCCCGCCTCCTTTCCCTCACTGAGAAAGCGAAGACGGCGGGTCAGTTCTCGAAACTCTGTGAGCGCCTGCTCGAAGTCACCGACGAAGCGCGCATCTCGGTCTTCGCCCCGATCGAGAGCCGCCACCTGCAGGAAGGTCGATTCTTGTTGTTGAAGTGCGCGAAATGAGGTGGCCTCTGAAACACCACCCGCAGCACGCTCCAGAGCGCGATCGATCTCTGCAATCTGAGAGAGGTCTCCATTTTCCAGGAGGAGCCGTGCCCCAGAGCCGAGGAGGGGAGACTCCCCATTCTGTGAGAGAAACGGCGCTTGCTCCTCTGCGGAGCCGCCTCGTTGAAGTCCTCGCACCGCTTCACGAAGTGTCTGAAACCTTGAGGAGCTCGTGATCTGGTCGTAGGCCGCCCGCAGCTCGGAGAGTTCTCCGTTGACCGCCTCGATCTGCTCTTCGGTCTCGTAGATGCCGTCGTCGATGTTTTCTTGCAGTAGAGAGATATCCTTGGTGAGCTCGGCAAGCTGTTGGAGAGATTTCTCGAGAACGCTTGGTCCTGAGGAGGAGCGATCAGAAGCACTCACCCGCTCGATCGGAAGGGGTTCGCCCTTGCCATCAACCTTCAGCTCACCATTTGAGGTGAGCAGCACCCGGGCCGCATCTTCTTCATCGATTTTTAGTGGAATGAGGGAGTTATCACGATTTGGACGACCGCCCGGCGAGACGAGCTCTCCTCCAACCCGAAAGGAACGGGGGAAAGAAAACGAGCCCGCTTTGTCGAGAGCGTTAAACCTCATCCGTGAACACCTGTGAAGCAGAGGGACTCCCTGTCCGTCCGCACATCTCTTATGAGAAGATCGACTCTTGAACGACAATTCTAAAGCAAAAACAGCGTTTCTGTGGGGTGGAGAGGAGCGAAATCTCTGTAACTTCTTGATTATACAGAGAAAGCCAAGAAATCTTCTCCGAAAGGGTATTCATCTTGTCGTATTTTAGAGAGAATGTGGCTGAGATACCGCACATAAGGTATTGGAATCTGTATAATACTGATACAGCTCGTGGGTGCCGAGAGGCGTGACGGGCGAAACAACTCGGTTTTTCATTCTGGTTCTTCCCCAACCGACAAGAGGGGGATGGTTCTTACGGTCTCGATGGTAATCATTCGAGAGGCTGAAGGTTTTCGTTGTTTTCTTTACAAACGGAAACGAAGGGGCCAGAAAGATGACTTCTCTGCTCGAAAAGAAGAATGACGAAGGGATACAGCGCGGGAGTATTATCGGCGGGCTGTGTGTTGGAGCTGTTGTGCTCTCTTTCTTCTTCCTTCCTGAGATCCTCAACCTTCAGTTTGAAGGAGACGAAGCGAGCGAGCCGACGGAGGTAGCGCTTTCTGCAACTCCCTCTCCGACTGCAACTCTTGATCCCGGAGAACTCCTCAACACGCCGCTCAACAAGGACGACCAAGACGAAGCGCCGGCCACATCGTCGGAGAGCGAAGCTGCCCCCGACGGCACCCCGATCACCTCCGTTGAACAGGTAAAAGAATACCTCAACATTCGTAATCCCTCGCCCTCAGAAGAGGCTCCTTATGATGGCGAAGTTGTTCAGGTGGCTCAGAAGCAGGCACGCAGGCAGAGCGAGACCGCTCCAAACTGTCAGATCCCTGGGGAACAGGAGCGTGGCGAGAGGCCACTCCTTCCAACAGATGGACCGATCACGTGGCGCGATCTCGCCTATCCTGATGTGCAGGAGATCATCAAGAACGCCGCCCACGATACCCGTACTCTTATCAGGAACTTAGACCGCAGACACACCGCGAGCCGTTTTCAGCTCGTGACCTTCCTCCAAGCCCTTCAGACCCTTCAGTTTGCGAAGGAAGATGGTGCGCAACCGAAAGGAACGGTACTCGATGCAGAGCAAGCGCTGGAATATGCCCTGCACTCCGACCTTCAGGTTACTGATACCCTCGTTCGAGACGGAGTAGACCGTTCGGTGCGCCTCGACTGGGAAGAGATCTCTCTGGCTCCCCTTATCGGCGAGAACTTTGCGAGTCGGAAGAAACAGAAAGCCGTACAACCGTTTCGGCCGAAGCTCTACCTCACGAACTTCTTCGTCCGGCACGAATGGTTTCACGACAAGAAGCGAATCCATGAGATGGATCTCAAGGCTCAGGTGAAGGGATTTGTTGCGGGAGATACCGCGGATCGATATGAGTACGCCGTTGTTGATGGGCCAAGTCCGCGATTTCGGAAGCTCTATCTCGACAAGCCCGATCAATTCGGGAAAAGAGCCTTTAACCTTCGGAACCTCAACAACGTAAAGGGGAAGGGACTTATTATCCGCCTCACCAGTCGGGATAAGCAGGTTGTTGAATACCGTTATGCTTTTCGTCCCAAGTACGGTTGGGAGTACGTGCGGGATTTTGATACCTATGCCTACCGAACCCCGGTACCACAGGGAGACCCTCGCTTAACAAAGGCCTTTCTCATGAGAACCGTCCGGTACGAAGAACGAAACGGAAGACTCGTTGATACGAGCAAGCGGTACTCAAATATCGTCGAATTCTGAGGAAGCACCTGTGCACGCAGATCAAAGGCATGGTGTCGTCTACGGAGCAACCCTTGCCCGCAAGACAAAACCGATCCGAGTGCTTCCACTGCAAGAACCTCCAACACAAAGAAGAGGGCCCTCTGTATGATGCAGCAACAACAAGGGGAAGAAGGGCGTTTCGGTGTGCCGAAGAGGAATGCAGAGACGGGACTCTACGACTCTCTTTTGCCAGAACTTCCTAGAGAGCAAAAACATCCTCTCAGCGAGCGGGTTCCCGCCTTTGAAGCCGGTTCTGTTTCTGAACGGATCCTCGCGAGCATTCAACAGTGGGGAAGAGATATCCCTCTTCGCTGTTCAAGTACACTCGTCGAAGATAAGAAGGCTGCAAATCGGCACGGACTCCGTGACCAACCACATTCCTTCACGACACCAGAGAGCACCCTTGAATTGATCCTTCCTCATCGCTTGCTCGGCTCAGTGATCACATTGCGTGCGATCGTTACTGGAGAAACCGAGGACGTAAAGTCTCGTTTCCGGGAAAAAGCCCCACCACATCTCAGACTAGAAACCGGCAACGGCGCAAGGAGCATGCCTAAATGGAGCAGGACGGGCGCCAGTAATATGTTGGGCGGCTTTATCCTGGAGCCGAGAACGAAGTGCGAAACCAGTTTTTCACATCTCCTCGAAGGAATCTTTCGTGGAGCGTATCTTATGAAAGGCCCAGAGCATGGAGCTCAAAATGTCAGTAACGGCCTCACGAGGGATCAGTTCGGAAGTATTTTAGACGCTCCGCAATACGGACTCGGCACACGAGATTATTCCGATTCCCCCCAATTCATCACGAGTATGCTCACAGAACCGGTCAGCGATCTCTTTGAACAGCGACGAGAAGCCCCTGTCGCTGGCCGAAAGAAAGAGCGGTTTCGGTTTGAGCTGAAGGCCGGTTCCCTTCGGAGAACCACCCGCATGAGCTTCACCGTTGACCTGCCGGAGAAACTTGATACTGACACCCCTCTCCCCACCCGAATCTGTGCGACAAAAGGCCCCTCGCAAGAAGTCACCTTCCAACGCCACCTCCATTCAAAGGTTGCTGCCGCCTATTTCGGCTGCGGTCTCGCCTACGGCGCCGTCATCGCGCTCTACGGCAAATCCGCCTGGATCCCCCCGTGGAAGTCCCAGTAACGAAGTCCCAGTAAAAAAGCGTTGCGAGAGAGAAACTCTTCAGATATCATAGTTTTCAGGTAAGAAACACACGTTTTTCATGTGTTTCTTATGTAAATAAGTCTTTCTGGATGGAGATACTGCTCGCTATGACTCTTCGCTCTATTGAAGCTGTACGAGAAACCGTTGGGGGAGAGATCTTTTCGGATGCTCAGCTCGCTGCAGTTTTTCCAGACCGACGGGTTCGAGAGGGCCGGCTTCAACGAATGGTGCAACGGGGGGAACTCCTCCGAATGAAGCGAGGCTTTTTTGCCTTCTCAGATACCTATCGCCGGGCACCGATCTCAACCTTTTACGCGGCAAATATCTTAAGCGGCCCTTCATACGTTTCACTCGAAAGTGCCCTCTCTTGGTATGGCCTTATCCCTGAAACGGTATACGCCATGACTTCAGTGTCGTACTCACGATCGTCATCCATTGAAACCCCTCTCGGGCTATTTACGTACCGTCGCATTCCGGAGAGCGCATTTCATCTCGGAGTACATATTACAACGGGAAGTGGGCCTGATTTTCTCATGGGGACACAGGAGAAGGCGCTCCTTGACAAGTTCTATCTGGACTGTAAGGAAGGGGACCTCTTCGATATCGCGACGAAGAGCCTTCGGATCGAGGAAGAAGCGATCAGAGAGATCGATCTGGATATGATGCTGGAGCTTGGAAAAGCATACGAGAATAAGCGTTTCTTGAAACGACTTTCTTCTTTTCGACAAAAGGCACTGGCATGAGCACAACACGAAGAATTATCGATGCTCGACTCAGCGAGCTTGAGGGAAGAACTGATAGAGAGCAGATAAACGGTGCAAAAGAACTGGTTCAAGAGATCACACTCTTTGCGTTGAGCAGAACTGACTTCTTTAAATCCGCAGCCTTCATGGGAGGCACCGCACTTCGGATCTTTCATGGCTTGAATAAATTTTCGGAAGATCTCGATTTTTCCCTCTATTCAAAAGGAACCTACTCCCTTGAAAGGGTTGTTGAACCAACACTCAGAGAGCTTCGCGCCTGGGGATTGCAAGCTGAATTTCAGGTGAGAAATATCGAGAAAGCCGTTGAGATCGGATGGTTAAAAGAAACCTCCCTTGGTGGTCTTCTTCATTTGGAACACCCATTGGCGAAGGGACAAAAGCTTCAAGTAAAGCTCGAGCTTGATACCAACCCTCCAGACGGCGCAAACCTAGAAAGTCGAGAAGGGCGATTCCCCATCCGGCATGCAGTAACCCTTCATGATAGGCCCACCCTTTTTGCTGGCAAACTCCACGCCCTTTTATGCCGACCGTATACGAAGGGAAGAGACTGGTATGACCTTATTCACTACCTTGATGCCAAGACTGACCCCAACCTTCTCTTCCTCAGAAACGCCCTCCAGCAGATGGGTCCTCATAAGAGGTCAACACCTACGCGACTCGACAAAGACTGGTTGCGAGAAGCACTGATCGCTCGAATCAATGAAGTAAAAATTCAAGAAATACAGAGAGACCTCTTGCTCTTCCTCGCATTCCCTGGTGAAACCACACACTGGAACCGCGAGTACTTCCTCAACCGAATCGCCACCATCACCTGAAAAATTCGTCCCCGGGATGTCTATCCCGATTTCCCAAAAAGCAATTTGCCACAAAATGTTCGCATAACTTGCCGTGAATATTTGACAATCTACGATATCGAATATATAACTTGAAGTATATATATCTCAAGGGTTATAATTCTATGAGTTGGAATGTTGAGCTTACTGAATGGATGGAAGAACACTGGGAAACACTCAGCGAACAAGAGCAGATAAAACTCGACGCTTCGATTCGGCTTCTTGAGCACTACGGCCCCAATCTTCCCTTCCCACACTCTTCGGGGGTAGGAGCGAAGTTTTCACATATGCGAGAGCTTCGAGTACAGATTAAGGGAGCTCCGTACCGATATTTTTATGCTTTCGATCCGAACCGCTCAGCAATTGTTCTTTGCGGAGGAAGTAAGAAAGGACAGAAACGATTTTATGAGGAACAGGTTGCTTTAGCAGAGAAGCTCTATCAGGAGCACCTTGCTGCGGTTTCAAGAAATAAATAGGTACTACTATGGCGAAAAAATGGTCTGAAGTGCGAAAAAAGATGCCTCAAAAGGCTCAACGAGAGTCAGAGAGGCTGGCAAGAGGAATGATCCAGGAAATTGAAGCATTACATCAGTTACGTACTGCTCTGAATCTCACGCAAGAACAGATTGCTGAACTCGTGGAAACTTCTCAGGCAAATATTTCAAAACTTGAGAAACAGTCTGATATGCATGTGAGTACCCTCAAACGGTACGTTTCAGCTCTCGGCGGAAAGCTAAAACTTGTCGCAGAGGTAGACGGGAAGGATTATATGATCAACCAATTCGAAACCGACTGAAAGTCATCCCGGGGACGAATTTACGGCTTCTTTTGCGGCGGCTTGGGCGTTTTTCTCGCGGAGCTTTTCGAGGAGGCCTGAGAACTCGTCCTTGCGAATGATGCCGGCGAACTCACTGCGGTAGTTTGAGATCAGGCCGATGTTTTCGATAATCACGTCGTAGACTCTCCAGCCCCCTTCGCCTTGGAGAAGTTTGTAGTCGAGCGGAAAGGTGTCTCCCTCGTAGCTCACAACGGTTCGTACCAGTGCGCGGGGAGCGCGAAGGGTTTCACTCCGGATCTCCACCATGTCCTTCTCGACCTTCTCGAGTCGACCGAGATACGTACGTGCGAGGAGCTCGGAAAAGAGGTCAACGAATTCTGTGCGCTCTCCTTCAGAAAGCGACTTCCACTTTACTCCGATCGAACGCTTTGCCATCTCTTCGAAGTCAAACTTTGGCTCAATAATAGAGCGCATCTTCTCCTGACGGACAGAGCGGTTTTCTGCCCCCGGGTGGTTTGTTACGACTTCAACGAGGGAATCGAGCGTCTTTTGCATCTCCATTCTCGGGGAGGCCTTCTCCGCCATCGCGCTCTCCTCGGCATACACCGGGGAAGCTCCACCCAAAAGAGGTGATACGGGTATCGTTACGGCAAGAGCGGCTCCAAATAATAGGGCTGTGTGAGTTCGCGTCATCATAAGTTAGGTCTCCAGAACGAAAGAATAGGTATGAGCTCTAATCGAGCCCCTCAATGGTCTGCTCTTCATCGTCGTCGCCAAAGGAGTGCACGAGTTTTCCGATAATATCTTCGATGTCGACGACTGATTCCGTCTCAAAAAGAATCCCCCCGGGCTCGACCACCGTATCAGAAGCACCGCGCGAGATCTTTACATATCGATCCCCGATAATCCCCTTTGTCCGGACCGCCGCGATATCATCGTCGTACAGTTTTATATCGTTATCGATCTGTAAGACGGTGATGGCTTGCGGATCCTTCAATGAAATTTCAACCACCTTTCCGATCGGAACCCCGGCGATCTCAACGGATGCTCCGGTTTTCAGCCCAGAGATGTTATCGAACTCGGCTTTCACGAGATACTCATTGCTCGGTCCTATACTCATGCCAGCAAGGCCCACCGCCTGATATCCAGCAGCGAGCACCCCGAGCAAGGTGAAAACTCCGACTAAGAGCTCCACCGTAAAGGTCCGCTTTGGAACAGCCACCTTCGGCGCTTTCTCTTTCTCTATTGCTGCATTTTTTTCTGTCACCGTACTCTCTCTCCACTCCCATTCCTACTGAATTCGGATAGGGCCATCTACTCTGCCGTGCAAAAACTGCACGACCTCTGGGTTGTCCGTATTTTGAAAGTCTTCCGGAGTCCCTTCCATAACAATATTTCCCCGAAGGAGCATAACAACTCGGTCAGAGACCTGAAACACCTCCGGCAACTCATGGCTAATGACGACCCCAGTAAACCCTTGCGATTGCTGGCTCTCAGCGATCAGGTCGTACACCTCCTGACCAACCAGAGGATCCAGCCCCGTATTTGGCTCATCAAAGAGCAAGACCTTTGGCTCGACCGCAAGCGCTCGGGCAAGTCCCACCCGTTTTCGGATGCCGATCGAGATCTCTTGAGGAAGCTTCCTTGCGTACTTCACCAGCGAGAGCGACTCCAAGAGCTCTATTACTCGCTCATGAGCTTCGTCGCGGTGTAACATCTTACATTCGGTGAGGGGAAAGGCGACGTTCTCGTACACGGTGAGGGAGTCAAAGAGCGCTGCTGACTGAAAGAGCACTCCGAGATTCTCCCGAATCGCATTCCGATCAGCTTCAGAAGAAGCATCCGTCACGCTGTAGCCGCACACGTCGATCTCACCCTCATCAGGTTGGAGAATCCCCATAATAAGCTTCAAGAGCACGGATTTTCCCGCACCACTTGGGCCAACGATCGTCGTGGTCTTTCCCTCCTCCACCTCAAGTGAGAGCCGGCGAAGAACCACCTGACTTCCGAAAGACTTTGAAACACCCCGAACTGAGATCATCGGCGAACGCTCTTCCTGATACCTGTTAGAGGAATACTCGAGTGAGAATACTCGTGAGAAAATAGTCCGTTACCAAGATACAGACCGACGACGTCACCACCGACTGAGTCGTGGCTTTATTTACCCCGATCGCTCCAAACCCACAGGTGTGACCCTTAAAGCAGCTGACCCAGCCAAAGATGAAGCCAAAGACGCATGCCTTAATGAATCCGGAGTAAACATCAACGGTTCCAACCGCACTGACCATCTGGCTTACAAAGGTCCCGGAGCTCAATCCAAGGACACTGACTGCGACAATATATCCACCGAAAATACCCACGGCGATAAAGATAGCGGTCAACAATGGTACGGCGATACACCCAGCGATAAAGCGCGGCACCATAAGATACTTCATCGGATCAACCGCCATGGACCGAAGAGCATCAACCTGCTCGGTGATCTTCATAATGCCGAGCTCTGCCGTAATTGCAGACCCTGCTCGACCGATCACCATGAGAGCCGTGAGTACTGGCCCCAACTCTCGGATAAGCGAGAGCGCCACCGCCGGCCCCGTAAACGCCGTCGCACCAAACTTCGAGAGGGTGTACTCGCCCTGTACGGCGAGCACCGCCCCGGTGAAGATCCCGATGAGTGCCACCACAAAGGTCGAGTGAAAACCGATCTGAGCGATCTGCTCGAAAACCAACCTCAGCCGAAGTGGTGGGGTCACTACGCCCTTCAGCAAATACCAGAGAAAGATCCACGCCTTCCCCCAGTACTGGATCGATCCGATCACCCAAGCCCCGAGCCGCTCAATTTGCCCAAGAGCCCGCCCCATCAGCGGCTCAAGGGCCTCTTCTCCTGCCGTATGACTCATAAAAACCCAGCGCTCCGTTGTGATCTCACCCCGAGACTCTATCACCGATTGGAAGCTCCGCACCAGGGTCAGGGAGTTGAGCGCGATACAACCTCTCCCTACGAGCGCATCTTTATTGAGATCTCGGAATGATCAGTAAAAAAACGGTACATGGAGACTCCGTACTGCTCTCCATTCGGAAGCGCGTTTCCAAAGGCGACATATCGCTCCGAAAAGCTCTGTGCATTTCCCTTGTGCGGATCGTAGAGCTCCCAGCGATCATCAATAAAGAGCTCAACCCAGGTATGGTAATCGATCGGCCGTACCATCTGGGCACGTTCGAGATAAAACCCAGAGACTCCTCGCGCCGGAATCTCGTTGAGACGAGCAAGGGCGATCATCAGGGCTGCATACTCCGTGCAATCTCCTGACCTCTTCTCAAGAGCAGTGAGTGCCCCCTTCGCTTCTTGTTCGTAGTTTGATGGACGCATATTGGTTGAAACCCAATCAAAGATCGCCCGGGCTGTTTCTGGTGGAGTTTCTCGCCGGAGGCGCTCTGCCAGCTCCTGGAGGGCTGGTACTTCGTATTCTTCTTTCTCAAGAAAGGCTGAAACGGACTGAGACTCCGATCCGGAGTCTTTGGGATTCGAAGAGAGGCGGACCTGACTATTCACATTCAGGAGCGCCGTACCAAATGGAGGAAGCGATAGCGTAAAGACACCAGAGCCGGTATGAACTTCAAACGGCACATCGCTCGTTGTCTCTATGACCTCTTGAAATGGAGTCTCCTGAAGAGGAGCAAAGACGTGGATCTCTACCTCTTTTATCGCCCGATTCGTGGTGTTCTTCACCTCAAATCCGTACCTCAAGTTTCGGCTCACAGGGGGACGAGATGGGGGGTGAGGTGATATCGCCGGGCGGCTCAGATACCAGAACGTCGCAGCACCCACGAGAAGGAGTGCCGCAAGAGAGAGCGCTATCGTCTTGTGGTGCACTGGACCTCCTCTTCCCGCTTGTTCCTCGCGGTCGTCATCTTCTCCATCTGCTCAAACTCTTCCACGAGACTCAATACCCCATCAGCGAGAAAAAAGGTGAGATGTTGCCGAGAGATCCGTTCGAGAAGCTCTTGCAGGAGAGCTGTTCTCTCCTGCGCAAGATGATTGAAGAGATAGCTGACCACGATCGGCCGATGAGGATTCTTTCGAAGCGCAGAGAGAATCGCACGGTGAAGCGTCTCTTCAAATGCGGAGCTCTCTTCAAAGAAGAGCTCACTCTGTTCGAGGTTCGTTCTCCTCGGAAGAGATACACCGACTGGTGTGTCTCGCACCGTAATGAGCACCCACTCTTCACGATGAAGCTCTCGAAAGAGCCCTTCTGCAGAGATCTCCGGCGGATAGGAGAGGGCGCGCTCGCGCTCCCGAAGCTTTCCTCCGGCTTTTACCCAATCATATATCCCGTACCGGAGCACGGAGACATCCGAGAACCCGAGACGACTCATCTCTTCACACAACGTGAATGAGCGAGCTCGTGAGTGCGGCACATCGAGCAGCAACAGGGGAACTGAGCGATAGTGTAACTGCTCAGGGAGAACACGGTGGGAGAGGGGAAGAGCTCCCTTCGGGGATGGCTGAGGAGCGTCGCGGTGCTCTCGTATATCGATAACCTGCCCGACACCATCAGCCACCCATCTCCGTAACGCAATCTCATTCATCACACATTTCGCCGGTGAGTACGGGGGAAAAACCTCATCACGGAGCGCAGAAAAATGCTCCGAAATAGTGGGATCTGCGTATAACTGCGGCGAAATAGCAACAAAAAAAGAGAAAATCGCCGAAAAAGAAAACGCGGTTTTATAAATACATCTGAATAAAATAAACACCTTACTGACGAACTCCTCTCAATGTTCAGATTCCAGGGCGAACGACCTTGAAACCTCAATCTCCATATATATACTCCTCCGCGCTGCCAACCCATGCCGTTTTAGGAGAGCAGATCTTACCATGTTCATCCGTTATCTTTTCCCTCCCCTGACGCTTTTTCTTCTTCTTGCTCCCCTCTTTTCGGCACACGCCGCAACGGTGGTGTGGGACTCAGATCAGAGCGGCGACTGGAGTGACGGCTCAAAGTGGGACACTGGAGCCCCGCCTCAACCCGGTGATGATGTCGTCATCGACCGCCCAAACGTCGATCTGACCGTAACCATCTCTGGGGGGATTCAGGAAGTCCGCGTCCTTGACTGTCAGGAATCGCTCCACGTTATCGCCGGCGCCCTCACCGTGACCGACATCGCCGAAGTATTCAACGACTTTCGCCTCAACAGCGCCGCTCAACT
>JALEGQ010000187.1 GCA_022763385.1 bacterium
TGTCTCTTCGTCTGATATCACCACCGTACCCAGCACCGAGAGCGAGTATTTTGCAGCGGTTGATGTGGAGCTCGACAAGATCGCCGGGAAGCTTGGAGCGGTCCAAGAGAGTGGAATGGTAGCGAACATCGCGTTCGCAATGCCCCCCGGTTTTTTTGTTCCAAATGTCTCACCACCACACTCGCGGATGTTTAGTGATCCGACGTTGCAGACCTGGTATATCAATATGCTCGAACGGCTCGTCGAGCGGTTTTCGAGTGAGATCGACTCAGGACTTATTGGAGCACTAGACATCCTTACTGAGCCAGCAGATAGCTCAAAACAGCCGAACAACGGAGCGGACGACTGGGAAGATCTCCTCGTACGAGCGGTAAACGCCGTGCAGGCAGTGAAGCCCGAGCTCACCCTGCTGGTAAAACCGCTTTATGGAGATATTCAGAACCTCAAGCGTCAGCCGTGTTACAACCAGTTCGATAATGTTGAGCCAGCGACGAATGCGTACATATCTCCTCGTTTTCAACACTCCAATATCAATGGATTTAATGCACCGCCGTTTCAAATCGAGCGGCCGAGTAAGAATATTATCGGAAGAAAGATTATCAATGAAGTCGCTAAGTTTCTCCGAAAGCAGGTGAATAACTGCGGAGCCTCTTTTGATGACCTTCATATGAGTGTAGGAGAGTGGTCAGCGCCGACCTGTGCGAAAGAAAATGCTCAGTTTGCTGCGGACTTTATGTACTGGCTGGAGCGAGATGACCTCAGTGAGGTCTCATCTGTTTCAACCAAAAGAGAATGTAATGTCACGAAGCGTGAAGAGCGCTCTTCGTGTCGTTCAGAGTTGAAGGGAAAGAAACGAAAGCGGTGTATCGCACGGGCGAAGAAAAAGGCGAAGCGGTGCATCAAGAAGGTGAAGAAGCAAAAGAAGAAAAATAAAAAGAACGGAAATAACAACTCCGGTGGAAACAGTGGAAGCGGGCTCGACCGATTTGCGGACGAGGTTCGGTTCAAGCGATGGACCTATCAATCCATCGGTGGAACGAAGGACTTCGATCCCCGGTACGAGTGTGACCAAGACGGGAATAACTCATTCGCTGGACAGACCGATGTCTTCGATGAGCTAGACGTCTACTTCGCTCGAAACGAGCTCAACGAATAGAGCTCTTCTGAGATATAATAAAGTGCCGTCTTTTCTTCGCTCTGAAGAAAAGACGGCACTTTTTATTGCTGCTCTTCGCCTCGAAACGAGTAGATCTGAGCGGTCTCTCTCGCCTCTTTCATCGTCAAGTGTGGTGGCACCCCGTGCCACCGTGTCTCATCTCCTACACGTTCCGGTGAGAGGAGTGCTTCACGACCGAGATTTCCCTGCCACCGTACCTGATGCCGGAGTTTTGGGCCCCACGGAGACATGATGGTGAGGAGCCATGCCGTACTGACGACAGAGCAAAAGATCAGTCGGTAATCTCGGGAGTGGCCGAAGAATCGTGCCGAGAACGCAAAGACAGAGAGCGCAAAGAACGGTGCAAAGGCGATCAGTGATGAGCGTTGATAGCGAAGCGCTACCGTGGTTGCCACTCCTTCACCCGCTCGCCCGTACCCAAGAATAGTAGTATGAGCGAGATCAAACACGATAAGACCGATCAGAAGTGGTAAGAGCGCTGGGCAAGAGCTCTTTGCTCGTCGTATTCCGATAAAGACGATACCAAGCTTGATCAGGAGAAAGACAACCACGGAGGCTGAAGAGCTCCACGGTTTTCCTGGGATCGTGAGCAGTCGTTGAAGGGGATTGAGGGCAAAGAAGGTTATGCCATACCGCAGTTTCTCTGAGAGGCCTTGATCGAGCCCGCCGTGAAGGGCTGCTGAGACCGTATCATTCCAGAAGAGGAGGAGAAAGGTGAGGGCAATCGGGAAGAGGCTGAGTCCGGCGAGGAGAAGATCGTGGCGACGGTCTGAGACGGAAGCAGCGCTTTTCGCTCGAAAGAGCCAATAGATGCAGAAACCGCTGGCAAATGCGATTCCGCGGGAGAAGCTTAACACGGAACAGACGAGGAGGGTGAGGTAGAGCAGAGCAGAGAGCTTCTTGTTGGAACCTCCGATCGCTGCCAGGAGAGCGAGCAGCGCAAAGAGGAGCGCGAGCGCCGCATTGAGGTGGTACGACATGGTGAGGAGGTGGATACAGGAAGATGCCATGCCAACCGTTGCGGCGGCGAGGATTGTCTCTGCCGGAGGAAGCCCGTGGCGGAGCAGGAGGAGGGCGAAGAGCGCTACAATGCAGAGGTGTGCCCCCCAGCAGGCGAGCACCATAACGTCGTAGTTCCCACCCGAAAAGAGTACAAGCCCACCCCAGATCACCTTGTACACCGGGGAGACATTCTCCCCGAAGGAAGAGACGAGCCAGGCACGAGTTCCGATAGTGTGCCACTCGTGGAGGAGGGCGATCTCATCGGCAAACCAGAAGAGCCGTTGCAGGCGACCCCAGTAGAGTCCGAGGGGGATCAGTGAGAGTACGGTCGTGATCAGCACCGTCCAGCCAACCGAGAGCGGAGGTTGATCACCTTGAGCACGAATATCAGAAGACAGGTCAGACAATGAACGGTTCCTCTGGACAGGAGTCAGGAGGTTTGATTACTTCACCGTATGAAGTTTCCATTATTTGTCGGATTTGGGGTAGTGAGCATCGTGCTCGCGCCCTTCATTTTTTCTGAGGAGAAGCTTCTCTTTGGAACCTTTCCTGATAGTTGGGTGTTTCTCTGGAACCTGAAGCGCCTCGCGGCGGTCTGGTCAGGGGAGGAGGCGCTCTACTACACCAACTGGATCTATACCCCGACGGGAACGAGCCTCGCCCTTCATACTCAGGCAGAGGCAGTACTGCTCCCCCTCGCCCCTCTTCAGCACGTGATCGGTCTTTCGGCGACCTATAATCTCGCCGTTCTCCTCTGTTTTCTTGGAAACTTCGCAGGATTTTTTGCGCTCTTCTTGCTGCTCAGTAAGAGGCCGTGGCTCTCGTTGCTCTTTTCCCTCCTGCTCACCTTTCATCCCTTCTTTCTCGGCCACCTCGCCGGGGGGCACATCAACTTCTTGCTCTTTTTCCCAGTACTGTTTGCTCTTCGGAGTATCTTGTCCCTCCTATTTCCTCCCAAGAGTTCTGAACACCGTTCGGAGAGAAAAGAGCTCCTCACCGTGGCTCTCGCTGTCGGCTTTACTGCTTACGCGAATCTCTACTTCTTGTATTTTCTCGCCCTTCTCATGGTACTTCTTGTTGTTCTTGCCTGGTGCTCGCATCCCTCTCACGAGAGCCTCTCACGGAGCGTGCGCCTCATGCTCGCTTTTGGTGGGGGGCTTCTCTTCGCCACTCCGAAGCTGTGGCGAGTGGTTGAGAGCTATCGTTCTGGATCCTTCGCACCTGATCACGATCCCCTCTCGCATCGAGCGGATCTGCTCTACCTCTTTCTTCCCACCGAACATCACCTCACGACTCAGCTCTTAAAGCTTTCCCCTCCGTCTTATATTCCTGGGCTCTCCCACGTTGAGATCGGGGTGTTCTGTGGAGTGTCACTGTTCTGTTTAGTGGTGACCCTGTTTCTCTGCTCAAAAGAGAGTGAACGACCTCTGCCTCGGAAGGTATTTCTTCTCGGGGCGCTGGTTTTTGGAGTTTTGAGTCTTGGAACGGTGCTCTCCATTGCTGGAGAAGAGTTCGGCACGATTCCCCTGATGTCGTCACTCAGCGCCCTCCCGTTTTATCCGAGCGTTCCGATCCGTTTTGGATTCTTTCCCGTTCTCTTTCTCTTTTGTTTCGTTGCCCAAGAGCTCCGATCGTATCCACTGAACCGCTCTCTCCTCATCTCAGGGCTCCTCTTCTTCGTTGTTCTCGAACATCTTCCCGGAAAGCTCCCCGTCTCTGCTCCTCCGTATTCCGACGCAGTAGCGCAGCTCCGTTCGGAGCCCCATATTCGCACCGTCATCGATCTTGCCCGCGGACGGCAACACAAGTTGCTCCGCCAGATTCAGCACGAGAAAAAGATCACCTCAGCCTTCGTTGCGAGAGCCCCCAAAGTCCTCCACTCCCGCTATCAGGAAAATCCCTTCCTCCAGTACCTCCGACGGGGAGAGGCCTATGAGCCTCACGAGCTCCGCGTCGCCATCGAGTCACTTGAGATAGATGCCGTTATCTGCGAGTCCGGAAAACCGCGGTGCATGCAGCGAGTACAAGAAACCGAACTGTTTCAAGAACTTGCTCGAGACTGGCAGTTTGTTGTTTTCGTAAGAAGACCTCCGATAAATTCGTAATTCCCTCCCTGTATGAAGCAGAAGAGGAGGTCAGAACGAAAAGAGGGTGTACACGTATTAGGAGTTTTCCATGATCTCTACTGTTCGACGATTCGTACTCATTTTCTGCTGTGTGATTGGAACTGGATGTTCGCAGGGAATCCGGATTGAACCTGGAAAGATTCCAGCACCTGAGCCTCTTGAAGAGGAACGAGTCTCTGTGGCCCATGAGTACATTGTGGAGATGATCAACGAAGAAGACTACGCTCAGATCGTAGAGGGGGATGAACTTACTCGTATTCGTGCCGTTATCGACCGTCTTTCGATAGCGGCCGGATATCCGGCAGGGGCCTTTCCGCTCTATCTGGTCGAGGCTGGGGAGTACGTGAATGCTGCAGCGGTAAACGGCTCTTCCATCGTTGTGTATCGCGCGCTACTCGATAAAGTTCGATCTGAGGATGAGCTTGCCACGGTACTCTCGCATGAGATCGGGCATATCATGGCGAAGCACTATCAAGACCTCGAGGAAGAAGAGCGTCGGGCCAAGGGAGTTGCCCTTGTTGGTTCGCTCTTCGGGGCGGTTGCGGATGTCGCAACATCCTTTGCCGGGTATAATGGGCTCTCTGGGCTTGCTGGTGGCGTGGCAGACACTGCCACTCGTACGGTGGGATATGGAGCCTTCGTTGGCTCCTTTAGCCGAGTCCAGGAATATGAAGCGGATCATATTGGCCTTCTGCTGATGGCGAAGGCGGGCTACGACCCAAAGGTCGCCGTATCTTTCTGGGAGCGTTCAGAAGAGGTGTTCGGAACGAGTTCCTCTTCCCTCGGAGCATTTCTCAGCTCTCATCCTGCCTCCTCCGATCGGGCTGAAGAGCTCCAGGAAGCGCTCTCGTATACGACAATGGGAGAAAAAACATTTCCTCTTGCAAGTCAATAATCACTGACACCGTCTGACCCTTTCTCCGATGCACGAATACCGTCGGGTACTTGGAGGCACGGCCTCACCAAGAGTTCATCTTTTATGATGAGAGAACCTGCCACAAATTCGTAGCTCCCACGGCTTGCAGGAAGGAGCGTATCCCAGATAGCAAAAAAGCTCGAAGTATATTTACACCAGAATATTCTAGGAGTATCCTGGAGATATGTCTGGTATGCCGAGATCGCTATCTAGTAAAATCAACAACTTACTGCTTGACTTCCCGGCGGTTGCGATATTGGGGGTTCGGCAGTCTGGAAAGACGCATCTCTCCCAACATATCCGCCCAGATTGGAAGTATATCGACCTTGAAAATCCAGATGACTTTGAGCGTGTTTCGCGTGATCCCACGTTTTTCTTTCAGAGAACCCTCGGCATCTCATCTTGGATGAGGCGCAAGAGTATCCTCAGATATTTCGAAGGCTCCGTGGAGCGAATTAGTAAGGAGATTAGTAACCATTCAGCGAATATGGAGTAGGAGGCGATAATTACACTATTTCGGGGTAGTTTGACCGATAGAAGAAGATCTCCTTTCTTGTCATCCCCTGATCGGGGATGTCGTTTTTTTGAATGGTTACTTGTCTTCACCCCCAAA
>JALEGQ010000188.1 GCA_022763385.1 bacterium
CGAGTCGTCGAAAAGCAACGGCGAACTCTCCATCTTCGAGTGCTCCGAGCTCTTCAGCCAGTGAGCGTTCGGTCGGCTTCTTTGGGGCGGTGAGTCCCTGGTAGTTTTGGAATGAACCGGAGGAAGCAGAGCTTCCCTGCGGAGGAGTATACCTCACCGCGTCTTTCGGAAGGGTGCGTGTTTCCAGCTCGGTGAGCACTGTCCAGAGCATGTTATCATCGGAGCCCCCAAGAGAAGCGCTGGCTACACGAGCAGCTTCCTCAGGAGTCGGATTAGTATTCCAAGATCGGGACCTGAGATCGCTGACTCACTACTCGAAATCCCCGCTGCTTGAAGTCGCTCTTCGATATCTCCCGGGAGAGGTGGTGTTGTCAGAATCTGTTCATCGGAATAGCCTGCTCTCGCTCCTGTCTCAGGTGATGTCATCTTTTTTCTATCCTAACAGTTCGTAAGCACCGAAGGAGATAATGAGTATCGCCAGTGTGCCGTTCGCAATCTTTGCCGTGAGTGACCCCTCCGGAGAAGAGGCTCGTGCCGTCTTCTCTCGTTGAATCTTTCGGCGTATACACCGCCTCCAGAGCCATCCTCCGAGTTCTGGCCGGACAGAGTGGGCAGCGCGCACGGCCGTACACAGAAGAGACCAGCAACAGTATCCCGCGCCGAAGACGGTCGTCAACATCACGGTCTTCCCGAGAACGTGAGCGGATGCAGCACCGAGAAAGGTAAGGGTTGTTTCGTGACTCGCACTTGCAATCCCGAAGACGAGAAATGTTGAACTTTGGAAGAGCTCAAAGAGAAATCCGATCAGAAAGGCCTGGAGCACGAGGTGCTCTTGGCCGAGCTTCAGGAGCAGCCGTTCAGAGAGTGATGGAAGAGAGGACTTTTCTTCCTCTTCCTGTTCCTCTCGCACTGTGTTCCAAAAGAGGAAACTTCCCATCGCAATCATAAGATACGAGCCAAAGTGTAGGATGGATTGGGTTTCAAGCACGGTGCCGAACCCGAGGGAAAGAAGGCAGCTCACCGCACAGGTGCCGACCCCACCGAGGATAATCGCCAAAGCACACAGAAGGCGCAGCCGCGTCGAATGCGCGGTCCCAACGACCCCGACCATCACCACATTCGCAGGCTCAAAAAATTCGGGCACCACCAAAGCGCCAAAAGTCCGAAAGAACTCAAACATAGATCACCTTTCCCGGGGAAGTTATGGAACGATTCGGCAGGTCTGTGCGTTTGTCGGTGAAGGTATCTGATATAACATGCCTTTTTGGTCTCGCGTTGGGGTACAGCGATTTTTTTGCGTAATTTTGGGGAGATGCCTACCATCCGGGGATGAGAATACTATCCCTTTTGCTCGCAGTTTTTTTCTTTCCGTTATCCCTCTTTGGCCAAGCGGATCCGCTGGCGGAGCCGGTGGTGTTTCTTCAGTCATCTTCACCTCAGGCAGGACCTACCGAGTTGTATCGGTATAATTCCCCGTTGAATCGGTTCGAGCCGCTCGCTACGCTTCAGTCGGGAGAGCAACTGGTGCCGCTGAGTAGTGTCGTGGCTGCTGTTGGGAACGGCGTGATGTCGTTTCTCGCGACTTCCCTCAGTGGCCAGGCGCAGCTTGACCTCATGACGGTGGATCCGAATGGTCAGTTACAGCGAGTATCCTTGCCGAGCACTATCCGTCCTGAGTTCCTCGCCGATCTCAACAACGATGCGAACTCCCTCTTAGCAGCTGAAACATTTTGTGCCGGCGGTGTTGAAGAGCTGCGGTTCTATGAGCTCGGCGTTCAGCAGGGATATCGGAGGACCCTTACAACCGTCTCAGTCCCCGGGTGCAGTACGACGAGAACTTTTTTCCGATTTCTCGGGTTTGATGCGAGAAGTAACGAAGTGCTGATAGAAGCGTTCAAGGGAATGCCAGATCGGATCGAATTTTTTGCGGTAGATATCTTAACCGGTGCTCGGAGAACTCTATATGCTACTCCGCCGTGTTCTTCACTATGCGATCTTCCGGGCCTCTATGGAGCCGCGAGTTCCTCGGGATTGGTGGTCGGTACCTTAGCTGGAGGAGGAGCGTCTCCTGCTCCTGGCCTCTTCTTCTGGTCTCAGTTGTCCGGACCTCTCGGGTTGTCGGACCTCAGAGCACCGAACCCGGTCGGTGTACTGCCGGAGGCCGGCGCTCTTCATCAGCATGCTTTCTACTACCGAGTGTATTCCTCTCAGAGCGGTTCAGCTGCTCCGCAGATCTCGCTTGAGAAAGTGAATCTCCTCAATGGGAGCGTCCAGGTTGCAACAACTTCTCAGTTTGCTTCCCTTTTCTACAACCAGCGTAGCCCGGTCGTGGCTCTCGGGTTGTGGTAGGTTCTTGATCAAAGAGCTGGTGTTCTCCCGGCAGAGGTGCATATCCTCCAAGGGGAATAATAAGGAGAGCAGATGCAAGAGGTACTTTTTTCAAAATCTTCAGCGGGGGTAGGCACCCTTACGCTCTCGGCCCCCGAGGCCCTCAATGCCATGGATGAGGGAATGGCAAAGCTCTTTCAGAGTCGAGTAGAGGAGCTACGTCAAGAGGCTCTTCGAGCCCTGATTGTTACTGGGGCAGGAAAGGCTTTCTCCGCCGGAGGAAATCTCGAGATGCTAGAGGCGAAGACGAAGCTCTCTCCTGAAGAAAACAAGCGTCGGATGCTTCAGTTCTATGACAGTTTTCTCTGTATCCGTGAGCTTGGGGTTCCGCTTGTCGCCGCAGTGAATGGGCACGCTATCGGAGCGGGTCTCTGTTTGGCGCTCGCGTGTGATATTCGAGTGGTCTCACGAGAAGCAAAACTCGGTATGACCTTTACAAAACTTGGGCTTCATCCGGGGATGGGGGGAACGTGGTTTGTTCCGCAGGTGCTTGGTCGGGCAGCCGCCTTTGAATTACTGGTAACCGGTAGGGTCTTGCGGGGAGAAGATGTCGTGCGGTTCGGAATCAGCCGGGAGCTCGTTGCTCCTGATGAGGTGCTCCCGAAAGCTGAGCAGATTACTCAAGAGATCGTTGGATGCGGCCCTCTCGCTACTCGTCAACTCGTAGAGACTCTGCGGAATCCGGCCCAAGATCTCGCCGGTGCTCTTGAGCGGGAAGCGACCTGTCAGGGAGAGAACTATGCCAGTGACGACTTTCGTGAGGGGATTCGAGCGATTCAGGAGAAGAGGGCTCCGAAGTTCGGAAAGGAGAACTCCCAATAGGAGAGATACTCTCCCGTCGACTTTTGGCCATCGTGCTAAAGACCGGTGAACCGAGCACGATGACCGTTGCAGCGAGAAGGTAGAGCGTCTTTTTCATCCTTATGACGGTATCGGGCAGAAGGTTTGTGAATCAGGGACATTTCGAGTAAGTCTGATAACTCTTCGATATCTCCGGCGGTGTCTTCTGCGATGGCGACGGGCAAGCGTCTTGTTCCGAGTTACGCGGCGGACGATTCTTGCAGATTGATACCCGAGGTCTCGAAGCTCCTTCGCCCGGTTGATATACTCCTCTACAATGCCGGTGTTATCGCTGGTAACGCAGAAGTCAGTGGCAGCGACATTCTCACACTGTACGACCACCCGAGGGAGCGTCCAGGTGAGAATCCAATTTAAGATCTGTTTTGTGTTTGCGAGCTGTCTGATCTCGAGTCCACGGTTGCGAATTCTCTTCTTGTTCGTATTTCGGATAAAGATCTTGGTGGTACTTCTGATCAGCGCTTCTTGATCTTTTGCACCAGAGTCGAGAGCAAAGAGCGTCTCAGAGATATCGACACTGTTGCATCCGAGATCATCGCACGTTGCGTCATCATCGCTTCCCCCGCAAACCCCGCAGGAATTCGGTACCGCGCCACTCCCGGGAACTCCATCGCACCCGATCTCGAGACCGCAACCATCGAGATCCGCGTTGTCGAGATCGAGCTCACACCGTGCACTGCCGGTGACATCACAGGTGAACACCCCGGAGACCTCACACCCTTCCTCTGCGATCCCACACTCCGTTCCGAGCTCTGGGAAGGTCTCATCAACTTCACCGTTGCAGTTGTTGTCGAGGCCATCGCACCGCTCGATAGTGGGTCTCTGTATTCGCACGCAAGAGCAGTCATCAGCAAAAATTCCCGCAGAGCACTCCCCGAGTTCGTTCGTGTCACATGAATCTCCCGCGAGGGTGGTGCCGTTGGGAATGCCGAGACAGTCCGCGCACGCCTGATTGTACTGTTCATCTCCGATGGGAACGCAGTCTCCACACTCGTCGAGTACTCCTTCGCCGACTCCAGGAGTTAACGGGCAGCTTCCATTGGTGATGAAATTGTTAAAGGAGAGGTCTACGCCAGGATTGGATCCGTCGACGAGGAGTTGGAGAGCGCCTACTCGGGAAAAGTCCGCTGCCCCACCGGGTCCAACCAGGGTGGGGGTATCGAATGGGATCGAGATATCTGAAAAGTTGACTGGAGCATCGAGGAGGAGGGAATAGGTTGAAAAGGTCTGGCCGGTAGCATCAGCAGCATCATACACGGTTACGGTGAGTGAAATCGCTCTCCCGAAAGCAAAGTCAAATCCCACATCTTCGAGGATAAAAGCCGTTCCCCCATCTTCCGTGAGATCAATTCCTCCGAGTCCCGTGACATCAAGGGTGGTGGGGTCCGCATCGCCATCCCAGTGCAGTTCCGACCTCCCGATAACATCGACCTCCTGTGAGTGGAGATACCGCCGATCTCCGAGATTTGGAGTTGTTGCCGTCAAAATCCCCACCAAGCCGCTCGTAGATACCGCCTCAATGGCCCGGGTTCCTCCGATCGACTGAGGAGAGATGACCACGCTCCGATTTACGACATTTGATCCCGCCTGTGAGGTGACCTCCTGGCGTCCGATAAACTGGTCGATATTTATGGCGTGGGCCGCCTGAAGTGGAGGAAGCGAGAGCACGAGGCCAAGAACACAGCCGAGAAGCCGAAGAGAGCGGTACATGTGAAAAACCCCACAGAACAGTTGAATTCCGCAAGCTTCCGCTGCCGCACCCCTTTTGGCAACCGGGAAAATGGACCTTGCCCATGTATTTTCAGGTAGTTAGCAAAACAAACGGGTGTCAGACACCCCTGAGGGTGGGATTTGACAGGGGCGCTTTAGTTAAGTAAAGTGCTCGCTCATGTGGTGGAGTCAGAATGGATAGTAAGCGGATAACGCTGGCGTTGCAGAAGTCGGGGCGGTTAAGTGAGGATTCGACGGATCTCATCGCTCGGTGTGGAATTGAGCTTCGGCGACAGGGTGGGCGGTTGAAGGTCTCTAGTGGGAATTTTCCGCTTGATATCCTCTTTCTCCGGGATGATGACATCCCAGAGTATGTGTCAGATGGGGTTGCTGACCTCGGGATCGTTGGGCAGAACATCGTTCGGGAGAAGGGGCGAGAGGTGCGCGTAGTGGAGCCGCTCGGGTTTTCTCGGTGTCGTCTCTCCATTGCCATTCCCAAGGCAGAGGAGTTTTCCGGACCAGCGTCCCTTGAGGGAAAGACGATTGCGACAACGTACCCGAATTCTCTCCGAGGGTATCTTGATGAGCATGGGGTGCGGGCGCAGGTGCGAGAGATACAGGGCTCTACCGAGGTCGCTCCAGGGATCGGCCTCGCGGATGCTATCTGTGATCTCGTTTCGACGGGGAGTACCTTGCTTACCCACGGTCTGCGCGAGGTAGAGGTTGTCCTCCATTCTGAGGCGGTGCTGGTCTCTTCACCAGATCTTTCTTCTGAGAAGCAGAAACAGGTGGAGGAGTTGCTCTTTCGTCTCCGTTCTGTTCTTCGTGCGCGCGAATCGAAGTACATTCTTCTGAATGTTCCAAACGAGTCAGTAGATCAGGTCACCGCCCTTCTTCCTGGGCTCCGAAGCCCCACTGTTTTTCCCCTCGCTGAATCGGGATGGAGCTCTGTGCACGCGGTGATCGAAGAGGGAGATTTTTGGCACAAGATTGATGAACTGAAACGAGCCGGTGCAGAGGGAATTCTCGTAAGTCCGATCGAAAAGATGATCGCGTAGGGGAGTTGGAAGAGATGAAACGAGAGGTGTATTCCCCTGAACTCGATATCGAGCACCTCCTTGCTCGGCCGACGGTGAGGAGTAGTGAGGAGGTAGAGCGCGTTGTTGCAGAGATCTTTGATGCGGTACGCAATTCCGGGGATGCCGCTCTCTACCGGTACAGTGAACAGTTAGACGGAGCCCGTTTACACTCACTCCGAGTGTCTCCGGAGCGGATGGAGCAGGCATCGAGAGCGCTACCAAAAGCTCTGCGGAGGGCGGTAGAAGCAGCAGGAGAGAATATTCGTTGCTTTCATGTGGCACAACGTCGCGAACCGCTCGTGGTAGAGACCACCCCTGGAATCGTTTGTGAGCGTCGCAGTGTTCCGATCGAGAGAGTGGGTCTCTACATTCCAGGAGGGTCTGCCCCTCTTTTTTCTACGCTCCTCATGTTAGCAATTCCGGCTGAGCTCGCTGGATGTCGCGAGCGGGTACTGGTGTCACCCCCCGATCTGCATCCAATAATTCTCGCCGTTGCACACCTCCTTGAGATAACAGAGGTCTATGAAGTTGGTGGGGCGCAGGCCATTGC
>JALEGQ010000189.1 GCA_022763385.1 bacterium
AAAACAGGACACTCGTAAGTATCCCCGTACTTCTCTCATCGAAAATTCCGGAGATTTGTTGCCTATTTTCTCGGGAGAAGCTGGAGAGATCGCCTTTTTTCAGGGGGTTAGAGGTGGAAATTTTTGTGGAGGGGGGTTGCCACGCACCAGGGGAGGGCACGTCGGGGGGGCTGGTTTACATAACAGGGGTGGATTTTGAGAACGGATTGTTGGTGAGGTTTCTTATGAGGCTCGTTGCTTTTTTCTCTCTTGGGTTTTTTCTGTGCTGTAGTCCTTCCTTTTTGTTGGCGGCTCCAGGTGAGGTGGTTTCGGTCGAGAAGAGCGTGCTTTCTTGCAGTTCGAACGAATCTGTTTCTGTTCGGGGGAAGGGGAGTGCTGATGATTTTCGAATTGTGTCGGCGAAGAGCTTTCCCGAAGATGGTCCTCTGTACCTTTATGGAGATGATATCAACTCCGCTTTGGTGTTCAAAAACCTCTACCAGGCTCAAGCCTCGAAGTGGTTGGACGAGGTGTGTCGCATTGAGGTTCAGGCAGAGCTTGTCGCGCAGCTGAAGGCAGAGGTGGAGGAGGAGGCGCTGCTTGAGTGTGAGCTCTCGATGCTTGATCAGATCGAGTGTAATTCCTCTGGTTGCCCAGCAGGGGGTGAATGCCTTTCCGAGATACGGAAGGGAAAGTGTCGCCTTGAGAGGCCCGCCGCAGCTGAATTGAAACCGGTGCTGAAAAGCCTTGGAGGATTTTCAAGTCAACCCGTTCCCCATCAAAAGGTTGGATTTGTTGCCAACTGTGACCTCACCATAAAAGCTGCCGCCTATGGTGTTGGAGAGGTCGGATGTGGTCAGTGCTGTGAAGAAGCGGTGCTTGAGCAACGCTTTCAGGACCTTTTTTAGCGCTGCGCGACTCCAAGGGGGTCTGTTTACCGTGTTGTTCGTTCCCCACTGTTTTTAATCGGGAAGGCGAGCTGCTTTCCGTTCGAGAGTGTCGCCACCAGGTAGATCCCGTTTGGATATCTGTCTCCACTTTTTGAGAATCTGAAGTGAGCCCTTCTATTGTTGTGGGTATCGCCGGTGAATGCCCCTTTCTCAATGAGGTGCTCCTCGCTCGGTGGAAGTTCTGAGTGGATGGCAGCAGAGAGCACGGTGCCGGTATGCGAAGAGGGGAGAAGGACTACCAGCTTTCCGTCTCGTTCTGAGCGTGGCTTCCAGAGGAACTCCCCAGAGGGGAGGACCGGCCGTGAGGCGATACCATCGGGTGGTGTCGCCTCACGGAGTGCTTTCGGCGTAACGGTGATCTCGCCGCGGCTTGCCGCACTCAGTACTGTTTGTGCTTTTCTCGTTGCTTCTTCGCCAGAGGCTGTGGCGATAGTGGGATCGGTGGCGCTTCCGCGATCGTCGTAGAGCGCTTCGAGGTTGTCGTCGAGCTGTGCTGCGCGGAAGGTCAGCCCGTTGATCCGTTCGGCATGTTGCTTCGAGATCAGGCCGGCGCTCACTATCGCCTGGAGTGCCCCCTGCACGGCCTCTTCGGTCGATATGCCGCTTTCTTGGAGGGTCCGAAAGGTATTCCTGTAGAGCGCTGCTCCTTCAGGGGCTTCGTCCTGCAGAAGATACTCCACGAGAACGTGTTGAAACCGTTCTTCGTCTATCGTATCCGTCGGTGAGAGGCCGAGCTCAGGAGTAGTGTCGACGGCACATCCCTCGCTTCCAAATCCGTGGAGGCTCTGCCGAACTCCCACCTGTGGCTCGTTCCCATTCAGCAGCGTTGCAGCCGCAAGCTCATCACGAATCACCCGTTGAATACTCATCACACCTCCTGTTCTCGATCAGTCGTTCCAGAGGAAATTTTCCCTCCCTCTTCAATCGGACAGAATCAGAAAATGTTTCCTAAAAAGCGTGTGGTGGAGGTATTTTTCTTGAGTTCGCGAAAATTACCGACCGAGGAACTCGATAACTTTCTCGAGGGTGACCTTACTGATATGGTGCTCAGCGCCTTCTACGTCGATTTCAGCCGTCTTTCGGGGTACTCCGATCGATACAAAGAACTCCACAAGCACTTCATGACGTTTCCGAGAAAAAAGGGCGAGATCTCTTCCTTTGCGGGTGAGGGTGACGGGCTTTCCTCGACCCGTTTCAAGATACCCCTCTGCCTGGAGACGCTTCATGGTGCGGAGCGCCGTTACGTGAGAGATCCCGAGTGAAGCAGCGATCTCCCCCGTTCGAGCTTCCCCCTTCGACTCTGTGAGATCGAGAATCAGCTCGGTATAGTCCTCAGCGGCTTCTTTCCCGTGATGCTTCCGGGTGACCTGAAAGGGCTTGGCGCGGTCCATGAGCTCGAGTGTCTTGAGGTAGAAAGATCTGTGAGGAGGGTAGCACCTTTTTGTAGCCTGTGCTACTTAATGGGGTATGTAGCACAGGCTACATACTAAGTCACCGTGGAGGTAAACAGTGATAAACGTTTTTCGGTTTCCAGAAAGGACTCTCTGCTCTCTGTTCTTTTTGTCGGGGTTCTTCTTCTCTCTCGGGCCAGCAAGCGCTGAAACGGGGCCTCTCGGTTGGGGGACGGCTGAGCTCATCCAAGAGATGGAAACGGATAGACCCGATTTTACCGAGGGAACTCAGCCAGTCCAAGCCGGGCACATTCAGTTCGAGCTCGGATACACCTTCGCTACTGATGATGACAACGGCGAGGAGTTCGAGGAGCATGTCGCCCCGGAGCTCCTCGCCCGGATCGGGCTTGTTGAGGATCTTGAGCTTCGACTCACCTGGGCAGGCTTCCTCGCTACCGACCTGAACGGAGCCGGGGATGATGGGGTGAGTGATGCAGGTATCGGCTTTAAGCACCGGATATACCGCCAAGAAGGACTCGTCCCAGACTTTTCTTTTATCGGAGAGCTCAGTGTGCCGGTGGGGAGCCCGGCATACACGGCTGACGCGGTGGAGGTCGGAGGAAAGTTTCTCTGGGCCTACGGGCTTGAGGGATATATGGTCGGCGGGAATCTCAACGTGAGTGCCCTGGAGGGCTCAGAGGAGCGCTACCTCGAGATCTCGAACTCCGTGACGGTTGGGATGGATCTCTCTGGGGGTGTGGGGGTGTATCTCGAATACTTTGGGTTGTACCCCGCTGATGATGTGGTTGAAACGACTGAGCACTATACCAATGGAGGGTTTACTGTAGCGCTCAGTAAACGGTGGCAACTGGACCTCCGGGCGGGATTCGGAATGAATGGGGCAGCAGATGACCTCTTTACTGGCGCGGGTCTTTCTTTTCTTCTTTAGTGGTGGTGTAGGAGTGGTGTGATGAAACAGAGGTCTTTTTCGGTGCGGTGGTGTTGGAGTTGTGTACTCTTACTTGTTTTTCCGAGTTTCCTCCTTGCCGCTGAAGGAAGCGCCTCTTCCGAGAAGAGCTCTCCCACGGTGCTCGGTACGATCGGGATGATCACCGATGTCGTTCAGCAGATCGGTGGAGAGCACCTCTCTGTTACCGGACTTATCGGTGCTGGGGTCGATCCACACCTCTACAAGGCGACCCGTTCAGATATCGTAAAGCTTCGCCGTGCAGATCTCGTTTTCTATAATGGGCTTCTCCTTGAGGGAAAGCTCACTGATGCGTTGATCCGAGTCGCCTCGTCTGGAAAGCGGGTAGTCGCAGTGACAGAAGAGATTGATCCCTCCTTTCTCCTCCAACCCGAGGAGTTTGGCGGCCATGCTGACCCGCATGTCTGGATGGATCCAACGGCGTGGGCAAAGGGAACACACGTTATCGCCAGGACGCTCTCCGAACTTGACCCACCGCACGCGGAATCCTACCAGCAACGACATGCTGAATACCTCAAGCGGTTGGAAGCGCTTGATCAGTACGCCGAGCGGGTTCTGCACACTGTGCCAGAGCCCTCCCGAGTGCTCGTTACTGCCCATGATGCCTTTGGTTATCTCGGGAAGCGATACGGCTATCAGGTGCTCGGTATTCAGGGGATCTCAACCGAGTCTGAAGCGGGAGTTCAAGATATCGAGCGGCTCGTCTCGGTACTCGTGGAGCGGAAGATTCGGGCGGTCTTTGTAGAAAGCACCGTATCGCAACGGAATGTTCGGGCTCTTATTGAAGGTGCCGCCGCCCAAGGGCACACCGTCGTGGTTGGAGGTGAGCTCTTCTCTGATGCGATGGGAAAGCCAGGGACATATGAAGGGAGCTACATCGGGATGATTGACCACAATGTGACGACGATCGCCTCAGCCCTCGGCGGCACCGCTCCGAAGCGGGGCTTGAATGGAAAGCTGAGTCGTATAAGCCTTTCATCGTAACACTTCGTCGGAGAACCGTCGTGAAACTCTTTCAACACCAACCCGAGCTGACCTCCCTCTCTGACCGCCCAGAGCACAGTCCCGAGAGTCCGCTCTCGGTCCACTCCGTCACCGTGGCCTACCACGAAAAACCGGTGCTGTGGGATATTGAATATGAAGCTCCTCGGCACTCGTTGATCGCCATTGTTGGTCCGAATGGAGCGGGAAAATCGACCTTTATCAAGGCGTGTCTTGACCTCATTCCACGAGCCACCGGACTCGTAGAGTTCTGGGGGAAGTCCTATCGCGACCAGCGCACTCGTATCGGCTACGTACCGCAGCGCGAATCGGTCGACTGGGATTTTCCGATCTCTGCCGAAGAAGTCGTCTGCATGGGGCGGTACCGAAAGATCGGGTGGTTCCGTCCCATAACCCGGAGTCACCGCGAGAAGGCGCTCGAGTGTCTCGAACAGGTCGGGATGGAGTCCTTTGCAAAGCGGCAGATCAATCAACTCTCGGGAGGTCAGCAGCAACGGGTCTTCCTCGCCCGCGCCCTCGCTCAAGAAGCCGAACTCTATTTTATGGACGAACCGTTTGCCGGGGTAGACGCGGCGACTGAGCGTTCCATTGTCGGGGTGCTCGAACAGCTGAAAGGGGAGGGGAAGACCGTGGTCGTTGTCCACCACGACCTCTCTACCGTTCCAGAGTACTTTGATCACGTCCTCATGTTAAACGCGCGGGTAATCGCGAGTGGTCCCGTTCGCGAGGTCTTTACCGACGAGAATCTGAAGAAGACCTACGGCGGGCGGCTCTCACTCCTCGAAGAGGTCGGCGAGGCGATCGCTCGGGCCGGGAGAGGGGTTCGATAGGAGTAAAGATGTCGCTCACGCTTTCATCACCAAGCTCCCTCGTTGACCTCTCCTTTCAGGTACCAACGATCTCAGCGATCTTCTCGGTGCTCACCCTTCACGCTGGATACAACGCCGCAATCGTCGTCGTCGGAACCACCCTCCTCGGTGTCGCTGCCGGGATTATCGGCGTCTTTGCCCTCCTTCGCGAACGAGCCCTGATGGCTGACGCCCTTGCCCACAGCGCTCTTCCTGGGCTCGGTATCGCTTTTCTCGTGGGAACGGCGCTTGGCATTGATGGAAAATCTCTTCCACTCCTCCTCTGTGGCGCCACTCTCTTTGGGGTCTTGGGGACGGTCGTTGTTCAACTCCTTTCGCGACTCCGACGGCTTCACGAGGATGCCGCAATCGGTGTTGTCTTAAGTAGTTTCTTTGGACTCGGTATCGTCGTGATGAGTATCATTCAGAACTCAGGAAGTGGCGAAGAAGGAGGATTGTCTCACTTCATCTACGGCCAGACCGCAGCGCTCCAGGCTCGGGATGCCTTTCTCACCCTGGGAGCTGCGGCGCTCACGGTGATCGCCAGCACCTTACTTCTGAAGGAGTTTCGTCTCGTCTGTTTTGACGAAGAGTTTGCCCGTTCCGACGGATGGCGTGTGTCGCGAATTGATCTCATGATGATGACCCTCGTGGTGATCGTCACCGTGATCGGGCTGCAATCCGTCGGCATCCTCCTTATCATCGCCCTCCTCGTGGTTCCACCAGCAGCAGCACGATTTTGGACAGAGCGGCTACCGGTTATGATCGGAGTGAGCGCTGCGATCGGTGGAGTGAGTGGGTACGTCGGGGCCTCCCTCTCCGCCCTCTTTCCCCGTTTCCCTGCCGGGGCGGTGATCGTGGTCGTTGCTGGGGTATTTTTCTTTCTCAGTTTTGCCTTCGCCCCGGCTCGAGGAGTTGTGGCGCTTTTCGTGCGACGGTTCTTACTTCGGACGCGGGTGACTGAAGATCACCTCCTTCGAGAACTCTACGAACGGCTTGAGCAATCAAACGGAGACGGAGATTCATTGCTACGTATCGGAGAAGGTTCGCGAGTCGTCTCTCTTCCCGAACTCTCCACCTATCGCGGCAGTACCCCCTTTGCCCGGTGGTTGCACCGGATGCTTCTCCAACAGAAGGGGTACCTGACGCTCACCGATCGCTCCACCCTGCTGACGGAGCGTGGCTATCTCGCGGCGGCACGAAAGGTTCAGAATCACCGCCTCTGGGAAGAGTATCTCCTCACACACGCTGATATCCCGGCCTCGCACGTCGACAGCTCTGCGGATCTCGTTGAGCACACGTTGTCTCCAGAAGTCGTAGAGAAGCTCAAGCGCAAGCTTCGCCAACGGGGAACCGCTGTGCCCGAGAGTCTCCATCCGCTCGGTTCTGCTTTTGAAAGGGAGGTGCCGTGATCGACTTTCTCTCCATAGACCTCCCGCCACTCCTCGCCGCACTCTTTGCTGCGATCTCGTGTGCGCTTCTTGGCAACTACCTCGTTCTCCGAAAGATCTCTCTGATGGGAGATGCGATCTCCCACTCCGTTCTTCCCGGAGTCGTGGTTGCTTTTCTCCTGAGCGGAAGTCGAGCGGGTGGGGTGATGTTCCTCGGAGCTGCCATCGCTGGAATTTTAAGCGCACTCCTGATCGAAGGAATCCGCCGTTTCGGCAAGGTTGAATCCGGAGCTTCGATGGGGGTGGTGTTCTCCCTCTTCTTTGCCGTTGGGATCATCGCCATGGAGCAAGCAGCAGCCCGGAGTGTTGATCTGGACGCCGACTGTCTCTTGCACGGGCAGCTCGAGAGTATCTTTTGGTATCCTCCCCTGGAGCTCTCCCGTTTTTTTTCGTGGTCTACCCTCGCCCTCATTCCGAGTGAGGTGGTGATCGCGTTCCTCACGATGCTCCTCACGATCGGATTCCTGAAGCTCTTTTCAAAAGAGCTCCTCCTCTCCTCCTTTGATCCTGAGCTTTCAACCTCACTCGGATTTTCGAGCACACTGCTCTACCAACTCCTCATGGTGGTGGTGGCGTGTGCGGTGGTCGCCTCATTCCGTATCGTCGGTTCCATCCTCGTGATCTCGATGTTGATCTCTCCCGCTGCGAGTGCCCGATTTTACACCGAGCGGATGAAGACGCAGCTCGTGATGAGTGTGTTCTTTGCCGCCATCACCGTTTTCTGCGGCTACACCGCCGGAGCCTTCGGGCCGCTCCTCTTTGGGTACGAGCACTCGGTCAGTATCGCTGGGATGATCGCCGTGAGTGGGGGAGTGCTCCTCGTGTTCTCATCTCTTCTTGCCCCGCAACGAGGAGTGCTCGCCCGCAAGTGGCGACAACGTCGCCTGGCGCTCGCCGTTCGAAGTGATGATATCCTCGCGCTGCTCTACCGTACCGAAGAACAGGGCGGTCATCTCTCTCGAAGTAAACTACTCGCCCATTTTTTTCTTCCCAAACGCACCGCACACGTCCTCCGTCAACTGCTCGCCGAGGGGCTTATCGAAGAGCATGGAGTGCAGCTCTCCCTCACCCCGAGTGGGAAAGCCCGAGCAGAACAGTGTGTCCGTTCTCACCGGCTGTGGGAATCCTACCTCGTCGAAACCGCCGCCGTTGATCGAGATCACGTCCACCCCATGGCCGAGCGGCTTGAGCACTTCAATACCGAAGAACTCGAAGGAGCCCTCGAACAGGCCCTCGGCGAACTCCCTACGAAAGATCCGCACGGGAAAGAGATTCCGTAAGCCGTTCAAAGCGCTCGACTTTGATGAGAAAAAAATCGGCCCTGACATGTCAGGGCCGAGTGTTTCTCTCGGAGGATTGGGAAGGAGACACGCTTCATTTTGATAGACACGGTT
>JALEGQ010000190.1 GCA_022763385.1 bacterium
ACGAAGCAAGCAAGAAAGCGGTGGAGAAAGCGCCGTCGCCTCTTTCGAGAACTGACGGATTGCGGCCGACGAGTAGAGCTCTCACAGATTACTTCTGCCTGCGAAGAGATTTCTGGCTTCGATACGACAGACGGAGGAGAGTATACTATCCGGATCATCAATGGGGAGCGGTGTTCACTCCAAGATTCGCCCGTTGTAGAACTCGAAATGCTTTTTGCCTTTTCCTCAGGTTCATGTACGGGAACTGTTCTTGACTCTCATACTGTCCTCACCGCAGCACACTGCCTTGAAAGAGAACCGCGAGAGATAAGGGTCCACAGTGGTCGAGAGTCTGTAGAGGTCAGAAGTTATACCGTTCATCCGCAGTATAACCGACTTACCTATGAAAACTTGGAGGCGCATGATATCGCCATCGTAGAGACCGAAACACCGCTCTCTGTTCCCGCTGCACGCCTTCTCACCGGAGACGTCATTACGGGAGAAACGGCTATTATCGCGGGATATGGTTACGATCAGGAGGGAAACGCTGGAATACTTCGAGCAACCGATCTCTCAATTAGCTTTGTTGATGAGGACACCATCGCTTCAAGATATCGCCGTGGAGATCGCAGAGGCAACACCTGCTTTGGTGACTCCGGTGGTCCACTCCTCGTACGACGTCTTGGAGAGTGGTTTCTCGCGGGTGTTACCTCAAACGGAGATAAGAGTGACTGTGGGCTTGGAGATACCAGCCGTTATTCAAACCTCACCCATAAGAGGAACCAGGAGTTTGTCGAGCAGCATAGAGCGAAGTGAGGATACCTACTGACGCTTTTTCTTCTTTACCTTTTTTACCCGACTTGAGATGAAGCTGGTATCCGAACAACCTTCTGCCTTCGCATAGGCCCTGAGGCGCCGAGCCTTTTTCCCTGCTCGAAAGGTAGTGCGATAGCTCTTCTTCCCTTTTTTATTGGTCTTGATTCGAACTGATTTGCGGGAAGTCTTCACTGAACGATTCTTTCTCGTTTCATCAAATCGAACCACCACCTGAGAAGCATCACCAGTGATTTTTCCACGAACGATCGCTTTCTTTCCACGAAGCTGAACCTTGGGCCGTCCCACCACCGAGCAGCTTCCATTCTGACTACTTCTGTTTCCGAAGAGGCCATAGAACGAGAGATGAGTTACCGTAAACTGCTCACAACCATCGGCATCAGTTTCTGAGCTTGGAACCCACGAGCCGTTCTCTTGATTTGGATCCTCACTCAGTCCGTATACAGAACCTTCATCATCTTCGTTTTGGTCGCCGACCTGGCCCGGAACTGTTTCATCCGGACAGAGCTTGAGATTCAGTGGCGAGTTGGAAAAATCAGTAACGGTCGTTCCATCTGATTTAAAGGCTTTAATCTCCAGGACATTACTTGGAGTGTGCTGGCCTGGTGAATACTTCTCAGCCGTCTTAATCTCGACACATACCGTTCCACTGTTTGCGATTGCATTTGCGGGAACGATGAGCTGAGAGCCATTCTCTTCGTTATCTCCAATCGGAATGGTGCTCTGAGCTGTTGCATCAAAGCAAACATACTGGTTGATATATGCTCCAGCGGTAGAAAGCTCGATGGAGAGATCTTGTTCTCCTTCTGCGACCTGAAGCTCTACCTCAGAACCGCTGAAAAAGTTTTCTCCATCGACTACCTGACAGCCGATAAAGTATTCTCTTCCAGAAGCAAGAGAGAGAGAGCCTTCATACGTGGAGCTATCTCGTTGACTCAGCTCGATATAGGTCGAGCCCGCACCATGGGCGTAGCAGAACCCTCCGCTCCCAAGGTCATCATCGCCATCGGCTGAAATCGTCGTATTGACCGTGATATTCACCGTGGCGTCAGCCTGAAGTGCCTGGAGGACTACCTCCTCGCTTCCATTCGATGCAACGAAAACCTCAACCCCAGCAGGAATGAGAGTACTTCCGTTGCCGCCAAATTGAGCGTCCTCTGGGAAACCGTCTACGAAGTAGGTTTTTCCGCCCTCGACCGGGATTTCGACTCCTCCTGGAGCACCGAACGATTGTTTGCCGGTAAAGAAGCCAAAATCATCCTGCTCTTCTTCTCCTGGAGTAAACTCGACTTGCTCTGTAACTGAGATCCACCCCGGAGTATCTTGTCCCTGAAAATCGAGAAGACTTACTCGAAGAGTGGCATTTGCGACACGAAGTGTAAAAGGAAGTGGTGCTGTTGCACCTGATGTTGCTGATGCATTTACGATGGAGAAGTCCGAGATATAGTCTGTTCCACTCTGAGAACTCACCAAAGAACGAACTGAAGTACCAGCTTTTCCGCCCCGAACAGAGAAACTTTCGAAACTCTCTTGAAAATAGTACCAACAAGAGTAGGTAACACCACTCAGCACAGAAAGCACCGCAGGCCCATCTGAAAACTGGCTAGAGTAGTTCGGAAAATGTTCGATCGCAGAGCCTTCATTCTCTGGGAGAAAGAGATCTACCCAACAGCCGACATCGATCTCCGTTCCGAGATCGTCCATATCGATCTCATTTCCCTCAGTATCTTGGAAAACGATCTCTAGTGTTGCATCCGGGGTCACGACCTCAATATCTCGCTCAAGGGTTTGGTCCGGCTCAATAGTAAAAGTCACCGGAGCATTTGCTGAATCTTCCAGATAGACACTACAGGTGAACTCCGTTCCTCCCTCTTCAGCAAATAAACGAATATCTCCGGTAGCCTCTCCTGGCCCATTCACGAATCCGTAGTAGTTCTGGTCAAACTCACCCGGAACAAAGCAGGAAAAAGAGACGAACTCTCCATCTTCTAAAGTAATTGCCTCATCTGCGGAGTTCTTCAATGTAAAACGAACAGTAGAGTTTAGAGCATCTACCTCAAGTCGAACGCTTGTTGTGCTTGCTCCAATAGCAACATTTGGTGCGAAGGTATCACCGTACTGCTTTGGAGAATTGGCGTCGTATGAACTCACTCCAAAGCTACTTGTGACCGAATCTGGCACTCCAAAAGAAAACTCTCCATCATCATTCGTTATCCCAGAGCGATAGAGTGGCTCATCATCAAAGGTATTTTCAAAGGCACTGACATATATCCCCTCTACCCCTTGCTCGTTTGCAGCATCGACCACGGAGACCGTAACGATTCGTGTTGCGGCCTCCAGTTGAATCGCCTCAAGAGTAAACGTATCAGTGGAATCATCATATCGGCTGGAGTCTTTGGAGATAATGACATCTCTTTCAACATCGATAAGGACAGCACATTCAGAGCAGTCGGAAGAGATCGCCATTCGTGTAGCGATTTGGTAAGCCCCTTCCTCTATCGAGTAGAAAAACACCTCTCCCGTGCTCTCACTCGCCGTCGCCCCTGAAACGATATCGCCATCCCCATCAAGGAGTTCCACATAGGCGAGGGGAAGAGATTGATCCTGGGGACCGGAGAGCGGAAGGGAGACCGTTGTTACCGTCTCAGCAAAAGCAGAAGTAACGAGACTCAAGAAGAGAAGAGAGCAGAAAAAGGAGAGCTTCATAGCGATTTCCGAAAAGAGATGCAGACGAACAGCAACGGAACAACGAGGAGGAATTACGTCGGATTGAACGAAAAGCTTTACCCCTATCTCTTCTCTTTTACGTGTTAAGGAAGAATTGCAGAAATCTTAAATAATAAAGATTACTTAGAGAGGGCGAGCTCTCCTTCGAGTCTCTGAGAGCGAACATCACGAAACTGAAGAGAAGAAAACGAAGTAATCTCTCTTTCCGAGACAAACTGTCGTATTCCGCTGAAGAATTTCTCCTTGGCAAATGGTGGCATCGCCTGCATCGGAAAATCTTCGACAAGAACAACAAAGACATCGCCCTCAATAGCAAAATCTTGAATCTTCGGACCGGCAACTGGATTCTTGCTCAAGAACTCTCCGAGTAAAACTCCGGCGTTCTTCGTGAGTTCTGGCAGCAGTTGGGCCGTTTCGTTGCCGTTTTTTTCCGGCTCAACAGCACCTGAGGAAGGAGGCGACGACGCTGTGCCGTGCTGAGCTCGCTTGCGAATTCCCTTCAGGAACCCTTCCAATTTTTCACGAGCCTCAGGAGAAGGAGCCAACGCGAGTGCCCTCTCTCCCTGTCGCTCCATCTCTTGGAAGTTCCCCATCTGAGCAAAAGCAAGGGTAAGATATGCTCGCAACTGGAAGTCCTCTGGATTGCGATCAACAAGTTTCTGGAGAATGACTTGAGACTCATCAGCCCTTCCAAGAAAAGTAAGAGCGCTTGCATAACGAGCACGCACCGCGTCATCTTCCGGAGCCTGGGTGAGGTATCGCTCGTAGAACTCAAGTGCCTCCGGAAACCCTTGTAATTCAAACGACAGGTCTCCAAGCATCAGGAGAGCCTCTGCATCTTCTCCAGCGATCTGGAGCACCTCTCGCAGTGCCTGGAGAGCCTCAAGCGAAGCCGCCTCTCGAGCGATCACCCCACTATTCGCCTTTGCAATAAGCTCCCGAGCAAGAGACATCCAGACCGTCCTCTCGCCAGGCCGAACTCGTGTGGCCTCCCGTAACCGAGTGATATCCGGATCCTCGTACTGAAACTGCCCCGAGTGATCCTCTGGAACAAACACCTCACGAGGAGGCTCGCCGGTAATCTGCTTCTGGAATGACCAAAGAGCAGCAAACACCCCCACCGAGCATCCCACCGTCACCAATACATACGCCACGACCCGTCCCATCGCCCCCATACTGCCACACCCCCCCTTTTTCACAAAGTGTCCGACACCCCGAAAAATCAAGAAATTACGCAACAAATCTCTGCCAGGGACGATTAGAGATATACACAACAACGGAGTAGTAAATGGGGAACGACATACGAATAGAAACAACGAATTTGGGGAACTTCACCACGATCCGCACCTGCGGAAACCGTATCTGGTTCACCGGAGATCAGCAGCTTGAGAACACAATTCTCGGCAACCTGGCCCAGTGCCTGGCACGCTACAAGGCAAAGATCCATGCCCTCGCGCTAGAGGGCACCCACAAGCATGAGCTCACCCTTTTTCCGGAAGGAGGTCAGAGTAAATTCTTCCGTGACTTCAATGCCTCCGTAACTCGTGCCGTAAAGCGCCGTTATCCCAAGCTTTTTCAGCATGAGGAGGGGGCATCTCTATGGAGAAGAAGATTCTCCGGAGAGCATATTCCGACCGACCAAGATATTGAAGACAAATTCTTCTATATCGTCCTTCAACCGGTAAAAGATGGCCTTGTCGATAGCATTGAGAAGTATCCAGGTTACAACTGTTTCGAGGATGCCGTTCACGGAAGAACGAGAAGGTTCAAGGTGGTGGACTGGTCTAAATATAATAGCCACAAGCGGTGGAAGAAAAAAATCAATATAAAGGACTACACTTCGTACCATGAGCTTACCTACGCCCGGCTCCCGGGATACGAGGACCTTTCTCAGGATAAATATGCAGCGTTGATGAGAAAAAAGCTTAAAAGTCGAACGAAAGCCCTCGTAAATGCTCGAAAAAAGACAGGAAAAAAATTTCTGGGGCGAGAGCGACTTCTACGAGTATTGCCCGGAACTCGGAATCCAAATTCAAAGGAAAGTGCTCCATATCAATCACGTCCCAGAATACTCTGCAGCTGTCCAAAAACGAAAAAGATATTTCTGCAGTGGTATTATGATATTCAGGACGCTTATAAGAGAACCTCAATAGAGTACCGAGCAGGGAGGTGTGAGGCCTCGCTTTTTCCAGTAGGAACGCATCCCCCCGGGAGTGGTGCAACTCTCCACCGAGCAGAGCCTACTGGGTAGCACAACAACCAAACCGTCTACCTCACCAGGATTTCCAAAACTCAAAGTGTCAGACACCTTGTGATTTGTGAAAGAAGGATTACTGGGAAAGTTGGACGGCTTGGAGGTTTATCTGCATTTCGGTGTTTCCGAAATAGGTGTTGAGGTCAGCTTTTCCTACGATGTCTACGGTGTGACCGACTACGAGGGCTGGGTGGCTCACTGTCCGCCACATCATACCGGAGATCTCGTGTTTTCCATCAGAGAGGGTTGCCTTGATGTGTGCGTCTTTTAAGAGCTTAATTGACTTTACTTTCAGGGAGCGGAGTAGGAGTTGAGGGCTCGGATTTCCAATTCCGAGAGGCTCAAACCTTCTTAACTCACGAACTACTGCCGGAGTGAGTTCGCTGAGATTACATTCTGTATCAGCCTCAACGGTAGGATGAGTTTCTATATCCTTGAGCATCTCTTTGCTCTCTGCTTCGAACGCTCGAGCGAACATCTCTACATTCTCTTCGGCAAGGCTAAAACCTCCGGCTCCATCATGGCCTCCGAACTGGATCAAATGATCCTGAACTCGGCTGAGGAGTTCAACAACACTCATTCCCTTTATTCCACGCACCGATCCTTTAAACTTTCCATCGTCATAACCAAGAACAGCTGCCGGTCGATAGAAATGCTCCACTAAGCGCTGGGCAACTATGCCGATTACTCCGGTATGAAAATCCTTATCCCATACGACGAGTCCATCCGGCAGTCCATCTGGGGAAGAGCTCTGTCTTTCTTGAATTTGCTGTAACGCACCAGTTTTCACCTTCTCCTCAGTCGCCTGTCGCTCGAGGTTTAGACGGTGAAGTTTCTTTGCGAGTTTTTCTGCTTTTTTCTCACTATTAGTGGTAAGGAGATCTATAACAAGCTCTCCACTAACCATTCGGCCAGCAGCATTCAGTCGTGGACCTATCCCAAAGGAGACATTGGAACAGGTAATGTTTCCTCGCGCGCCAATAACACTTTTGAGCGCGTTTAAACCGACTCGTTCCGTTTTAGAGAGATTCTCTAGCCCCCTGCGTGCAATAATTCGATTTGCTCCACGCAACGGAACCATATCGCAGATCGTACCGAGGCAGGCGAGATCGAGATATTTTTTCGGATCAAGGTGCTCTTTTTTTTCTTGCGCAACATGAGAATACTTCTCTTCCTGCAACTTTCGGTTGAGAACGACGATAAGGTACCAACCAAGTCCTGCGGCACAGAGAGTTCCTTCTGCAAATCCACAACCTTCTTGATGAGGATTAACAAAAATATCTGCGGGTGGATTCTCTCGTACGTGATGATGATCTATGACAATGGTAAAGAGATCATGTGAACGAGCAAGTTCCAGTTCAGTGCCATTTGTCGTTCCATAGTCGATTGTAAGTAAGACCTTATGTCCATGCTTTTTCGCATCGAGTACGATTCTTTCGTTCAGTCCATATCCCTCATGGAAACGGTCAGGAACATATACCTGAGAACGTATTCCTGCCTTCTTGAGGAAATCGTGAACAAGAGAACCACCGGAAAGTCCATCAACGTCAAAGTCACAAGCGATAGCAATTCCTCTGTCTTGCGTCCCATACTCCAGAATTGCTTCTGCTGCCGCTTCGATGTTCTTTAATTGAGAGGGGTCGGGAAGTCCGCTCTTGAGGGTAGGAACGAGATAGTTCTTTAAATCTTCACCAACAGAAAAACCTCTTGCCGAAAGAACTCGACTTGTAAGCGGGCTAAGCGAAAAGGAGTAGGAGATCTCTTCCGCAGCCTCTAATACCTGTTCTCGGACGCGAACTCTCTTCAAAATTTTAGGAATAGGGGTGTTCTTTTTATGGCCGCTCATTAAGGAAGAGCGTATCACAGAGCTCCCTTCTTTCCATAGTGAAGCCGTACGGTGCTCTTTAGAAAGGGCAGATCTTGGCGGTTTATTCAGCTCGTCGAAGATAATCTGACGGGAGGGATTCTGGTTCCGAAAAGAGCGTTCTTCGTTTTTCCCGAAGTGTTTGCTCCACTGCTTTTGAGGCAGCATCTATGACGGTGGTTTCCAGCTTTTCCATGCTCTTGATAATCGCTTCCATCTTTTGTACGGCGAGCGAATCTCCTTCGAGTTGGGGCTCAATCTCAGCAAGCCTCATCAGCACTGATTTTTCAGTCTCGTAGATGTCTTTGCCAACCTTTCGAGCAATGGTAATAGGAACTTGACCCGTCATGTTCTCCAGCAATTCATCATAATCTCGCTTCATCTTCTCTTGTTTTTGAGCAAGAAGTCCTTCGACTTTCTTCAAGAGACCAAAGGTCTCTCTGTTGAGTCGTGTCCTCTCTTTCGCAGCGGTTCGAAGCGAGAGTAATACCGTTATTGCGGTTCCGAGGTTGAGTATAACAACGCCGGCAAGGGAGACTCCCCACCAGCTATTGTTCGTTATGAGATCTGCCAAATTCCCCGCCATCGATCCTGTTCCTTCATCTTTAGATGCAGCAAGAGAGAGGGATGACGCTATGGTAAGTCTCTGTTAATACTGAATTAAAGAACGTTTTTGTAAGGTCTCTTCCTTTATCGAGGAGGGAGCGCTCAGCGTTTCAGCTCTCGGAGGAGAAGAAAATCTTCGAATTCTCGCAGCGGCATGAGATAGCTGGAAAGACGAAGTGGTGCGGCAATTGTTCGCACCTCAGCGGAGCTGCACCACCGCCACGATTCGAATTCTGGCGGCTTACAGGCGGTGAGGTCAATGTCGTGATCCTCTCCCAAAAATTCAACAAGCCAGAACGTCTGGGATTGCCCGCGATACGTCCTTGTTCCGTAATGGCGCACCTCTTCCCATTCGTACGTGTGGGTCGAGCGGAGCTGTTTCTCTAGAGAGAGCAGTTTCCGAGGAACTCCGATCTCCTCCTCTAATTCTCGAAGTACCGTTTCTTCTGCGCTATCTCCCGGATCTATCCCACCTTGTGGAAATTGCCAGTGTCCTGGAGAGCCAGCTCGCTCTCCGACTAGAAGCTGATCTTCTCGGTTGAAGAGAAGGCAACAGACATTTGGGCGTAACGGGTGGTTCATCGTTTCAAACCATGCCTTCAGAGTATTAGAGTAGAGGCGCAATGGTTCTTGCACTCTTTACATCAATTGTCCCCGCAAGAATAGCGCTCTGTAGGGATTCCTCCAACCCTTGGTAGAAGGGCTTGTTCTTAAAATCAAGAGACTCTCTTCCTTCTATAAGGAGCTGATGTCGAAGCTGTTGAGTGAGCAGAAGAGCTTCGTCGATCAGCACCCGCCCAGAGTAGCCAGTGTGCTCACAGTGTGGACAACCGACGGCTTGATACACTTCCGCGTGAACGGAACGAGAACCGAGGAGGTCGATGACTTTGCAGTGAGAACAGAGCCGGGGAAGAAGTCGTTGTGAGAGAAAGAGGGAGACTCCTTCTGCAACAAGCTCCCGGCTTCCGGAGAGACGTTCGAGGCGGTGAAGAGCTCCAGAAACACTTCGGGCATGAACGGATGTCACGATCAGATGGCCAGTAGCGGCTGCCTCGAGAGCAGCTTTTGCGCTCAGATCTTCTCGAATCTCTCCGACAAAGATTACATCGGGGTCTTGTCGTAGGGAGTGAACGAGTCCTTCTCGATACCCCATTCCCTCAATACGTGAAAGATCTGTTTGTGAAATGCCGGGAAGTTCCCGTTCTACCGGATCTTCTAGGGAGATAATATTCAACTGCTGCGATTGGAGAGCGGTGAGAATACTGTATGCAGTAGTGGTCTTTCCGCTCCCCGTTGGTCCAAGCAGAACGACGGCGCCTTCCCTCCGTTGAAGGAGGGATTCGATAAAATTCCTCGATTTAGCAGAAAAACCAAGGTCTCTTATCGATGGCAGGATCTGGTGCGCAGGAAGTCGAAAATTGATCTTTAGCCCGTGTGTGGTCGGAAAAACATGAAAGCGAAGATCCTGCCTTCCTCCTGGGAGGGTGATACAGAAGCGTCCGTCCAGTGGAGACCATTTTGGAGTTCCAGCTTCGATGTTTCCAAGAACTCTGACTCGATTAATGAGTTGGTCGTGATGATGGTGTGTGTATCCTGCCAGATGAAAAGTCTTTAGTGTTCCATCGATTCTTACATGAAAAGAGAGTGCTTCGGCAGATTCTGGGATTACGAAAAGATCTGAGGCTCTCTGGGATATCCCGTACTCAAGAATTCTCACGAGAAAGCCAGCGATGGAATCCTCAAGTGCGCCGTGAGCCTCTCCCATGAAATAATCGGCAGGGTGCCCTGCTGATGAGTATGTCGCCACAGTGCTCTGACTCTTTCCGAACGGTTTCTTCGTATTCAGCTTTGTGAGAAAACTCTGGAGCTCTCCCTGTTCACCTCGATACGCGAAGAATATCGCCTCATCGAGAATCTGCTCTTCAATAAGAATTGACTCAACTCGGATTCCGGTTGCAAAGCGAAGCACTTGTTCTCGTTCAATCCTTCCTCGAGCTGGAGCGGCAATTCGAAGTATTCGGTCATCTCCGGCTCGATAGACTCCAATCGGAAGCGCCTTCCATCGTTGTGCATCATCAAGCGAAAGGAGGGCCCTCGCCTCCTCGGTGCTGCACATGGCGAGCGCTTTTATTCTCTCCTGCTGCTTCTGTGCGGCACATTCTGGAGTCCCCTCCCGGAGCACCATCACCTGATTCTTTCCCATCCCTTCGTTCTCCACTGTGTTCTGTCATCTCGTTTCGCGCTCTCATGATTGATCATCTTAAAAGGGGAATTTTCGAGATAGTTCCCCTCCCCTCTCTGATCGGAAAAAACTGCTCGTTTGTTGCGTGATTTTCGGTATTTTCTTCATCTCAGGAGAGAAAATTGGGGGCAGGAGACTGCCATTCATTTTTTGAATTGCTATGCTGGTGATTCAACAAAGAGCTTCCGATGGCAAGGCTGAACAGGGAACCCATGAGCACCAGAGAGGAGAAATCTTCGTCCGATTTACAAGAAGTTCAGCGCTCACTCGCCCAGCGGCCTACGCGAAAGATTCGGGTCGGGTCAATCTACGTGGGGGGGGATGCACCCATCGCTGTTCAGAGCATGTGCGCTACCCGCACAACGGATATAGAGGCAACGCTCGCCCAAATTCAACTCCTGGAAGGGGCAGGAGCTGACGTTATTCGAATCGCTATCGATAGCAAGAAGGATGTCGAAGCGCTCAAGGTACTGCGCTTAGAAACAGAGGCCAACCTCGCGGTAGACCTCCAGGAGAACTATCGCTTGGCAGAGCAGGTGGCACCGTATGTTCAAAAAGTCAGGTATAACCCGGGACATCTTCACCATCATGAGCGAAGCAAGCCAGTTGAAGAGAAGGTGAAGTTTCTTGTTGACGTTTGTCGAGAATACGACTGTGCGATGAGGATCGGAGTGAATTTTGGTTCCTTGGATCCTGAAGAGCGGACGAACGGTGAGGATCCTATTGAAGTAGCTCTCCGTTCAGCAGAGCAACACTGTGAAATTGTTGAAGAACTCGGCTTTCAGCGCTTTGTTGTTTCCTTAAAGAGCTCTGATCCCTTCTCCGTCGTAAAGATCTACAAGGAGTTCGCCCGAATACGGCCGGAAGTTCCGCTCCACCTTGGTGTTACCGAAGCCGGGATGCTTCCTGATGGGGAGATTAAGTCTCGTGTGGCTTTCGAACAGCTTCTCGCGCTCGGGATTGGAGACACCTTGCGTGTTTCCCTTACTCTTCCAGATGGAGAGAAAAACCGCGAAATTGAGATCGGGAAGCAGATCGTTCGAGATGTCCAAGAGGGACGCTTTCGTTCTGTTCCGGAGTTTTTGGGAAAGACCTTAAATGTCATCTCGTGTCCGTCGTGCTCTCGAGTCGAAAATGGGGCTTTTGTTGAGCTTGCAAGGAAGGTGAAAGAGGTTACTGAATTTGCGAGGGACTACAATATCACGATAGCCGTTATGGGCTGCCGAGTGAACGGACCTGGAGAAACGGATGAAGCCGACCTGGGACTGTGGTGTGGGCCAAAATACGTCAATTTGAAGAAGAAAACAGAGAAGCTTGGTGCCTTCCCTTACGATACCGTGATCGACCGCCTCCTCGAAGAGGTGGAAAAGCTTATCGCCGAGAGATCTCCGCTCCAGACCGAATCCACTACGGCGCAGTAGCTCTAAGTAGCTGTTTTTACTAGAGCTGTGCTGTTTTCACAAAGTGTCTGACACCTTGTGAAGGGACCTGGTTTAGGGGTGGCATGAGGTGCTGGAGCAGGACTTTTCGCACTTGTCGCATGATTTTGCTTTTGAGCAGTGAGGGCACTCTTTGCAGTTTTTGGCGGTGCCAGACTTACAGGTGGCGCAGGAGGTGCAGCTGTTCTTCTTTTTCATGTGATGGTGGTGGTGTTGTCCGTGGTGTGAGCAACCAACGGTGAAGAGTAGCAAGGTGAGGGTGAGGCATACGGTTCTCATGGGTTCTCCTGATAGATGTTGGGATGGTCTCGTTACGCGGATATGTTCTCACAGGTGGTCGAAGTCGGAAAAGGGGCTTGTTGTGGTCTATGGTTGGGAGTTTCTCTGGATGTACTCGGCGATCTGGTCTCGAAAGAGCTCTAGGGTGTACTGTCCACTTCCATCTTCGAGAACACACCGCTGAGAGATCTCAGCGAGCTCCTCCGAGGCGTAGGGATTCATGTCTCGAACAGGAGGAAGAGAGAGGAAGAGCGCGCGATCGAGCTGTTCGATTTCAGAATGCGGTGAGACGGCCTCGGATGCTCCTGCAAATTTCCACGGTTTCTCGGTGAAGGGGGTATGGCGAGTGAGGAACTCGTAGAGCATTATTCCGAGGCTGTGGAGGTCTGCCACCGGCTTTTCTTGAGCAAGGGTGGGATTGTAGCGAACGGTTGTGGTGTATGCGGTAAACCGTTCTTCATTTCTCCTTCCGGACGGAGAACGATCTTGTCGAGTCATTTTGACACTGCTCGCTGGATCAATGAGTATTGGGCCATGAATATTGTGGATGATGATGTTATCTGGCTTCAGGTCACCGTGCCCCGAGAGGCCGTGCTGTTGCCACTCGATGAGTGCCTCCGCGATTCGTTGCAACCAGATAAGGTGTATATTCTTTCCCTGTGAAAGGACTTCTCTCAGGGTGGGGCCCCGAACGTAATCCATGGCGAGAACAGCGTGTTGCTCTCGTGAGAAGAGTTGCCGTGGTCGAACGAGTCGGGGTGCACCATCGTTGCCGGCATCCAATTGTCGAAATTCATCGACGAGTAAGTTATTTACGTCATCTCGGTTCGCGAACTGGAAACCTCTTCTTGTTGCTGAATCGCTACATAACTGTGCAAAGTCTTGGCCTGGGCGAAGAAGGGCGTCGGTTGGCTTCTGAGGGTCCTTGGGGGATTCTGGGCGGCCGCGCTCTCGGAGTAGTCCTAATCCGTGTTCCTCTCCAACTTTTAACACGACTTCCTGGTCTGGAGAGTCCTTCTCGTGCGCAAGAAAGATGGTAGCGATGGTTCCCCGAGCGAGGGGCCTGTCCACGATGTAGCGGTTGATTTCTGTTCCGGGTGCCAATCGGGAGGCGAGGCCACTTCCACCGGTAGAAAATCGGTCAGGAGAGGGGTCCGGTGGTTTCGGAGAGAATTCGGGATCCATACCCCAGCGTATCAGAGGGACAGCACTAAGGAAGCCTGCGGGAGTGTTCCCGCTACCAACAGGGGCCTCTGACCCCCAAAACGCTTCCTAAAGGGACAGCAACTAGTGGCTTATAAGCTCATCAATGGCTTCAATTCGATCCAGGGCAGTTCGGGCGCGTGTCCATTCAGGAGAATCCATCATTTCGCTTTCCACCTGCTCTTGAAGAGTGGCTCGTTCAGCAGCATAGTTCTCCTTCTCAATACTCTCAGAGCTATCAGCGACGTCTGAGAGAATGGTAAGGGTGTCGCCTTGGTAGCTGATGAAGCCACCGGAAATGACGACTCTCCGGGGGGTGTTCGAGGGAGCAGCAACGAACTCCATTACTCCGGTTCCTACAAGTCCGGTGTAATCAGCGTGACCGGGAAGGATTCCCATTTCCCCTTGAGAAGAGGGTAAGGTAACTTCTTGCACCGCTTCTTCTAGAAAAATGCCCTTCGGTGTGCAGATACGGAGTGTAAATTGCTCTGACATATTCCTCTTTTCTTTCCGCATCCCGAGAGAGCCAATCTTTCCCGAAATGGGAAGAGACTCTCTCTCGGGAGCGGTAGACTCTTTCTGTTACGCAGCCTTCTTTGTTGAAGCTGCCATTTTCTCTGCCTTTTCACGGGCTTCCTCAATCGTTCCGACGTAGAGGAAGGCCTGCTCTGGGAGGTCGTCGTGATGTCCATCCACCACCTCTTTAAAGCTGCGGATGGTGTCTTCTAGCTTCACGTAGATCCCCGGAGTTCCGGTGAACTGTTCTGCCACAAAGAATGGCTGAGAGAGGAACCGCTCAATCTTCCGCGCTCGAGCAACGGTGAGCTTGTCTTCTTCAGAGAGTTCATCGATACCGAGAATCGCGATGATGTCCTGCAGGTCTTTGTAACGCTGTAGGGTCATCTGCACTCGTCGAGCAACTTGGTAGTGTTCCTCTCCGAGAACACCTGGCTCAAGAATGGTTGATGTTGAGTTGAGTGGATCAACCGCAGGGTAGATTCCCTTCTCCGCAATGGAACGTGAGAGAATGGTCTGCGCGTCAAGGTGAGCAAAGGTCGTCGCCGGCGCCGGATCCGTGAGGTCATCCGCTGGAACATAGACCGCTTGTACTGAGGTAATCGAGCCCTTCTTCGTTGAGGTAATTCGCTCTTGAAGCTCTCCCATATCAGTTGCAAGAGTCGGCTGATATCCCACCGCACTTGGCATCCGACCGAGCAGAGAAGATACCTCAGAACCAGCCTGAAGAAACCGGAAGATGTTATCAACAAAGAGCAGTACATCTCGCCCTTCCTCATCACGGAAGAACTCAGCAGCGGTAAGAGCAGAGAGTCCAACTCGGAAACGGGCTCCCGGTGGCTCGTTCATCTGGCCGTAAACGAGACAGGCTTTATCGAGTACTCCTGACTCCTTCATCTCGTTCCAGAGGTCGTTTCCTTCCCGGGTTCGCTCTCCTACTCCACCAAAACAGGAGTAGCCCCCGTGGGCCTTCGCAAGGTTGTTGATCAACTCCATGATCACAACGGTTTTTCCAACTCCGGCACCACCGAAAAGGCCAATCTTTCCTCCCTTCAGGTAGGGACAGAGGAGATCAATCACCTTAATCCCTGTTTCAAAGATATCGGTTGAGGTTGCTTGGTCTTCATATGTCGGAGCAGAACGGTGAATTGGCCACCGTGTTTCACTCTCAACCGGCCCCATCTCGTCGATTGGGCGTCCGATGACGTCAATAATACGGCCGAGGGTCTTCTCTCCAACGGGAATCGAGATCGGAGCTCCGGTATCAATAACTTCCTGTCCTCGAACAAGCCCTTCGGTGCTATCCATCGCGATGCACCGCACGCGGTGATCACCGAGGTGCTGAGCAACCTCAAAGGTGAGGTTGTTCTCTTTGTCGTCAATCGCTGGGTTCGTTGCGAGAAGGGCGTCGTAGATGGCGGGAAGCCCCCCTTCCTTTGGGAATTCAACGTCTGCAACCGCGCCGAGGATCTGAACGATCTTTCCCTTTCGACCGGTTCCATCTCCACTATTTGTACCGTGTGTTTCACTCATTTTTTCTCTACTCCTAAGATATCTTCTCTCGTTCCTAACTTTCTCTCTGACTCATCAGTCATTGAGCGCTTCTGCTCCACCGATAATATCGAGGAGCTCTGAGGTGATCGCTCCCTGTCGCAACTTGTTGTGCTTTAGGGTAAGCGCCCTTCCGAGCTCTCCTGCATTTTTGGTCGCCGAGTCCATGGCAACCATCCGACTTCCGTGCTCACTCGCCTTGGTGTCGAGCGCCGCCTGTTGAATCTGTGTCCGGAGAATTCTCGGGACGAGTGATTCAAAGACCTTCTCTGCAGAGGGTTCAAAGAGGGTCAACGATGGCGCGGCATCTTCTTCCCCACCCTCAGAAGCCAAAATCGCCTGCAACGGAAGTATCTGTTCAAGGGTTGGGGTTTGCGACATCGCGGACTGAAAGCGCATGTAGAGTACATACACCCGATCGACTTCCTCGGTCAGAAACGCATTTTCAAGGTCTTGTGCGATTTCATCAATCGGCCAATCAAGCGCAGACTCCGGAAGTGCATCAAGGGTGCGAACCGACTCTATTCCGCTTCGCTCGACGAACTCTCTCGGCTTCTTTCCGAGGACGTAGGTATCGACCTTGGCATTCGGATACTCGGCACGAAGATCGGTAAGAGAACGTTCAATCTGTTTGTTTACATTCGAGTTAAACGCTCCGCACAGACCCCGACTTCCACCAACCACCACTAAACGAACCCGTGCTACCTGGCTGCGTTCCTCCATAAGGGGGTGAGTGAGCTCAGAAGATTCTGTTACGGCTAATACCTGTGCCACGAGCTGGCCAAGCGTATCCGTGTACTCGCGAGCAGACTTCACCGCATCTTGTGCTTTCCGTAACTTCGCCGCAGAGACGAGCTTCATCGCATAGGTGATCTTTTTCGTATTCCCCACCGACTTGATGCGCCGTTTAATGTCTTTTAGACCTGCCAATTCTCCTCCTTCGCTACCACTTCTGTGGACCGAATACGTTGCCGATAGCCGAGCTTACCTACGCCGCGCTCCGCGCTTCACGAGACGATGTTCCACCAGTGCCGTTCTGCGAACTTCCCTGCGCTGCACCTTGAAGTGAGGTGAGCCCAGCAGAAAACTCTTTCGCAAATTCACCGAAGATGGTGTCAAGCTGTTCTGTAAGCTCTCCATCGAGCGCCTTTTTCTCCTGTAGGGTCTTGAGGAGGGCACCGTGGTTGGCCTTGAGGTGTTGGTGAAGCGCCTTTTCGAAGGCTCGCACCTGAGATACCTCAAGCTCATCTGTATGCCCCATATTGACCGCAAGGATGGAGAGCACCTGGTCCATAACTTCCATCGGCTCGTACTGGTCCTGCTTCAAGATTTCGACGAGTCGCTCTCCTCGCGCAAGCTGCGCTTGGGTTGCGGCATCAAGGTCAGAGCCAAACTGAGCAAATGCTTGCATTTCACGGTACTGAGCGAGGTCAAGCCGAAGCGTTCCCGCTACCTTCTTCATCGCCTTTACCTGAGCAGCGCCACCAACTCGGGAAACCGAAATACCAACGTTTACTGCCGGGCGAACACCGGAGTTAAAAAGGTCCGTTTCAAGAAAGATCTGGCCGTCGGTGATCGAGATAACGTTCGTAGGGATGTAGGCAGAAACATCAGATTCCTGCGTTTCGATAACCGGAAGCGCGGTAAGCGATCCTCCACCGAGATCATCACTGAGCTTTGCGGCACGCTCAAGAAGTCGTGAGTGCAGGTAGAAGACATCCCCCGGATAGGCTTCTCGTCCTGGAGGTCGTCTCAAGAGGAGAGACATCGCACGGTACGCAACAGCATGCTTTGAGAGGTCGTCGTATACGATCAGGGCGTGCTTCCCCTGATTCATAAAGTACTCACCGATCGCGCACCCCGAGTATGGAGCAAGAAACGAGAGCGGCGCTGGCTCCGAGGCGGTCGCCGCAACGATAATCGTATGCTTCATGGCATCGTGTTCGCGGAGCTTCTCTGCAACCTGAACAACGGAAGACCGTTTCTGACCGATAGCAACGTAGATACAGATCACTCCGGTGTCTTTCTGGTTGATGATGGTATCAAGCGCTATTGCGGTTTTCCCCGTTTTTTTATCTCCGATAATGAGCTCGCGCTGACCACGTCCGACCGGTGTCATTGAGTCAATCGCCTTGATTCCGGTCTGCATCGGTTCATGAACAGACTTCCGCTGGACAATACCGGGCGCTTTAATCTCAATACGGGAGCTCTCTTCTGTTTCAATATCACCGAGCCCGTCAATCGGATTCCCAAGTGCATCTACCACACGACCGAGCATCGCTGCACCGACCGGAACACTCGCAATCTCTCCGGTACGCTTCACGGTGGAGCCTTCATCGACGAGCCGGGTTTCGCCCATGAGGACCACCCCGACGCGATCTTCTTCCAGGTTCAGAACGATGCCGCGTACGCCATTACTGAGCTCAACAAGCTCTCCCATCGCTGCGGAACGAAGCCCGTGAACGAGGGCAACACCGTCAGAAACAGAGAGCACTGTCCCTGTTTCTGATACATCTTGAGAGGGGGTAAAGCTCTGTATCCGCTCTTTTAATACCCGACTAATTTCATCCGAACTTACACTCATTCTTTCCTCACTCTTTGGAATAAAATCGTTCTCTCTTATTTCTTCACTTCACTTGCTCAAACTGACCCCAGCGATAGGCTCGGTATAATATGAAGGTCAGTTTTAGGAAGCAAGAAGCGCCCCCCGTGCGTCAGCAAGCGCCCCCTGCACAGAACCATCAATCTCTCGGTCACCAGCGCGAATAATGACGCCCCCGAGAATGTTCTCGTCACTCTGCCAATCGATCTGTGAGTGTCTTGAGGTGGCGTCTTTCACCTGCTGCTCAATCTCAGACCGCTCCTCGGGAGAGATTTCTCGAGCGGTAATGACGGTCACCCGAAGCTCATCACGGTACTCGCGGAGTATTGACGAAAATGCTTCAGCGATCTCCGGGAGGCCATGAATCCTTCCATTACTCTCTACAAGAGCAAGAAATCGCGCCAAGTGGTCTGCTGGGTTCACCTGCGCAGAGGCTGCTACCATCCTGCCGATTTCCTGAAGGGCGATCTCTTTTTCACTGGCAAGCACGGCCGGACTCGATGCTACCTTCCGAAGGTCTTCACTCTCCAGCCAGATCGCTGCGAGTTGGTGAAGCGCGCGCTCAACCCCCTCGTAGTTCTCCTCATCAAAGGACTCAAAAAGAGCCTTCGCATACTTTCTCGCAATCTTTTCGCCAACACCACTCACGCTGTTTTCCCCTTCGCACTCTGTGAAGAACTTTCCTTATTGTACGAGCTCTTGAACTTCCCCCAAGACTCGGCGCCGAAGCTCACGATCCGCACGCTCATCAAGCCGCCCTCGAACGATAGACTCTGCCTTACGAAGAACCTCCGTTGCAACCTCGTCCCGAAGTCGAGATTCAAGGTTGGCTCGTTCGGCAATGATTCCCTCTTGAGCACGGGTCATGATCGCCTTCGCGCGCTGGTGAGCTTCTGCAACTAAGCGCTCGGCCTCGGTCTTCCCTTCTTCTTCAATACGACGAGCAAGTTGCTGAACCTCTGCATCAAGCGAGGCATGCTTTTCACGCTGCGCCTCAAGCTCCGCTTGCGCTGCGAGCTCCGCATCGCGGCCAGCATTGACCGCTGCTGCAATTTTTTCTGTACGCTCAGCCCAGTAAGAGAGAAAGGGCTTTCGAACGATAAACCCAAGGACGGCAACAAAGACAAGAAAGTTAATCCAGTATGGAATGGTATCAACGATAGAAGGAACACCACCAGAAGCAGCAAGGACAATCTGCGGGGCGAGCAAAACAGATAACACGACCCCAGACAACATGTTCAGAGGGAACGCTCCGAAAAAGAACTCTCCCCGTACTTTCATCCGGCTATCATGAATTCTCATGGACATTATGATTTTTCCTCTTCGTATACCCCAGTAAAGCTCTATCGAGCACGGCGGAAAGCATGACAGTCATTCAAACTCGCTGCGCGCTCGAACCCCCTTCAAGAATTCGACTCGCAAGTTGCTCCGCGAGGGTGTCACTGTCTGCAAGGAGCTTCGCGCGAAGCTCTTCTTCCTGCTTGCTCAGTGAAGCACGCTCTGCCAAGGTCTTCTCCTTTGCTACGGCTTCGGCCCCGGCGACCACATCCGAGGCATCCTTACTGGCAAAAGAGAGCTGCTCCAAGCGCTCAGCAACTGCCTTTTGTCGTGCCTGCGCAATGGTCTCCTCGTAGACTTCCCGCATTTTAGCCGCCTCAGCAAGCATCTCATCGGCACCAGCTTGTGCGCCAACAGTGGCAGACTCCCGTCGCTCAAAAAGCCGCAACAGAGGCGAGAAGAGAACGGCACTCGAAAGCTTATAGTAGCCCCAGAATAACGCCATCCCGATCAGAATCATCCAGACATCTGTCGGCTTCAGATCAAACGCTCTTAGAGTTTCTGAAAACATACGAATTTTATTCCTTCACACATGAGCCCTGCTTTCTCTCTAAATTGAGAGCGATATCAATAGCAACGGCCCCGTTCAACTCTCCTTTCCAGGACCGGTCTTTGACGACATGCCTCCAGCACTATCGCCTGCTTTTTGTTCGCCTACGTTCTGTTCGGTAGAACCGCTCGCACGAGAGCTGCGGTTCATCATCTGACAGCTCCCCTCAAAAACGGCTCCATCTTCTACCTGGATACTGGCGCATGTCACGTTTCCAACGACCTTTCCAGAGCGAAAAATGATGAGCTTGGAGGACGCAACGATATCTCCGTATACCGTCCCCTTTACTATTACATCGCTCCCGTCGATCTTTGCTTTGATGACCGCGGACTCACCGACTTCCAGCCGACTCTCGGCGGCAACTTCCCCCTCAATCTCTCCACTCAGAACGGCTGGACCAGTAAAGGAGAGCTTTCCCACGACAGCGGAACCAGCGCCGAGGAATGCTGCTTGATGACCACCGGAACCGACTTCTCGGCCGACACCAACGCCCGCAGCTCCTGCAGAACTCAAACCTGTGCCAGGTTTACGACCTGAGGAGCCGTCTTTGCCACCTCGAGAAAAAGCCATACTGCCTCTTATCCACCATCATAATCGTCGGAGAAAAACGGCCCCGAACGAGACATCGGTAAGCTAGCTGCTTATATGCTGAAAAGCAATCTCGTTCACCGTAAGCGCCCAGCTTTTTGCCGCTGTTCGCTGCGGGCGCTGAAGCGCCCTACGCGACTCTCTGCTGGTCGCTTTCCCTTGGGGAAAGCTCGGCAGAGAGCTTCGTCAGCTGGTGCGGGGCCGTGCTCAATGTACCCTACGTACGTTTCCGCTCGTCCCCGCACCAGCTTCCTCGACAGCGACAAAAATCTGGGCGCTTACATTCCCTGGTGGAGGGGGTTGATGGGGAGGAGTTTTGTCTTGCCCTCGCCCAGCTTTTTGCCGCTGTTCGCTGCGGGCGCTGAGGCGCCCTACGCGACTCTCTGCTGGACGCTTTTCCGGGGGAAAAGCTCGGCAGAGAGCTTCGTCAGCCGGTGCAGGGCCGTGCTCCGTTTGGGAGTCGCGCCTGTCGCCGTCAGCCTGGGGTCCTCTTCACTGCTGAAAGCAGATCTTCTCGGCGATGCGCTCGAGCTCCTCGTGAGAGAAATAGTCAATCGTAATCTTTCCTTTTCCAGCGGACTTTTCGTGAACTCCCACCTTGGCGCCGAGGGTCTTCTGGAGCTCGTCAACGATATCACGAAACTTCTCCTGATCTGCTGAGGTGCTTCCTGTCTTTCGTTGATTGCTCTTTAGCGTCACTTTGCGCCCGACAATCCGTTCAAGCTCACGAACACTCATCCCCTCACCCACAACTTTTGCCGCAAGGGCGAGTTGAAGCTTCGGTTCCTTTACCGTCAAGATGGCCTTGGCGTGCCCGACAGAGATCTCTCCTCGCTCAAGTTGATCCTGTACCGAGGTTGGGAGCTTGAGGAGTCGAATCAAATTGGAAACCGTCGCCCGCTCTTTTCCGACCTTCTCAGCTACTTCGGCTTGGGTAAGGTGGAAGCGGGTAATAAGCTCTTGGTAGCCACGGGCTTCCTCGAGAGCGGTAAGGTCAGAGCGCTGTACGTTCTCAACGAGAGAGATCTCAAGACAGTCGAGATCGCTCATTTCCCTAATGATTACAGGGAGTTGGGCTATCTTTAGCTCGGAGGCTGCCCTCCACCTTCGCTCTCCGGCAACGATCTGGAGCTCTTGGCTTTCTGGGGTCGGGCGAACCAGAATTGGTTGAAGAAGTCCGTGATTTCGGATCGAATGTACGAGCTCTTGAACTTCCTGCTCATCGAAGAACTTCCGTGGTTGGTCCGGATTCGGAACAACCCGTCCTCTTGGGACGAACTGGACAAGCCCAGCTTCGGCTGCCTCGCTCGGAGGAGCTTCTGTGTTTGTCGTTGGCATCTGAACAATTTTCTCTGAAGCTTTTCCTGAGCTGCTTTTCTCTTCTGAAGTGGAGGCTCGCTGAGAGGAGGCCTTCTTCTTGGAGGGAGAAGTTTCTGTGGAGTCCGAGGCCTGCTCACCTTCGGTCTCGAGCTTCACGGCGACCGGCTGAGAAGAGATAAGAGCCCCAAGTCCCCTCCCCAGCCCACGTTTCTTTTTTCCAGCAACAGCCATCTTCTCTCCCCTTTTCTGTTCGGTGGGAAGCAGCGGGCATAATAACCGCCCTCCCCCTTGAATGTTCCACGTGGAACACTACACATACTACGAATTTGCGACCTTCCCCCGAGGGGAGTGTGAGAGAATCTCTCCCTCCCCTGTACGCTCAACTACTTCCCGGGCAAGTTTCTCGTAAGCCCGAGCGCCGGTGCTCTCTGGGTCATAGAGCGAGATCGGAAGGCCGTGGCTTGGGCATTCTGAGAGGCGGACGCTTCGCGGAATCACTGCCTCGAAGCTCTTCTCGCCAAAGTGGCCCCGTACCTCCTCGAGTACCTGACGAGAGAGGTTCGTCCGCCCATCGTACATGGTGACAAACACCCCGAGAATGTCGAGGCCGGGATTAAAGGTGTCTTGAACAAATGAGATCGTCTCCATCAGTGCGCTGAGCCCTTCCAGGGCATAGTATTCAGCTTGCATCGGGATGATGACCGAGTGAGCCGCTCCAAGGGCGTTGAGCGAGAGGAGCCCTGAAGAGGGTGGGCAGTCTATGAGGATGAAGTCGTAGCGAGATTTTAAGAGCTGAAGTTGAGTCTTTAAGATGAGCTCCCGGCCCGCCGTCTTGCCAAGCTCGATCTCGACACCCACCAGGTCCTTAGAGGAGGGCGCCACGTCAAGCCCTTTGACGGCGGAGGGGCGGAGGACGTCTCTCAGGGTGACCCGGCCAAAGAACATATCGAAGAGGTCTTGTCCTTCCTCGCGAATCTCGACACCGAGACCACTTGTCGCGTTTCCCTGGGGGTCAAAGTCTACGAGAAGAGTTCGAAAGCCGAACTGCGCGAGGTAGCTGCTGAGGGTTACGGCGGTAGTCGTCTTGCCGACGCCGCCTTTCTGATTGGTTACCGCTATCACTGTCGTCATAGACAGATGTCCTACCACTTTCCTTTCTGGAGGCAAAGCGTATTCAGAAAAATTTCAGAAGTGAGGGCCGGGAGTGTTCCACGTGGAACAGTTGGCGTGGCTGTCACGCCTCGGTCATAAACGAGCGTGCTCTGCAGTCACCGCGAAGAAGTGTTCCACGTGGAACGTGAGAGGCAGGACGGGGAGGGGGGGCTTTTGCAGTCACCGCAATTGGCGATGTTCCACGTGGAACATCGCCGTGTAGGCTAATCGCGCGCCGAAAGGAAGACCACCTCTATCTTATAATCAAACTGTGTTTTATTTTGAAAGGATAGCTCAGAGAGCGTTTCCGGGAGACCGGTAGCGCGGAGCGCCCCAAATCGGCCTCCAACAGAGAATTCTCCTTGGCGAGAACGAAGCTCTCCGCATACGCCAAGCTCGCATACTCCTGCCCGCTCTAAATCATCCCCCTCCTGGGCGACCATTCGCCATCCCAGCAGTCCTGACTCGCCAAGGGTGATCGGCACCCCCACTGAAGCTCCTGCCGGAACCCGCAAAGCCGCAAGCACCTCCTCCTCGGCAACGGCAACACCGCACATGCACGTAGTGACCAGGGCGCACCCGGCTAGCTCAGCGAAAAAACGACGAAATCTCCCTTTTGGACCGTCTCCGGTCCCTAGCTTCGCCTTCATCATCTCTATCTCCCTTTGCGGTGTTCCAGAAAACTCAATGAGAACAGAACTCTCTCAGAAACGGAAGGCTCCTTTCTGCATCATTAGTCTGATCGGGCTATCGCTTTCTTCAGGAGCCGTATGACCACCCCTCACTTCTTTCGCAAAATGGTGCAGCTCGAAACGGTTCCGGCTGCTTATTTGCAAACACCGAGAGAGAGGGCTCACCGTCCCGCGAGACCCGCCGAGCAAGAGCAGCAGGTTCTTGTCATCAATGGAAGTGGTGAGATGGCGGGTGCTATCACCCGACAACTTCGAGCAGCACTCCCGAACGCAAGTATCATGTACGCCCCGACGATAGAGCTCGCCGGCTGGATCCTGCGAACCCGTCAGATTGACCTCATTATCTCGAGTGACCTCCTTCCCGATGGCGGAACCCATAAACTTCACCGGGTGATCGAACAGCTCAGAACTCCCCCCGACCTCCTCATTGTCGGTCGCTCCGTACGACGCTCCGTTCAAGAGCTGCGAAAAGTCGGCTACCAGATGGTCTCTCGCACCACCCTGCTTCCACCCTCGAAAAGAGAAGAACCGCCTCGCTCCTCACGCTCTCTTCTTCCGAGGGCAGAGACTGTCCAACCGCCAGCCCAACCGCCACGCAGGGAGGAGAAGCTCCCCGAACCCTCATCGTTCTCCTCGCGGGTTTCATCGCTCGGTGCTGACCTTCGAAACGACCTGAACAACCCCTTACAAGAGATCGTCACGATGGCCTTCGTGGCTCGACAATCACAGGCCCAACAGGAGCTCTCACACGACGCCCTCCAGGCCATCGAGCGGGCCGCCAAGCAGCTCGCTGGAACGGTCAGCGGATTGGAAGATCGGATCCGAGCTGCCGTCGCAGAGTAGAGTAGGGAAGGGGGAGGGGGCCTCCTTTTGTTCGTGATTCGCCAAGCAATACAGTGTTATGCTCCCCATCCATTTTTCATGGAGCAGAACGTATGGCCGTTATTGTTGAGGGTGGAGGCACGAAGTCCACTGGAATTATTGTCGACCAAGGAGAGCTTCTGGAGGAGCCAGCGAAAGATCGCTCTCAACTCACGAGCCTCATATCGCTCACCGGTCTCGGCCCCGGAAATGTTCTTGCGCTCGGCGAAGATGGGCTGAAACGGCTCGGAGGAGCAATTGCCGAAAAAGTTCCTGAAAAGTTGAAGGATCAGCCGGTCTACTTTACCGCAGCGGGAGTAGAAGGAGAGAGCACCGCAACGTTTGCTCGAAACAATCTGATGCAAGGCGGCTTACCGGAGGTCTCCGTGCTCGGAGACCTTGACCTCTTGATCGAAGCGCTCAACAGAGATGGCATCGCCCTTATCGCCGGCACCGGTCAGAACTGTGGTGGTGCCCTTAGCGAAAAAACGGGCCAGCATGAAAGAACGAGCCAGTATGGTGGCATCGGACCAGTGCTCGGAGACGAGGGAAGTGGCTACTGGCTCGGAAAACGAGCGGTAAATGCCGTCCTTCTCTCACTCCAAGGTCATGGGGAGGAAACCTCCCTCGGGAAGAGAGTTTTTCACTATTTAGCTGAACGTTGCGCAGAGATTCTGGATCTCGAGAACGAAGAGACCCGAGAGGTACAAAAGATACTTCGGGCAGGTCCGGATCGTTCCTCAGACGACCGCGCCCGTCGCTCATTCGATGTACTCCTGCGCGTACTTTACCAGGAGCCATCTCCCGAACGCCGAGACCTCCTCGCTCCTCTGGCAGAGTTTGTCATTGAAGACGGCAAAGGAGGTGACTTGGTTTCTGAACAACTCATTCTCCAAGCCGTCGCAAACCTTCTCAGAGGAGTTGAGGCCGTAACACACCAACTTGAGCCCCCTAAAAGCTTCACCCTTGGACTTCGCGGCGGACTCTTCGACAGTGACTTTTTCCGGGAGCAATTTCGCACACGCCTGGAGCGCTCACCCATCATGAGACATTACAAACCCGATATCCGCCGTCTTCACGAACCAAATGAAGATCAACCACTGACAGAGGGGATGATCGACGTTCATCTCGCCGCACTCCGGAACCGACTTCGTCGCGACCTCGGTCGGTGAGATCTCCCCTTTCTTCGGGCGGGTGCCTCGAAAAAATTCGCTGGGAACCTTGTAATCTTCGGGGAGTTTCTTGGACACTGTAGGGGATGAAACGACAACTTTCACTCCTCCCGAGCGGTTCATTTATTCTCGAGAACGATACATCTGTTCGTGCGATCTCAGAACAACAGCGCGAGATCGAAGACCTCTTTGAGAAGTATTTTCATGAAGATCCCTGTTCTGCGCTCTTTTATCTCGGGGTCCTGAAGGGCGAGTTCGACTTTTCACCCTCTCTCGCCTTTTGGCGAGGCTTTGCCCATGAGTTCACCGAAAAGCTTCGCCTCTCTCCTGACATTGAGACAGTGAGAGAAAAGGGGAGTGTCGACGGTGACCGAGCCGCTTTCCAGCAGCACTGTCTCCGGGCTCCCTTTATGCAGGGGGCCGAATATCTCACTCCTGAACTGCTTGAAGATATCTGGAGCGATCTCAATTCCTTTTTTCAGAGATCGATCGGTTCGTTCACCGGATCTGTCGAGGATTTCTATCGCCAGTACGTTCCAGATGCTCATCTCCTTGGAAAAGTATATTTCCATCTCGTGGAGAACAAGAAACGCCAACGTTCCCCTTTCGTTTTTCTCGCCACCTATGCTGCAACGATCGGAAACAAGGGGAGTTCGAAGCACCGTCCTCTGAAACACGCCCTCTCTGAATATGAAAAAGACGAGCCAAAGCTTCTTGAGCTCCTCTCTACGGTCAAAACGGCAGCTCAACGGAGCCCTTTTATCGCAGATCTCCTGGAGAAAGGAGAACTTTTTTACCCGTTACTCTTGAGAAGTGATGACGCATACACCTTTCTTATGGAAGTCCCCCTCTATGAGGAGGCGGGCATTCTCTGTCGAATTCCGAACTGGTGGAAGCGTGCTGGTTCGCGAGCATCTGTGAGCGTTACCGTAGGGAACAAGAAGAACTCCCTTCTTGGTCTTGAGTCACTGATCGACTTCACCCCAGAGCTTGTCCTTGATGATCTGAAGCTCTCAGAAGCTGAAATGAAACGACTTCTGGAGGAGTCGGAGGGATTGAGGCTCATCAAGGGGAAGTGGGTACAGGTGAATCACGATCAACTCCGAAATGCCCTCAAGAGTTGGGAGCACGCCAATGACCTCGTCGCCGATGGTAAGCTCTCACTCTCAGAGGCAGTCCGCCTCCTTATGGCTCCGGAGCTTGCCCTTTCAGAGAAGCTCGAGGAGAGCTCTCTTCAGGTATCAACGGGCAAGTGGCTTGCTTCACTGTTTGAGAAGATGCAGAACCCAGAGCTTGTTCGTTCGGTTTCACCTGGCAAAGACTTTGCCGGAAAGCTGAGGCCATACCAGCAGAACGGACTGAATTGGCTTCTCTTGCTTGACTCGCTTGGCCTCGGAGCATGCCTTGCCGATGATATGGGCCTTGGCAAAACGGTACAGATTCTCTCTTTTCTCAATATCCTTCGTCGCAGAAAAGAGCGTTCTTCCAATCTCCTGGTCGTTCCAGCTTCACTCGTATCCAATTGGATCTCCGAGATAGAGAAATTTAGTCCAAAGCTCACATTCAAGATAGCACATCCGAGTGGTGGTGAGAGCCGCTTGGGGAAGGAGTGCGAGGAGGAAGAACTTGAGAAGGTGGATCTCGTTATTACGACCTACAGCTTAGTAAAGAGATATCAATGGATGAGAGAGTTCGAGTGGAATTACGTTATCCTCGACGAAGCTCAGGCAATTAAAAATTCCGGGACAGCGCAAACTCGAGCGATTAAGAAGATCAAGAGCAAGAATCGAATCGCTCTTACCGGAACACCGATTGAAAACAGAGTCTCTGACCTCTGGTCGCTCTTTGATTTTTTAAATCCAGGACTGCTCGGAACGGCAAAAGAGTTCGAGTCACTCTGTAAGGATCGCAAGGGAGAGTCCCCTAGCTATTCGAAGATTCGAGCTGTTACCAACCCCTACATTCTCCGTCGCCTGAAGACAGATAAAACGATCATCTCTGATCTTCCGGATAAGGTAGAGGTCGATACATATGCCACCCTCAGCAAAGAACAGGTAGTACTCTACAAACAACTTGTTAAAGATCTGAAAGAATCAATTGAAGAGGCAGATGGTATACAGCGGCGAGGACTGGTGCTCGGAAGTCTCATGAAGTTTAAGCAGCTCTGCAACCATCCCTCTCACTACCTTGGACAGGAAGAGTACAAAGAATCTCAGAGCGGAAAGTTTCAACGACTTCGCGAAATATGTGAAACCATCTCCGAGAAAAGGGAGAAAGTACTCATTTTTACCCAATTTCGGGAGATTACCGGGCCACTTGCAGATTTTCTCGAGACAATTTTTTCCCGCAGGGGACTGATACTCACCGGAAGCACCTCAGTAAAGAAGAGAAAAGAACTCGTTTCTGCTTTTCAGAGTGACGAGTACATTCCGTACTTTATTCTCTCGCTCAAAGCGGGTGGAACCGGTTTAAATCTCACAGCGGCAAACCATGTGGTTCATTTCGACCGGTGGTGGAACCCCGCGGTGGAGAACCAGGCAACAGATCGCGCCTTTCGAATCGGGCAAAAGAGAAACGTCATGGTTCACAAACTTGTGACGAAAGAGACTATTGAAGAAAAAATCGCCACCATGCTCAAGGAGAAGTCAAAGCTCTCCTCCGATATTATTGGCCTCTCCGCTGATAAACTCCTTACCAAAATGAGTGATAGTGAACTCATTGATATGTTTCGTATGGAAGCAGCCTAAGAAAGAGCGCCATGTACTCTCGATTTCCAAAGTATAAAACCGTCGGCGAAAAAAAGGCAGACGCAGAGCGAAAGCTGCGCCAGCTTCAGAAAAAAGATCCGGATATCTCTCCTGTTCGGATAGAAGGGAAAAAAATCGCGAATTCATGGTGGGCTGAAGCGTGGAACGGGAACCTTGAATCCTATTCGGACTACGATAATCGGCTTGCGCGTGGAAAGAGCTACGCACGGCACGGATTTATTCTGGATCTGAAAATCGATGCCGGCACGATCTCTGCGCTGGTGATGGGCTCAGGACGTTCTCCGTACAAAGTGCATATAGAGATAGCGACGCTCAAAAAATCGGTATGGAATGCCATTACAACCAGAGCGCAGCATGAACTTGGTGGAATCGCAGAACTCCTCAGAGGAGATTTTCCAGAGTCCCTCTCTGAGCTCTTTACAGAGAAGAAGAAGGGACTTTTCCCGTCTCCGAAGGAGATCTCCCTCGACTGTTCCTGCCCAGACTGGGCTGAGATGTGCAAACACGTTGCCGCAACGCTCTACGGGGTTGGTGCCCGGCTTGATACCGAACCGGAGCTGTTTTTTACCCTCCGCGGAGTGAACCTTGAAGAGCTCGCAAGCTCAGCACTGAAGGCAGAAAAAGCCTCTCTGATCGCAAAAGCGAGCGCTGCCGAAAGTGACCGAATTCTAGAAGCAAGCGACTCTGATCTCTCTTCCCTGTTTCAGATCGATTTCTCTGAAACCATCAATACATCAAGGAAAAAAGCATCGAAGAAGAGAAAGGGGAGAAAGAGGTAACGGAGCGAAAATTCATAATGCTCCTGAGAGAGACGCTACCGAGAAAGGACCTGCGCGGCCTCTTGAGCATACGCTGGGGCGGCAGCAAGACTCGGTACATCAATCTTTAGCTCGTGCTGAACAAAGTACTCGAGCGCTCGCTCCCCATGCTTCGAGAGAAGAGGACGGAGGAGGGAGTACCCTCCATCGTAAGCGAGAAATGTTCTCATCTCAGAAGTTTGAAGCTCTTCGATATCATGGGTACGTTCCCATACCGAAGGCGAAAAATAGTCCTTTCGTCCAGCGAGTACGGCTCCGAAATACTCACCAATCCCCTCTTGAATTATGTAGTAACCAAGATCGTTCACGGAGAGTTTCTCCTTAGCGCGTACCTCTGCAATCCACGAATTCGGAAAACGAGTCTTGATGAGAGCATCAACAAAAAAGTGTCCCAGCTCATGGGCCAGCACCTCGGCAAGATGAGCGAACTCTTCATCTACTTCATCCTTGAGGGGAAAAGAGTCTGGATGAAGAGCAGCGTGCTCTACTACCTCGAGAAGCGGCGAGAGGTCTCGTTTCTCATAGCGAGGATGAAGGACGATCGCATTGGCTTCGGCTTCGTAATGCCCTACAAAGAAATAATCCCGCCCCCGATAACGTTCAGGGATGGCAAAGCGAACCTCCACCTCAGAGCTCGGAAAAGAAAACCCCGTCCGAGCCTCAATCGCCGACATGACACCGCGACACGCCTTCTGAATAGGAGAAAGCTCAAGAGGAGGCTCTACACTTGGCTCATCGGAGTCCTGTCCACTCCGATGAGCCGCCGGGAGTAATCCTCTCTCATGAGATGAGGACGTGCCTCGACATCCGTTCAAGCTCGGAAGAGAGAGCGCAAGAAAAACACAGGTAGCCGCCACCCCTGGTTCCCGCAGTAAACTTCGCTCTGAAACATCTCGATTCATGAACCGAGGATACCAGAAAATCAGCAAATTCGTCCCCGGGCTGATTCTCCCCATTTATCGGTTGGTAAGTTCTTAAATATATGGAGATTTTCTTTGAAAAAAGGGGAAAGTCATCCCGGGGACGAATTTTCATTCACTACGTGATCCGTGGTTTTGAGAGAATGTTTGGGGTATAGAGCTCTTCATCTTTTGCCTGGAGTTCCAGGTTCCGGAGTAAGATCGCTGGAGAGATCGTTGTTACCGGGACAAACCCTGACTCTGCGCCGCAGTAGCTGTTGTCGAGCTCCTGCTCTCCTCCGACTGCCACAATATTTCCGAGGGCTTGGAGTGGCGTTCCGACAAAGTCGACGCCCTTTACCGGTTCCTCCTTGCCATCTGGATAGACGATCGTGGCATACGCTATTTGACCCGCAAAGGCTTGGAAGTCATAGCTTGAGGTTTCGGTCTCTCCTCCAGATGATTCATAAACGATCATCCCAAACGGTTTTTTCTGGCGGCGAATTTCATCGATTAACTGCTCTTTGAGATCTGCGAGAGAGAGCTTGCTCTCGCTCTCTATGATCGTTACCCCCATCCGGCTAATGGGGCGTTGATGCTTGCGGTTTCTTGCATGCCCATTCGAGTGGTGTCCCCGCTTCGAGAGCGCAGCACGGGTGGTGAGAAACCCGGTGAGCACCCCGTCTTGAATCAGGACGGCATCTTCTGCCTCCACCCCTTCATCGTCGTACTCATAGGCACCGATACACCGCTTACCGCCCCACTGCTTCAACTTCGGATTATCGCGGATACTGATATCACTCGAGATCACCCGTTTGCCGATATGCCCCTTAAAGGTCTGGCCTTCTCCCGTAGAGAGTAGCCGTGAGCCTTCAAGACGGTGCCCGATCGCCTCGTGAAAGAGGAGGCCTGCAGGCTGCGGGTGCAGGAGGATGGGACCAGAGAAAGAGTGCAGCTTTTTCGCTTTGATCAGCCGGAGGAGCTGCTCGTGCTTTGCTTCAATCTGGCGCTTCAGTTGTCGAGTATCCGGAAGGTCTTTCAGGGACCCACAGTTAATGACCAGTTCTTGCTCAACTTGTGCGCCCTCTTTCGTGAGCTTTCGCATATGGAGGATGAGCGAGAAGATCTGTTGGTGTTGAACAACAATACTTCCCTCCGTGCTTACAAAGATACTCGTGCTCTGACTCGCATCGAATTCAACGTAGTTCCCACTGATCTGTTTCAGCTTCGAGATATACTTTGAGATCTCTTTACAGAAGCGAACCCACTTATCTTCATCGATCTTTTCTGGTCGGCCATATCGGAGTGAGCGGACTGGAGCCACTTTTGTAAAGGAGGCAAACTTTTTATTCGAGTCGATCGTAGAAAGCCCTGCCGCCCTCCGATCACTGTAGTCCGTGCATGCCTCTCGAAACTTCGCCTCAGAGAGCCGCCAGAGGGCGAATCGAAGTCCGGAGTAGTCGGTATCATCAATGGGAACGGTAACGTGGCTATAGCTCTCCCGCTCATCATCGTTATCGTCAAGCCCCCCATCAATCACCTGATCATACCGGTAGCTCCCTACCCGAAGATCACCGTACACATTCCGGGTATGGTCAGAACGCCGACGGTAGGTTGAGCCACTACTCGCCCAGGTGTTAAACCACTTCACATCACGGAGGAGAAAAGAACAGAAATACGGACTCGGAAATCCCGGCACCCGCATCTTCAACACCCGCCGCGAGTCCCGCTTCAATATATCGATAATAGAGTGAATCTGACGTTTCTGGAGCATACCGGAGTATACGATAAAGCGACCCCTGGTACTATACGGAGGCCATCAGAAATCTCCGGGTATCAAGGTATCACCTCTTTCGAAGCCTACGTCTCGTTACTCCACGATTTTCTCAAAAGTTCTCGAAAATGCTCCTCTAACTCTTCACGAGAGGCCTCCGGAAAGCGCCTTCTCAATCCCTCTCGAAGAAGAATTCGATTTGACTCCCAGAGGCGAAAGTATCTCTCGGCACGTTCTTCAAGGGGCATCTGAGCAAAAAGTCGATCAAGCTTGGCTTGAACGAGTGGGTCGGTATCAGTAGGCATACCGCCAGTCTACTGAAGAGACGCCCCCTAAGGAAAGTGATACCGAGAACAAGTTTCGTGCCACAGAGGCTCCCGCCCCACATTGCTTTGTGCTAGGCTCTGTCGCTGGAGGTCACCCATGCTCGATTCCTCGACTGCTCGCCCACTTCCCGAACGACCTGACTTTCCCCAGCGATCTGGTGCTCACCTTTCACTCGTAGAATCGAGACCACTGGCGTCGGTGGCGGTCCTTGCTGCGCTTGTCGCCACTCCACCGGTCTCTGCTCAAGACTCCCCAGCCACCGAACAGGTCCAGGTGGGGCGAGCGGAGATGAGAGATACCCTCGGATTTCTCCCGGCCGCGCTTCAACTTACCGAAGCCCAACAGGACGTTCTCGCGAGGGCCACTGAACAGGGGGCGATGCCAGATCTTCGTGAGTACCTCATTCAGCAGTTTTCGGTTCAGAACTGGGCAGAGCTGGAAAGAGGATACACTGGCACCACTCCTGTCCGAGATCGGATCGATCCAGACCGGGTTGCTGAGCGGCTCGCTTCAGCTTCAGGGCCGGGAGAGCAGGAAGCGATCATTACTGAAGCGATCTTTATCGGAGTGCAGGCCTTTGGCGCACTCAAAACCGCGGCACTCCAAGATTACGCCCTTGAAAAGATGGTGGTCTCCCCGGGATATGTCACCGGCCTCGGGCAGCGGTATCAACGAGTTGGTGACTACCTCTCTGAGCACACTCTTCGTACAGGAGATGGCGGAGCGCGAGAAGCGCTCCAAAGTCGCCTGCTTCCCGGCGATATGAGGATTGAGCGAGTCTTTGCCCCGATCGGAGCGAAAGAGAACGGAGTCATCGATCGCTTCGGAGGGGTTCACTACTTTCCGGGACTCGACGCTCACGATATCGCAATCGTTGCGAGGAACCAGGCCGTGCTCTGGAAACGGTTTGAGGAAGAAGGATACACCCGAATTCTTTCAGAGATGGCAGGAGTATTTATCCCCGGGGCACATCTTCAGCGGGCTCCGTTTATGGAGTTGCATCTGATCGCCCCATCTCTTCCCCCCTCACTCCCGAACGAAGAGATCGGAGCAAAGCTCCAAGAAGCCTTCCCAGGGGGAAAAGCCCCAGATCCAGACAACCTCACCCCCCTTCAGGAGCTCTTTATCGGACGGGTGAGTCCTTCAATTCTGTATACCTATTTCAACGAAGGAGTAGAGCTTCATCCCGCCGCAAGCAACGAAGAGATCGCTTCCGTGTACGGAAATATCGACTTTGAGCGGATTCGTTCACTCGCGCTGGCGGTGGTGGAAGGTTCAGGAGAGCTCTCTGAGGAATTTCGCACCGCATGGCAAGACGAGTACGCTTCGATGCAAGCAGTGGTTTCACAGCGAGAAGCGATCGCCATGAAACACGCCCTTGAGATCCTTGCGGCGACTCCAGCGGATGGAGAGAAAAAGCTCGCGCTTGAGTTTGGCAGCGGACATTTTTTTGATCCTTCTGATGTAGAAGCTCCGGAGAGTCTTCCGCAGATTACCCGCCACAGCTATCCCGGTGTACTCGGAGCAATAATACTGGGGCACGATACCGGTGCTGGACTGGTGGAAGTCATTCGAGAGCTGAAAGACCGTCCTGAAAAGCAAACCGCCTACGTTAATGAACTGCTCCGAACCGGGGGATGGTTGCCACTTGTTGCCTGGAGAGATCTCCAAGAGCCAGAGGCTCAGCTCCGCGCCCTTCCACGTGTGCACTTCGCAGCACAGCAGGGGCTCTCTGCTGACATTGAAGAAGCCGGGATACACGAAACCCTCCTCGCCTCAGCCCGTACTGCTGAGGTGCGAGCAGCAGTACTCACCCTTATTCGAAAGGATGTCGGTATCAACCGGAGTGCTGAAGCAGCACCAACCACTGCAGCGCTTACCGCCGCGCGTCAGTTCTGGCAAGAAACGGCCCCTCAGAACGCCGTGAGCACCGCAGCACTTCGCTTTCTCCCGGAAAACGCCACCCAGCATACTATCGACTACGCCACCCCTTTAAAGCACACCGTGCCAGAGATCTTAGCGGTTCTCAGTTTGACCGAGGCGGGACGTGCTACACTTGCAAGAGCAGCAGTCTATCTGGAAAACGATGGAACGATCTTTTCTCAACCGGCAAACTACCCCCGAAGAGAAGAATCTCCCTTCGCACACAACGAACTCCCCGCAGCAAATGCCATGCAAAATTTTGCGACCCCCGATGAAGGAGATCTCCAGCTCCAAACCCTGGCCCGAGCCGACCTCGCCTCCCAGCTCGTAGATCTTATCGGAGAACTCGCCAGCTTCCCCACCGCACGGATGCCAGAAAGTGACCCCGAGTGGAATGAAGCTGGAGTCCGAGCTCAAGCAGCAAAAAAGGCCCTCATAGATGAGCTTTCAACCGCTATCCCCGGAATTGCTGAGATCTATAGCAAAGACCTCCCGCAGAAATGGGAACTCCGCGGTCAGCGATAACACGGGGTGCTGTTCGGAAACATAGTGCCGGACTTCACTTTATTGTAGGCTTCCAACATGCGTATCGTGGCGGTCTACTATACCCACAAGCGAGGGGGGTTCTGTAAGCGGCTGTATCGCCTCTTGAATGCCCTTGCTCAGGGGGGGCATGAGGTCACGTACTACTCACTCGACCGGCCTCCAGAGTCGCTCTCTTCAGCCGTGAACTGTGTGCCGATCCCCTTTCCGCTTAGGGCTCGGAAAGGGCTCTTTTTTTGGGGACTTTTTCTCCTCTGGACTCCGCTCTTTCTCCTGCTCGCTGTTGCTCGAAATGGCAGGCCGGAGCGGTATCTCGCCTTTAGCTCTTTCTATGCGACGCTCTCTCTGCCGGCTCGTTGGTATTCTTATGCCCCGTGTGTCCTCTTTCTCCGATCGCTCTCTTTTCAGATAGACCGTATCACCGGAAAACCTCGTTGGTTGAGAGCGATCACTGAAACGGTTGAAAAAATAGGACTCCGCTCTGCGGATGAGATCGTCTGTATGACCTCAGCGATGCAGAGAGAGGTTGAGCTCTTTCTCGGAAAGGAGCTTCCAAACGTTCAGATCTTGCCGAACGAAGTTACTCTACAGCCAGCGGGTGAGCGAGAAGCTCTTCGTTGCCAACTCCTCCAGAGGCTCAGCTGTTCCGAGAGTCCTCTCGTGTGCCTTACGAGCGGAGTACTCGACCAACGAAAAAATATCTCTTTTCTCATCGAGGCCTTCGCCCTGCTCCGGGAACAGATCACCCCGAATGAGATCATCCTCCTCGTCGCCGGAAGCGGCCCATTGGAGCAAGAACTCCGCACACAACAGGCCCGACACCCTCGGGCCTTTCTCCACTTTCTTGGGTGGCAGGAAGAGATGACACCACTCTATCACTCCGCAGATCTCGTGCTTCACCCGGCCCTCCACGAAGGAGTTCCGAATTCAGTCCTCGAGGCCCTCGGTCACCACCTCCCCGTGCTCGTGAGTGACACCCCAGAACATACCGAGATACTCCCCGCGGAGGAGCTCCGGTTCCACCTTTCGAAACCAGATACCCTGACCGAAAAGCTCACCTCCATCCTGAGAGATCAGAGTGAACGAGAGAAGATAACAGCGCTTTCTAAAAGCTGTGCAGAAAAGCTCGTCTTCGACTGGGAAAAAGCTGCGGTAGAGATTATTGAGGCAATGCCGAATGTTGTCTCGTAGTAACTGCCTGAGCCTCTTCGGGAAAAATCTGAGGAGCTGACATTGGAGGCGGCTTTTCTGGTAGGGCGGTGAGCTCTCGCATACTGGTCTTTCCAACGGTAATGTCGAGCATCCGTTTGAAGCGTTTGAAGATGCTCTCTTGGATGTAGGGAATGCCGTACTTTTGGCAGAGGGTTTTTACCTTCGGTTGGATCTCTCGGTACTTAGTCATGGGGAGGTCGGGAAAGAGGTGGTGTTCGATCTGGTAGTTGAGCCAGATGCTCATGTAATCGGTGAACTCGTCACCGCAGTGATAATTTGCAGAACCCAGGACCTGGGTGAGATAGAACTCTTCCTTATTATCGTAGTGAAAGTGGAAACGGTAGAGATCGTCCGCAGAGTGATTCGGGGCGATCACGAGAAAGGAGTGGAAGTTCGTGATGCACTCAGCTAGCAGCTTGTTGACGAGGACACACCAGGCGGCGGTGGTGCCAAACGGAAGAAAGAGGGCTGGTATCACGGCGAAATGTACCACTCCGTAGGGGAGGTAACACCGCAGCCAGAGTTGTCGAACTGACTTTCGCTGAAACTGGAAGATATTCTTTACGGTGATAAAGAGAATATTTCCCTTCTTTAACCTCTTCCTCGTCTCTGGGTCGAGCACACTCATCGTGTTCGGTGCATAGTAGGTGTACTTCCAGGTCATCCCGATCAGGAGGATGATGATATACTTTAAAAAGTACGGCAGCGGCATCCGACGGAGAAACTCGGCGTGTCGTTGGGTGAGATCGGGGTCATCGTCTTCACCGGTGTGATAGTGGTGGAGGTAGTTGTGTTCGTGGTCCCACGCGTTGGGTTCAATCCAGTCAAACCAGTCGATATACCGCCGCCATCCCCGCGCGAAATGCTTACTCGTGTATCGCTGTGGAACTCCGGGAACCTTGTCATACCCCCGGTGTGAGATGTGGTGCACTAATAACCACCGGGTGAAGTGACCAAGGCTGATCAGAAAAGCCGATAGGGGATTGATAAGTAATGGAGCTGTTGCATACCCGAGAGCAGTCGCCACCCTTCCGTACCGCTCGATCTTCCTCAGATGATGAAAATCAGCCACCGAGAGCGAGCCCTCGATCTCAGTTCGTAGCTCCTCTAACTCACGAGAAAAACCAGCAGTGTCAATCGCACTGAGATCCAGGGAAGGGGAAGGAATGAGAAACCTCTTCTAAAGTCTTTGCTACCAGCTGCAACAGTTAAGCAGAAGAACTCGTCGGAGGAAACTCCCCGTCTTTCGAATAATCGGTCTGCGGGAACTCTCGGTCGAGAAAAGGATCAGGGCATGAATTCCTGATATTTAGTGCGAATCTCAGGATCGTATTCTTGAGCTTTCGTATAAATCTCAGGAATAGGGTAATATCTTGGGCTTACATCCGATTTTCGCTATTTCTATAGGGGAAGCTGAGGAAAGTTTATGCTCGATAAAAGGCTGCGCATTATATGATAGTGAAGAATGATCTGGCGCTTCTTGCTGATGGGGGGTCTCTTGAGGAAGTTGCCATTGAACTCAGTGCTTTTCGACAGGCGGCGCTCGCCAAGAGTGGGGAGCAGCCGCGGCGGTTGGCTGAGCTTGTTGAGGTCTCTGCTGAGCTGGCGACCGCTTTTGAACGTCGCTCTGAGCTCTTGGCTGAGGGGATCGGCCCTTCTCAGGAGCAGGTAGAGGCCGTCAGGGAAGTTTTTGGTTGGTTCCGTCCGAGTAATCCTGATGGTCAGTTTTTTCCGTGCTGTGAGATCCGACTGGCAGCACTTCAGTATCAGCTGGCGCTGCTTCGCACAGTTGATGTAGTTCCTGTTCTTGAGAAGATCCTCGTCAGAGAGCAAGAAGATCCTTCACCGGAAGTTATTGCAGAGACCCTGCACCATGAGATAGCACTTCGCGAACAATATGCTCGTCTGGTGACCGAACAATATGCCGATGCCTCTGAGGATTACCAGATTTTTGCTCGTCGATTGAATCTTCAGATTAAGCGGAAAGAGATTGATGGAGACCGTAAGTCGATCTTTGAGTGGCAAGACTACCGTAAAATCCACGATGCGGTAGCAGCGCGGAGACCTGATATCGTTGAGCTGTGGGAGTCGCTCAGTGAACTTGGACATGCCCTTGCGGAACAGAATGCGCGACTCGCTCTCGGCGTTGCGCGCAAAATCAGCCAAAGTGGCGGCGGAAGATTTTCTCTTGAGGAGCTCACCGGCACTGCCTACGAGGGATTACACAAGGGAGTTGTCAGATATGAGGTCGATACCGGGTATCAACTGAGTACCTACTGTACCTGGTGGATCCAACAGGCACTTTCACGGGAGGTCGAGTTTGGTGGCAACTCTGTTATTCGATTTCCAAGAGGTGTTTATGATCAGGCCCTTCGCTATCGCGAACTTCAACAACGACTTGAGAAGGAATATATAACGGTCGCCGAACTTAGGGATCACCTTGACCTTTCAGCAGAGGAGGCGGAGAAGTTTCTCACGAATATCGCTTTGGTTCGGTCGGCAGCTTCAAGCAACCGACAGATGGAGGTCGCAGCAACCAGGGGAGGAAAGAGAATTGGCGAATTGGTCTCGAGACTCGCCGGCGCTGCAACAGGCCCTCTTGACTCTCCTGTTATAGGCGCAGAGCAGCACGAAGTTGCCGCCCTGCTTGCGGGTACGGAAAGTCTGACCGACCGTGAACGCTACACTCTTACTCACCGACTTGGACTGGAAGGTCAATCGCGCATGACCTTGAAAGAACTCGGCAGTCAGCTCGGTGTAACACGAGAGCGGATTCGACAGATCGAGAGAGATGGCAAAGAGAAGTTGAAGAGAGTCCTTACGCGAACCCGAAGTGAGCTCCGTCACCTCACTGAGAAGAGAGAGCGCTCTGTAGACATGCTTGAAGATGAAGCCTAAGTTCGATATCGAACGGGGTATAGGAGGAGATGCCGTAGCGGAGCACCTCGTCTTGATTCTGCGTTCCGAGTTCTTCCTGACTAGCCTCGGGATCGATCTCTCCGTTCTCGAGAGCTGAGAGATATCTCGATTTTGCTTGTGCCCACCACCGGCTCTGGAGGTGATCTGGAAGCTCTCGAGAGACCCCAAGGAGGTAGGAGATCGCGGGCGCTGCGTCTTCTTCTCCTAACGCTGGATCTGATTCGAGTAGTCGTTCACCGATCTCAAAAACCCGAGCGCGGTCATATGTTGGAAGTTCTTCGTTTTTGAGTAGCTCGAAAAGAGCGCTCTTGATCGCCTCCTCACACGGCGTACGATCAAGCTCAACTGGCTCGGCCGGTTTGTCGAGCCGTTCTAGGACTAGGTTCGCACGATGAGTCAGATCGCGAATCGCTTCATTCGCCGCCTCAACCCTTTCCAAGCGTTCGGTATGAATAGGTTTTCCCGGTACCGCCGGGAAAGTTTCCTGATGTAGTTCGGTTCCTGCTGGCGCTGCTGCTGCTGGTAGCTCTCTTGCCTTTTCAAGATACTCTCGAAAGTTCTCTTGAAACTGGTGTGCCCAAAAACAGGCATCTCTTTCTTTAACCTGATGTACAGTGGCGGCAGATTTCGGCAGAAGCCCTTCAAGGAACACCCTCGTAATGACCTCCTGAACCGCCTGCTCATTTTGAGGAGCTATCTCTTTCCCCGCGATAGCTAGCACCCTTTGAAAGCGACCCATTCCGGGAAGCTCTTCTCCCTCATACCCTTCAATGGCGGTAACAACCTCTCGCAGCTCTTCTACCGTCGCCCACTCCGCCAGGAAGTACCCCTTCCGGAGAAACTCCTTCAAACTCCTCCCTTCTTCGGGATTGTACAGCAGCGCTGCTGCCTGCACTCCGAGCCGGAGGCGTTCGGTGCGTTGGTTCTCTTCGCCCGGCATTCCACACTTGACTCCTCTCTTGTCCTCTTCTCCAAAGCGACGGCATCCTTCGGTAGCAATCTGGTCGAGAAACTGCTGCTCACAATCAACAAACCGATCAATAAAATTCTCCGGGAGATTCGCAGCAGAGAAGACCTCTCCAACGAGCTTCCTCGCCATGTGCTTCAGATTATTTCTCGGTGAAGTTGATGTTCCCATCGAAGGACCTATGCGGCAAAAATGTTGTCGGTTTTCATGCCTTCCTGATACCGGAGATGACGGACACCGACTGCGGTGCTGAAGAAATCGGGCACGCCGATGAGGTTTTTGTCGTCGCTCGCATAGAGCGCTGCCCGGGTGCCGTAGTCGAGCTTTGCACGTTCTATACGGCTCGGAAGTCCGCTTGCTACGTCCTGCTCGTTATATTGGGAAGGATCAAGAATCTTCTCGCGAAGGTTGTCGAGCTTTTCAGTAAGTTCGACAACCTGTCTAGCGGAAAAGGCCTCTGGAACGACGAGATGAAGCTTTCCTCCCCCCTGCCGGAAGAGTGCCTTGATATCAAGTTCTTTCTGGAGGAGATCAACAAACTCTTTTAAAACCCTTCCAAAAGCAGCAAATCCCACCGCTTTATTAAAGGGTCCACCGCCGGTAAGTTCGAGCGTAACAACAGAGAAGGGATCGCCCACCTGTATTGAATCGGGGAGGAGCGCTCCAAGGAGTTGGCCAGCGACCTTTTCTGCTCGGATAACTCCACTGCCGAGCTCACGATCCGACGAGACCTTTTGTTCCATCTCCCATGCGATCTGCTGCAGCTCCTCAAGGTCTTTTCCTCCCTGCAATGCTTCCTCGTGAAGGGCTGCCATGTCTTTTTCGAGCTGCACCATCGCCTCTACTTCTGGAACGGTAGCGGTTCGGGGATCTTTCCACGTGTTGAGATCTTGTGCCGTATCGGCTTCTGCTCCCGATAAGCTCCCCTTCTTTCGTTCGCTCGAACGTTTCTCGGCGAGATCACACGCCATCCGATCTGCAAGGGGCGAGAGGTCTCCGGTCACTTTGACATGACCAGCCACCAGTGAGAGCACCTTTCGCTCTTCATCAGGAAGGTTCCCAGCGGCGATCTGCTTAATTTTCTCCGCGTGCTTCTGACGCGCAATTCGGAGGGCGAGCACTCCGCAGGAGATAAAATCTTGTGAGTGAGAAGCATCAGTGGGGACAGAAACTTGTTCCTGCTTGGCTTTCTCCTTCAGCCACTCGTAATACTTGGGAAGAGTAAAGTCCTCACCGTGTTCTTGAAGATACTCCCGTTGAAGAGCGTTCGCCTCTTCCCGGAGGAGGGCCAGGGTTTCAGCCCGTTGTACCCGTTCGTCTGTTAATGGGAACAGCTCGTTTCGCCGAGTATTCCAAGCTCTTTCAAAATCCTGGTATCGAGTGATTGCATCACCCTGGGCGTTATCACATCGGATGATAAACTCATCAAAACCAGGAGCATCAGCACAACTCTCTACTCCTTCATACGCAGGAGCGAGGAGCGTTGCCGCTTCAGAAAAGATCTGGTCGACTTTGTCTCGAAGGCCACACTCATTTGCTCCGTGAACAAAGGCCGCGTCAGTAAAGGTATGGACAATCGATCCACCACACCGTTCGGCAAACTTTCGGAGCTTTTCAGCCGAATAGGTGATCGAGATCGGAAGTCCGATCAGGGGGTGTAACTGCTCTGACGGCGCTTTCGGAACGGAGATCTCATGGGTCGGAAGTGGTGGAAAACGGAGTTCTTCCTGACGGAAAGGAGTTGCAACGGGCGGGCTCGACGTACCTGTTATCGGTGCCCCGTCCTCCGCTATGCTATTCTGACTACCCCTTTGCTCCATACATCACTTTTGAGAGATACTTATTGCAGCCATGTTATGGAGGATTTTCCAAACAACGGTTCATGAAAACAGAAGAATTCGTCCCGTACCTCCGATGAACACCGCCCTTTCCTTGCTCCTTATCGCTTTCGTGGTGGTGAATGTTATCCTCTTTCTCCACGCCCGTCAGATGGTGATCTTTCTTCCGATGAAGCAGATAACGGGAAAGAATGCGAGACTTTCTCTGTTAGAACAGGTACTTGCTGCGGTTTCTGCCGTTTCCTCCCCGAAACCGGAGCACCTCGTTTCGCCCGAGGCGTTGAAGCTTTCCTTTGAGCGACTTTCCTTTCCCACGGCCTTCGGGCGGACCCTCGAAGGGTGGTATTTCCCGCTGAAAGAGGGGGAAAAACGGGAGGAGCTCGCCCTCCTCTTTCACGGGTACCGGGCGGCACAGGACCAGATGCTCCCAGTGGTCCCCTTGCTCCAGGAGCTCGGCATAGAGAGCCTCTCAGTGGATTTTTACGGCTCAGGGGGGTCCTCCGGGAGTTCAACCTCGATCGGCTACTATGAAGCACTGGATGTCGTTCACGCCGTGCGTGCGGCCCGCAGGCGGTGGCCCGGCCGGCCGATCCTGCTCTATGGGGCGTCGATGGGAGCGGTCGCCATCACCCGGGCGGTGGCGATCGGTGAAGTTGCTCCGAGTGCTGTGGTGCTCGAGAGTCCCTTTGATACCTTGCTCAATACCGTCCGACACCGTGTCGCCCTGATGGGCCTCCCGTCGGTTGGAATTGCGCACCTGCTGTTGCTGTGGGGCGGGGTGATCCTCCGCTTTAATCCCTTTCAACACACCCCAGCGCAGTACATCCGAGCCGTCACCTGTCCCACCCTTCTTCTCTACGGAGCAGAAGATCCCAAGGTTCAGCACCCCGAGCGCGAGCGGGTAGCAGCAGCGCTTACCGCTGAGAAGAAAGAGGTAATCGTTCTTCCTGAAGCCGGCCACGAACTGCTCGCCGCGCACTCTCCAGAGCAGGTGCAAGCGGCGATTACCCGGCTCCTCGGTGAATAATCAAGGGCCTATTAGGCCACTGAGTACTCGCGACGAGGAGGACGCGGCAGATTCGGACAGATGGGAAAGCGCAGTAGGACTCCTTTTCCGACAGTGCCTAAGGACAGTTCGCACACTTCACTTCGAGCTGTGCGAGCTGAACGGTGCCAGTCGGAATATCGGCATCCTTCGGCTCAAAGAGAAAGTCGACCACTCCGTACGGTTCGATCTCTTTCGGGCCCTTCAACGCGATCTCAACCCCCGCTTCCGGGGTGTAGAGCAGGGCAGGGGAGACGGCGGTCACCGACTTTGCGTTCCGGACCGTTACGAGAAAATTTCCGAGCTCATCGACCGGTGACACCTGAGTGATCTGCAGTTTCGGAGCGTTGCAGGTAAAGCGATACCGAGCCGAGGCACCACGAAATCCATCGTGGCAGATCACCGAACCATCATCATCAGCCCCCGCCTGACAATCCGTACCCCCGTGCGCTGAGCAGGAGATCAGTTTCGGCTTGGCGATCTTCACATCACCCCGATTAATCTCTGGTAGCTCCGCCTTCTTCGCCTTCGGATCTGCCGCCTTCGTCGCAAAGTGCACCACCCCGTTCTCATCTTTCCAGGTGTAGACTCCTCCTCCTGGAGCAGCAGAAAGAAGTGCCGGATCAAGAAGAACCGGAGCAAGGAAGAACAAGAAGAGAAGAGAGAGTGGGTACCTTTTCATCTGATAAACTCCGAAGCGAATAGTGTCGCCAGTGAGAGTATCAGAAGCAAGATTTCAAGGCACGGAGAACTACACCTCCGACACATATCTTCGAGCCCAAGAGACCCCCAGGTAGACGAGTGGTGTATCGAGGAAGGCTATCAAGAGATAAAATATGTAGGTGTAGAGCATCATTTCACAGAGCTCAACGTGAGGGATGAGCCCGTAAAACCCGATGAAGTTGAAGCTCACGCAGTCGAATAACTTGGAGACGGCCGTCGATCCGTTGTTCCGGAGCCAGAGGAAACGGCCGGATGAAGCGCGACGGATGAGGTCAAAAAGATACACATCAGCATACTGACCGAGGATGAAGGCGACGATTCCCGCTACCATCAGCCGTGGAGCAAAGCCAAAGATATCATCGTAGGAAGCCTTGAGATCCCAATTCGAAGCAGCCGGAAGGGCCCCATCAACGGCAATCAAGACGAGCACGATGCACATCGCTATGAGGGTCATCGTCACCATGCTGTTTGCAAAGCGCCTTCCGTAGATCTCATCAACGATATCCGTGCAGGGATAGGTAACCGATGCGGCGATATACCCGCCGGGAACGACGAGAGGGCCAAGAGCGATCAACTTTGCGGCCAGGGGAAGAGCGATCACATAGCTCCCCAGGTAGGCAGCAAGACACAGTAAAAAGGGAGTGAGCTGGCGAAGGGTAAAGGATTGATTTTCGTTCATGGGTTCTCGCGTTGAGGAGTTGTCCTCTTTCTGCGAACACCCTACAGAAGCGACTTTATTATGCCGTATGATTTGATTCTTTTACGCCTTTTTCTCAGTAATATTAAGTATATAAGGCTATATAAAGTGTCGTAATTTTTTCGACAACAGTGGCGCATATTCGTTATAATGGAGGGTGATGGAAGAACTTCTGGAAGAGCTTGGCCTTAATCGTAGCGAAAGCACGGTGCTCCTCTCCCTGCTTGATTCGGGGGCAAGCTCCGCGGCGCTGCTCGCTCGGCGGACAACCCTCAAGCGGACGACCGTCTACTCCGCCCTTTCTGAACTCGAGCGACTTGCTATCGTCAGGAGGATCAAGCGGGAGAACCGAACTGTTTTTCAGGCACTGAATCCAGAAGAGCTCACCGAACTTCTCCGTACTCAAGCGAAGGAAGAGTTTCAAAGCAGACTAAGTACCATTGAGCTCCTCGAACCGAGGCTCGAACGGTTTCCCCTTCGAAACCGCCATACGGTTGGAGGGTATGAAGTTACGTACACCCGAACGTTAAAGGGGGCACTGAATGTCCTCGATCAAGCCACTACTGTGGGATCTTTAATCCGGTCACTGCATTTTATGGAGAATTCGGAGAGCGAGCGAGAGTTGCTTTAAAAGCAAACAAAAAAACGAAACCAAAGATTCGCGACATTGGAATTGAAGGACCCGGACTTACTGAGTGGAGGCAGTGTGCTCGGGGAAACCCAAACCATCAGGTACGAACGATACGCGGAGACTCAACGCTCTATACCGATCTCCTCCTGAGCAAAGGGGTCGTGAACCTCTTCAACTACAACCTCGATGAACCGATGGTGATCCAGATCCAACACCCAGATTACTTTCAATTCATGACCATGATATTCGATAAGCTCTGGATGGGAGCAAGCATCTGACAACCAAATGACACACCAGAATGATGCGGTCTTTCCCCCTACTTCCCCAGCTCGGTAAGGCCGAACTCTTTTAACTTGTACAGTAGGGCTCGGTGGCTGATCTCGAGGAGTTTTGCGGCGTGTGTTCGGTTGCCCTTGGTTCGTTCAATGGCTTTCTTGATGAGGGTCATCTCTAACGCTTTGGAGTGCTGTTTAATGGAGAGGTTCTCGTCGGAGAGGAGCTCTATTCCTGCACCATCAACTGGGAGGTTATCCTTGCCGAGCATAGCGCGTATTCCATCGGGAAGCGCTTCGAGAGTGAGGCTCTCTCCGTCGGTCATCACCAGGGCTCGTTCAATGGCGTTCTCCAGCTCGCGAATATTTCCTCGCCACTCATAGCAGAGCAGGGCCTTCATCACCTCTGGTTCGACCTTCTTGATAGCGAGTCCGAGCCGTTTGTTGTGCTTCTTCATAAAGTGCTCAACAAGTACCGGGATATCTTCGGAACGCTCATGGAGGGGAGGAAGGTGAATCGCGACTACATTCAAGCGGTAAAAAAGGTCTTCTCGAAACCGTCCATCGATTACGTCCTGCTCGAGGTCTCGGAGGGTTGCAGCGATCACCCGGACGTCAATTGAGATACTGTGCTCATCACCAACGGGGCGGATCTGTTGCTCTTGTAGCGCCCGCAGGAGCTTGACCTGGAGGTGCGGAGGCATCTCACCGATCTCGTCAAGAAAGAGCGTTCCTCCGTTTGCCTCTTCAAAGAGTCCTTTCTTGTCGCGAGAAGCATCGGTAAAAGCTCCCTTTTTGTGGCCGAAGAGCTCAGACTCCATCAACGCTTCTGGGATGGCGCCACAGTTAATGGCGATAAACGGCTTCCCCCGACGGGGAGAGTTGTGGTGTACCGCCCGCGCAAGGAGCTCTTTTCCGGTCCCAGATTTTCCCGTGACCAGTACCGTGGTGTGAAACTGGGCAAGTCGTTTTACCTTTTCGAAGACTTCTTTCATCACCTTACTTTTGGCGATGATGTTTCCGAAGCTATACCGACCCTCAACTTCAGAGCGGAGCTCTTCGTTCTCTTTGCGGAGTTGCTCCCGTTCTTCTACTTTGCGGAGGGTGAGGATCAGCTCCTCAGGATCAAAGGGCTTTGAGATGTAGTCATAGGCCCCGCGTCGCATCGCTTCTAGGGCGAGTTCACTACTTCCAAAACCGGTCATGAGGATCACGGCGGTCTCAGGATTTGAGGTGTGGCACCGTTCGATGAATGCCATGCCATCCACCCCGGGCATCCGCAGATCACAGAGCACGATATCAACGGGTTCCGAGTCGAGGATCTCAAAGGCTGGCTCAGCCGTTGCCGCTTCCTTTACCTGATATCCGGCAAGTTGGAGGTTTAAGCGGAGCGACGAGCGAAGGCTCTCTTCATCGTCCACGACCAAC
>JALEGQ010000191.1 GCA_022763385.1 bacterium
ATCTTAACAACTCATTTCTATCGCTACTATTCACCGTGCTCCTCCACAAGAATACAGAGCCAATACCACGATCCCCAATTATATCGTGAACCCAAGATCCAAAAACAAAAATCTATAGAACACCTTTCGCCAATCAAAATCCCCAACGATCCAGGGCGTCTACCCACCGAATACTCATTCTACGTCAGCCCCCAGCTTTCTGCCGCTGTTTGTCCTGGGGTTACGTCCGTTCATTGGTAGTTCAAAGATCCCTTCTCTCGCCAGCCAACAGAAAGTGTGACTTTTTCCCGACGATGCTTCCTCTCTATGCGGCTTCTGTGCCCTGAATCTTCAGCGCTTTGGTCTTTATCTCAATACTTCTCCCAAGACGTTGGAGGTAGTTCGCAAGCCTGTCAGAGCTTGTTTTCTCAAAGATCTTGCCATTAATAAGCTCACTGACGCGAGGTTGGGGAATATCAAGGATCTTTTCAAGCTGCCTGGAAGTAAGCTTTCGCTTCTTTACAACTTTCATAATCTCGCTATGAAGCTTTACCTTAAGCTTAATGGATGCAGCTTCCTCGGGAGAAAACCCAAGATCATCAATAACATTTCCTTTGGTAACGTGGGTTGCTTTATTTTTTGCCATCTTTCTTTTTCTCCCTTAAACGTTCCATTACAGATTTTAATCTCTCTGTAGCGGTATTTAAGTCTTTAGCAGGAGTCTTGCGTGAGTGTTTCTCAAAACAGTGGAGCACATAAACAGTGTTCTCAATTTTGGCGAGATAAATGAGTCGATACCAACCGCGCTCATCTCTTTGCCGAAGCTCAAAAACTTTCCGCCCAATCGACTTCATTGGACGGCTGTCATATGGCTTCGTTGCGCCCGCACACGAACACTTATTCACTAAATTGTATACATTATAGCGTATATAATGCAACCTCTATCAGTCAAGGATTTATTCTTTCCCATACACGTACGCATTTGGAGCTTGAATGCCCTAGCATTTCAGATACCTACCCTGCTGTTGTTCCTACATTGTTCACCATGTAGTTAAGCGACGAGTTATCCACAGTCGGCACTCGCTCAAGGGGTCATTTGGGGACCCACACTCGCGCCGCCTATGGATAACTCTCTTTCACTGGCAATCTCTCAAATCGAGTCTATTCCTTTACAGGTAAATCCCTATACCCATCTCACCAACGTGCTCCCACGGCTCGCAAGTCAGAAGACTACCTCGCTCGATGGGCTTACTCCGCTCGATTGAAACAAAGCGTAAGACGATTATCGAGCCCTTCAGGCGGAGGGCTTTTCAGAGACACTCCGCAGACGAGCCGAAATTTTCCGCTATCACTATTACTCACGTGCTCGTCGAGGACGTCGAAGAAAAGCCCTCCGCCTGAAGGGCGAACATCTCGCTACTTCTTCACATCAACGCTCTGTCAAGCATGGGTTCGCTGGGAGCATTACTTTTGAAGAGCGCTATACGCCTGGAATTCAGGGGATACTTTAGGGTAAAACAAGAAGAGGGGAATTTCGCCTTCGGGTCGAGTCCTCCCTTGCATCGTTATGTTCAAAAAGCTACTTATGCCGATCACTTTAGGTGAATATACAGATTCAAGAGAAGGACATCGGTGGCGAGAGCTTGCGTGGCTCTGCGATAATGAGTGGGAACTTCCAAATCAACTCAAGGCACTCGAAGACTGGCTGCTTGCCGAGGGCAAACAACTGCCCGTAGGAAAATACTCCGCGGATATAGGCTTCTCACCTCGAAATGAGGCTACCGGTGGAGGGGGCTACCTTTCTTGCAGGGCACTTAAGGTGATGTCCGACATTGGAATGGACCTATTTTTTTCGGAATATCCAGAAATGATAGGTGACTAGCGGTCGAGAGACTCATATACGTCAACGAGCAGGAGAGTTTATGCCTTCCTTCCGTAACCGATGAAAGCTCCAGAGCATTTCCAGCGCTGGGCTATTCAGAGACACTCCGCAGACGAGCCAAGACTTTCCGTTATCACTATTCCCCCGCACTCGTCGAGGACGTCGAAGAAAAGCCCTGCGCTGGAAATGCGAACACCTCACGACGCTCTTCTCACATCACGCCCTGTCACGCATGCTCGGCAATTCTGTCACGCATGCTCGGTAATGTTGAGGAGCGTGCCGATAAGGTCGTAGCCGGCGGTTTCGGTGATGAGAACCTCACCGAAGGTGCTTCTGATCTGCTCCTGGGGGACGGTAATGCTTTCGTCGATGTCGTTAATGATGACTTCACCGTCTACGTCAGGGCCTTGGAATGGAGTCCGGCCACGTAAGAGAAGGTCGCTTTCTGGGTGATGGCCGTCGAGCAGGACAGAATAGGTCTCGCCGACCCGTTGCTCAAGCTGCTCGCTCTGGAGCTCCTGTTGGACCTCCATCAGATAGTTTCGACGGGCCTCCTTCTCTTCTTCCGGAACCTGCCCAGCCAGTTCGTACGAGGGGGTCCCCTCTTCCTGCGAATAGGTGAAGATTCCAACGTGCTCAAACTGAGCACTCCGCAGAAAGTCCGCCAGCTCTTCGATATGAGAGTCATCCTCCCCGGGATGACCGACGATGAACGTCGTCCGAAGAGCGATCTCCGGAGCCACGGTTCGCATCATCTCCACCAGCGGCTTCGGCGAGAACTTCCCCATCGGTCGTTTCATGGCTCGTAAGATCGATTCACTCACGTGCTGCAACGGAATATCGAGATAGTTCACCACTCGCTCACTCTCTACGATGGTCTGAAGGAGCTCTTTATGAATTCCCAGCGGATAGGCGTAGTAGGGACGAATCCAGTCCATCTCGGTCTCTTGATCCAATCGACGGAGGAGCGTACGAAAGTCTTCTCCAGACTCCTTCCGGTCCTCTCCGTATGCGGTGAGATCCTGGGCAACCAGATTCACCTCTCTGACTCCCTGTGCTCGAAGCTCCCGCACCTCATGGATGATGGAGTCTGCCGCCCGACTTCGAAATGTCCCCCGAATACGAGGAATGATACAAAAGGAACAGGGACGGTTACATCCTTCAGAGATCTTCACAAAAGCGGACGAGTTCCCCTCGGAAAGCACTCGCGGAACGGTTTCGTCGTAGATAAAATACGGTCTCGCGGCCTGACGAAGAGGAGAGTCAAACCCCTCCCGCGCGGCATCAATCACCTTGAGAAGGTCATTTCCTCCGAGAAAGTGATCGACCTCCGGAAGACTCTCGCGAAGTTCCTCGCCATATCGCTCAACCATACACCCCGCAACAATGAGCTTTCTCAAGCGTTGAGACTTCAACTCCGAAAGATCAAGTATCGTATCGACCCCTTCTTCCACCGCCGACTGAAGAAAACCACAGGTGTTCACCACCGCGATATCCGCCTCAACTGGATCGTCAATAAGCTCAAACCCCGCATGGTGCAGCGCACCAAGCATCACCTCTGCATCAACCTGGTTCTTAGCACACCCCAGATTCACCACGGCAACCTTTCCCTGGTAGTCCCTTCCTACCAGCGTCTTCCCCTCATGGGCCGGTGATTCTGCCTGGACTACTGCCCCAGCATCCTTCGGTCCATCACCAATAATGTGAAGCTTTGAAGACATATCATTCTCATTAGATAGGTTACGGTAGTTCCCGTTGGGCTCTACCGAAGGTCTTGCACATCCGTTCCCTCTGGTACGGGAAGACGAAACTCCTTCTCAGAGAGCGGAAGATCCGTCCTCCGTCCGTAAAGTGCGAACGAGGTCTTATTCCCCTCCCGATCAAGCACCGCGGCCACCACCGGGAGGTACTCGCCCTGATGAAAGGTGAGCGTCAACTCTCGAAGCGGATCTTCTGCTCCTCTCACGGAAGTCCTATTCGGTTCGAGTGATAGGGTAACACTTTTCTCTCGCCTACACCCATTTTGTACCCGAAAATCGTTCGCGAGGTCTCCCAAGCCAAGAAGAAAGGCAACCGGGATATCTGAGAGAAAGAACTTCTCTGTGGATTGAATGATCAGCTGCTTCTCTCGCGGTTGATACAGCTGAAACTCGCCCCCCTTGAGCAAAAAATATTGCTTCTCTGGCTTATCGTATTCCCACAAGAGCCTTCCTGGAAATGCTAGCGCCAGCCTCCCCTCAGACGTCTCTTCCAAATCGAGACTCTTGAGATAGGAGCGCTGTACAAAGCTCGCTTGAAAGGTATTCAATCCCTTATATGTCTGCTGCAACCGAAGGAGCTCTGCCTTCGCTTCAGCCTGAGAGAGCGGTGCTCCTGTAGAGGAAAGAAACTTCGGCATCTCTTCCGTTTCGGACCCCGCGCCAAACAGGAGAACAGAGCAAGGCGTTCCTGCCAAATCGCTATCAGCTACCGCAGGTTGGGGAGAGGAAAACGGAAGCCACAGTGACAGTGACACCCACAGTGAAAGTGAAAGCGGGAACCACAGCGAGGGCACAGCAACAAACGAAAAATTCTTCATCGCCCCATCGTACGAGGCAGCGGAGAAAAGTACAATCTTACTCGTCGTTCGACGCCTGAGGCACGAGAACCGGGCGAGGCTTCGCTCCATCAACTGGTCCCACCAGCCCCTCTTGCTCCATCGTATCAACGATTCGGGCTGCTCGGTTATAGCCGATGCGAAACTGACGCTGCACCATACTCGTCGAGGCAGAACCACGCTCTAAGACAAACTGTACCGCCTTATCGTATAACGGGTCAGAGGTATCTGCCTCACCGGGCTCTAGACTTTTTCCAGAATCCTCAAGAGCCTTCTCACACATCTCCATGACTTCGGTGTCATACTGAGGCTTGCAGGTCTCTCGGAGAAATTTTGTCACCTTCCGGACGTCTTCATCCGCAACGAAGGCTCCATGAACCCGTTTTAAGTGATGAGCCCCCGGACGCAGAAAGAGCATGTCCCCCTTTCCGAGGAGTCGCTCGGCCCCCATGGTATCGAGAATCGTCCGCGAATCAATACGGGAGGACACCCGAAAGGAAACCCGCGCTGGAAAATTCGCCTTGATCAAACCAGTGATAACATCAACAGAAGGCCTTTGAGTCGCAAGAAGAAGATGTATCCCTGCGGCTCGTGCCTTTTGCGCCAGCCGCGTTATAAGCTCTTCGATCTCACGCCCAGAGGTAAGCATAAGATCGGCAAGCTCATCAATAACGATGAGGATCTTTGGAAGTGGATCAATCTCCTCCACTACCCGCTTCCCAAGCGCATGGGAGGAGGTGCTCACCTCATCAGGCGAAGTTCTCCCGCTAGCGAGATCATTGTATGCGTCGATATTTCGAACTCCGTATTTACGGAGCATCCGATATCGATCGTCCATCTCTTTTACGGCCCATTGGAGTACTGCTTTTGCCTTTCGAGGATCGGTTACTACCGGAACCTTAAGATGCGGAATTCCCTCATAGATACTAAGCTCGAGGATCTTTGGGTCGATAAGGATCAGTTGCAGCTCTTCTGGGTGCACCCGATATAAAAGGCTCATCAAGACGGCATTGATGCACACCGATTTTCCTGTTCCGGTAGCCCCTGCAAGAAGAAGGTGAGGCATCTCCGCGATATAACCCGTTACGGGAGCCCCGAAGGTGTCCTTCCCTAAAGGAATAGGAAGACGCGCACCCTGGCCCTCCCCGATGCCGTACTCAAGAAGCTCCCGAAGATTCACGATCTCCTGCGAACTGTTGGGAACTTCAATTCCAACCGATCCTCGCTCGGGTAACGGCGCAATGATTCGGATTGAGGGCGCACGAAGTGCCATCGCGAGATCGTCTTGGAGAGCCGTAACTCGTCCCACCTTTACTCCTGCGGCAGGCTCGAACTCGTACATGGTAATGACTGGCCCCGGATGAACATGGGTGATCTTTCCTGAGACATTGAAATCAGAGAGCTTTGCCTGAATCACCTCAGAACGCTCCACCAGCTCTTCCTTGCCCACTCGCCTCTGGGTCTTTTTCACTTCACGCAAGAGCTCAGTGGAGGGAAACTGAAAATCGGGGAAATTCGCTTGCGCTCGATTGCTCGGAGGCTCCTTCTCCTTCTGCTCCCTTGCCTGACGGGAAAGGTGGTGCGAACGGGCCTCCAGAAGCGGCGCGGAATGGTCGACCACGACGATCTCTCGCGAGTCATCAGAGTCAGAGAAAGGTTCCTCTGTGACTCTTTTTTGAACTTTTTTCCTTGCCCGAGCGGGGTCCCCCTCTTCTGCCGTGAGGCGCTCTCTCTGCCTCATCTGCTCAGCACGCCTCTCTCTTCTTCTCTCAAGACCGTTGCACACCCCCTCCCAACTCCGCGTTACGAGGTGAATACCGGCAGCAACAAGCACACGTCCCCCAGCCCGGGCCAAGAAAAAAAGCGTTCGTACACTTTTACGACCGAGAACCCCGATCCACTCCGCCAGGTGACTGAACACGACTTTTGCGCCGCCTCCAACCTTGGCCGTAGCCCTGACAAACTGCGCGCCGAAGAGAAAATAGCTCAGCAGAAAGAGGCCGATACTCAAGAGAAAAGATGCTCCAGTCCCTCCGAATATCTGTTCAAGTGGAGAGGCGGCACCGGCTCCGATCCACCCACCAAATTGCTCCCCGTAAAAAACGGCACAGAGGGCCGAGAATAGCCCACAAAAGAAGAACCACAAGATTCCGTGTCGAACGACACCAACCAGCGCGGCAGACTCCTCGTCATTTTCGCCGGACGGGGACCAGAGGGCGAAGAGGGTCACACACAGCGAGAACGGAAGCACCACGGCTCCAAAACCAAAAAGTTCGGTCAGTATCACGGCACAAAATGCACCGGCGGGTCCCATGATATTGCTCGCAGCACTTTCAGCAGATCCGACAGAGAGCTCCGAAGACGAAACACGGAAGCTGAAGAGAAACTCCCGAACCGTCTGCAAAAGAGAAAACGACTCTTCATGGGCGATCTCCCCAAAAAAAGTAGAGGTGAGCAGTGCCGCCGAGAGAAAGGCGATAAAGCTCGCCAATAAGAGCGTCGAAACCTCCCGATGCAGGGCAAAGAAACCAGGCTCACCGACCGCAAGAGCTTCACGAGAGGAAGCTCGCTTGCGACGCTCTGGAGCTGGCCGGGAAGTGCCCTTCCGTCGCGAGGCACTCTTCTTTCTCCCGCCGGATCTGCCAATCTTCTCTGGGGACGCCTTTTGCCCCTTCACACGAGTTTTATTCGCACCTTTTCCTCTCGCAGCCACTCGACAACTACCTCCTCACTCCGCGATCCACCGCAAAACTCTGCTCCCGCTCGCGTTCTAATTCACGAAATGCCATTTTGATGCTATTTTCCACCAAAGCGGTGGCACCTTTCCATCCAGCACCAGCGCTTCCTCCCTCATTTCCAGCAGCAGAGAAGCGTTTTTGCACCGAAAGGAGGTCATCTGTCAGCGCCTTATCCCGAAAAGAGTAGTTTGCCTCCCAGATCGGCTCTGAATACCCATCGCGAGTATTCGTTGCCGCACCGCCGAATAGTCGAAAATTCATGACCACTTCAGCCGGCTGTAACGCTCCAACTCGGCTCCCTTCACGTTGTGCGTAGTGCAGGAGTTCCGTTTCAAGAAACGCATTCGCTCCAAACTCTTCCATCAGTTGATGGCGCTCCCGAGCAGTGGGCCTCCGGTTTCCATAGGTCTTCCGAGCGCTCCGCATCACCTCCTCTCCAAATACGCTCTCTACCCGCAGCTTTCCAACCGCATACTCTTCAAGCAGCTGTTCAAGGCGGACTTCATGCGAAAGCGCTTCAATGGCTGAGGGGCCGATATGCATCGGCGCGATGAGGACCTTGCGTACTTCTCGAAGGTGAACCGGAGAAACCGAGGTAGTCTGGAGTGGCGGCCGCTCCATAACGCCCTCGAAGCCTCCTCCGGATCGCCTCCCCTGGGGAGAGCATCCCAACCCGCACGTCAGGAGCAAAAACAAAAGAACCCAGAGGGCCGCTGTCCGCGGCATGCTCTTGAAACACTCGTTGAAATCCACCGTTTTTCTCATAAGAAACCCTCAATGTGCGCCGAAGCTCTACGGTAGACGGTATCCGCTCGTCGAGCCACCCTCCAATACAAAAAGTGAGCCCTCCACCTTTTCGGTAGCACAGAGAAGATGAAGGGTAGATTCCTCCTCCGGCATCCGGTAATTTGTTGGTGGAGGCTCAAGACGGTTGCATTTCACCTTTCACGATGCGACCGTCTTCTGCGCGTAACAGAAGGAGAGAGGAATGCGAGCTGCTGAGAAGATTAATGATGGGTTAGCGCAGATACTGGAAGGATTTCTGGAATTGCAGACGCAGATCGAATCCGACTTTAGTGCAGAAAAGTCTGCGGTGAGCCAAGAGGAAGAAGAGGATGAGAGTCTCCGAGTTGAGATTGATGCGGCACTCGTGACCGAGCTTCGAGCTTCGCTCGAGTCAATAATGGATGCGGAAGACTACTCCTCTGATGAGATCGCCTCATTCCTCTCCGTCGCTCAAGATGCACTGGAAGAGATAGATCCCGATGTCTTTGAAGAGTCCGAAGAGGAGGAGGAGTCGGAGGAAGCGTCCTACTACGATGAAGACGACGATGACGACTACGACTACGAAGATGGCGAAGACGAGGAAGAGTACGACGACGAGGAAGAAGAAGCCTATTAGGCTCGCGGTGTTGGAGTTGTACTATTTAGCTCGCTGTATCTGTAGCTCGCTAACTCTCGTGTATCTGTAGCTCGCCAACTCTCACTGGAAAGCATCATCTGGGAAGCATCACATAGAGGTTCATGGTGTCTACTGGATAGCGCTCAAGGAGGGCTTGACAATCTTCTCGGGTGACGTTTCGAATAGATTCCATTTCGTGTTGAAGTACAAAGGGGACGCCGCGGTACTGAAGTGAGACGGCGCTTGCAAGCGCCTTTCCCAGGGGAAGCTCACTGTCCATCACAAGCCGGCTCAGACACTTTGTTTTCGCCCTATCCAGCTCTTCTTCGGTAACCGTTCCACCTCTTTTGACGGTTGGGTTCACTCCGCCCTTCTGTACATCACTCAACACCGCAAATGCTCGCTCACGCACCTCTTCCCACTGTTCAGGGGCCGCCGCGATGCTCAGCATCCAACATCCGACCCCATCCTTATCCTCACAATCAATGCTCGCGTATTCGGCCAGGCCACTGTCAACTAACTCCCAGTAGAGTCGAGAGTTTTGAGCGTCACCAAGTATGATCCCAAGAAGTCCAGCCGCATACCGCAGGGGATCCTTTGCATCAGGACCCGAAGCAAGGCCAAAGAGGTGGGCTTGCGTATTCTTCTCATGATGAAAGATCTCGGTCTTTCCATGAACACGAGAGTGGCTCTTCGGAGACCCCGCGGCCTCCTCTCCTGGCAGATCTTGCACTCGTGTATCGGTGAGATCCGCGTAAAAATCACTGTGAAGGTCTCCGCAGAGCGATACGACCATGTTCGAGCGCCGATATCTTCGCGCAACATAATCTGCCATCTGCTCGCGATCGATGGCAGCCACCGATTCCGAGGTCCCAAGGACAGATTGCCCAACACCAACTCCACCAAAAAAGTCCGCGACGGCTTTCTCATAAAGAACGAAATTTGGTCGATCTGCATAGAGCGCGATCTCTTCCAAAATAACCTTCTTCTCGACACGAAATTCCTCATCATCAAGAAGCGGATTCATCATGTCGAGGAGTATGGCGTGGAGAGCATCGACGTGTTCGTTCAAGACGGTGCCGTAAAAAACAGTCTGCTCATCAGAGGTGTAGGCATTTACCTGTGCGCCAAGGTCGCCGAACGCAAGGGTAAGGTCGAGAGCACTCCGGTGCTGGGTTCCCTTAAATACCATATGCTCAAGAAAGTGCGAGATGCCGAACTCTCCTGACACTTCGTCCCTTGCACCGGTGCGCACGAGGACGACTACCGACGCGCCTTCGCCACGGAACGTGGGATCGTGAAGAAAGGTGACCCCACTCGGAAGGGTCCGAAGGTCCATGAGTGGGGCGGATGGTGATTGAGAATTCTGTACGGTCACGAGTGGGTCTCCTCCTCAGCGATAGTATTCCATGCTCCAAAGTTCTCCGCTCCAAGGGTGATCGCCGCGGGGTCCTCCAACGGGTATGCGGCGAGGAGCGCTTGGAGCTCTGGAACTCCAACAGATAACACCGCAGACTGGACTTCTTGGAGCGAACGAACTCGGCCAACTAAGAGCCAGTCTACCGCATTTGAACGGGAGCGGGCACTCGTGGATTCTTCGCTGAGAACAATTTGGGAGAGGAGGTTATTCTTCGCACGACGCAGTTCATCCTCTCCGAGCGACTCAATCGGAGATCGAAGAATCTCTCCCATGACTTCAGCGGTTTCATGTACTCGCTCAGGGGTGGTTCCGGCGTATGCCACGAGTGAACCGTACTCTCGCCGGCCTGAGTGCTGAGCATACACGGAGTAGCAGAGCCCCCGCTTCTCCCGTACCTCGATAAAAAGGCGACCAAACATCCCTCCTGAAAGCAGTTGAGAGAGAACCTTTCCGGCGTAATAGTGCTCGGACTCCATGGGAGCCGAAGGGTACCGAAAAACAAGCTGTTGCTGATTTCCCGGAAACGGAAGGTAGAACTTTTTCCGTTCCGGAAAAGCTCCCATCTCTGGAACAGGATCGCATTGCCCCTCCCACGAAGAGAGCTCCTCCTCTAGGGTTCCCCGCACCTCCGCGAGATCGAGCCGGCCAGCGATGGAAAGGACGCCTCCCCCTGGCCCAAAACGCGATTGCCACTGGTTTACGAGGGACTCACGGCTAACACCGCCAATATCTTCCTCTTCACCGAGCGAACTGCGGTGAAACGGCGCTGGGAAATATCGCCTGGAAAGCTCGTTCATCGCCCACCGACTTGGGTTTTCACGAAGGGAGCGAAGGTCATGGAGGAAAAGCGCCTTCACGGGATCCAAGGCATCCTCTGGAAAGAGCGGCTCACAGAGCATCGTTTTAAGCAGTGTCACCGCCTTTCGAAAGTGTTCCGGGAGGAATTGGAGGCGGATGGAAGTGCTCATCAGAGACGCAGAGGTGCTGTACCGAATACCGTGGTCATCAAAGGCAGTCAGAAGCTCCTCTCCGGTAAAAGAATGAGTTCCTCGAGTAAGCAGCTCGGCGATCAGGAGGCTACTGCCAACTGCTCCCTCCGGGTCGCTCACGACTCCCACCGGAAGCACGAGGTCCATCGAGATGTAGTCAACGGAAGGAAGCTCAAGGGCCAATATCTGAAGACCATTCTCGAGCTTCCAGGGGGTGGTATCGGCGAAATCGCTGCTCTCAGATGGATTGCTGGTATTCACTGGCGTACTCCTTCTCTCTTCCTGCTACGGTACCCGAATATCTCGACTCTCGATACACCCCATGCTACGGTCGTCGGATGGAGGTCTCGATGACGTCTTGCTGCGTGCACTGCCAATCCACTCTCCCCTTTAAAACCCACGAGGCGATACCTCGACGAGAGTCCTGCTCGAACTGCGGAAACGACCTGCACTGCTGCCTCCAATGTGACCACTACGAGCCGGAGGCCTACAACTCGTGTCGAGAGCCTCAGGCTGAGCGGGTAACAGATAAAGAGAGAGCAAACTTCTGCGATTATTTTCGACTCAGCTCAGGTTCAGATGAGGCGAAGAAGGAGGGACGCTCAGCCGCACAAGAAGCCCGAAAAAAGCTCGATGAGCTTTTTTCGTAACAAAGAAACCACCTACTCTCGAACAAAAATAGCGTTGCTCAACCTTCCATTCGAATCAAACGCCTGCAATCCGAGCACAAATCCGTTCGGGAAAGGAAAGGGAAACGGGCCAAGTTGATAGCTTCCACTCGCGTCAACGGTGGTCTGTGCAAGCTCCACAAACCCATCACCGATGTACACCGGCCCAGCCGGGAGAAGCGCGGGAGGCAAAAGACGAGGAAGAGACGCGAGCAAGAACACGGTGCTTCCCGGACTCCCTGCACCTGAGAGCTGCAGAGAGCCCTGAACAACACCTCCACCGACCACTCGCAGCGGGAGATGCCCACCACTGGGAACAGGGCTCGGATCTCCGAGAATGGCGGTGGAGCTGACGGTTCTCAGGGAAAGCTTTCCGCTCGGAACGGCAGAAGGGTCTCCGAGAAGAAAATTTGCTTCTCCACTCCCCTCCACGGCCTCTCCCCAAGCAAATCCCATCGGGAGTCCGAATCGAGCACCAGTGCTGGGGATCGACTCGAAGCGCACTCCGTTCGTTCCCCGGTGAAGGGAGAGCTCGCCATTTCCTGCACTACGCTCGGCAAACACCGCGATCAGCGATGGCTGTCCGCCCTGAGAGGGGCGAACGGTCACCGCGCCTCCGAAACGATCTCCCGGTGTACGCCCTCCTTCTTGATAGAGGGAGGAGAGAGTTCCGCCCTGCAGGACATCAATGTGACCAGCAGGATGTGAAGGAGAACTTCCCGGAGCACCGACCACGAGATCACTTCTTCCATCACCATTCAGGTCTCCTACCGCCAGAGACGCGCCATACTCCTCTCCAGATACCGAACGTGGAAGCTGAAACTGGAGTGCCCCACTCGCCGCATCAAAAAAATAAAGTGCTCCCGGAACAACCGATGTCCCAGAATCCGCAATGACGAGCTCTTGACCTGCTCCTCCAGCAAGGTCTGCGACCGCAAAACTTGCCGGAAAGCCGAGCGTTGCTCCCGATGGAGTTGATACTGAATAGAGGATTCCTCCGTTCTGTCCAGAAATGGCCACCACTTGACGTGGATTGGCGAGAAGAACGACGAGATCTTGCTGTCCATCTCCGTTGAGATCGCTGACAACCACCTCTTCACCTGCCTGTCGAAAAGGTGCACTCCCCGCATATTGGAAGAGCAGCGTTCCGGTCCGTCCGTTTACAATGGAGATAACGCCCTCTGCCTGCACGCCCGCTCCTGGAGCGGGAAGAACGATATCTTCGACCCCATCCCCATTCCAATCGGCCACCTGCACGTTCACCCCATATTGAGTCGGAAGACCTATCGGGCCTCTTGCTGGGCCAGGAAGGTCCCGAAGAATCGAATGTGTTCGGCCAGACATGACCCGTACCAGACCGGTGTGCGGACGGGTTGGCGGAAGCGGTGGAGCGGAGGGAAGTCCGAGCACGTAGTCCGTCACCCCATCTCCATCGAGATCTCGGATGGGCTGAATACTCACCCCAAGCCGTCCCTCATCAGAGAGCGCAGGCCGTTCGTGAAAGAGAACGGTTCCAGACTGGGCGAAAACCGGCTCGATGCCACTCAGCAAAAAGACAACAAAACAGGACGCCTTAAAAAATACGCGCATAACACACCTCCCCACCAAAGAGCTCTTTTATACTGAAGGCAACTGAAGTTGCCGGAAGTCCCCCGGAGGGACAACACATACTGCCCGCAAAAACGGGCGAAAGCGATCAGCTTTCGACAACCACTCCGGCAATTTGATTGGCGGGCAGTATA
>JALEGQ010000192.1 GCA_022763385.1 bacterium
TCCCTCCTTGCCTCCGAGAGAGGATCTTCGTGATTCCGAATGCAAAGCGTCCCTTCTCTTCAGAAGGCGAGATACCCCAAGGCCGTAAGCCAAAGATCCTGTGTGTCGGACGGCTCGTTCCGCAAAAGGATTACCTCACCGCGCTCCGTGCTTTCTCTGATGTGGCTGCACTTTACCCCTCCTGGATGCTTCAGATCGTTGGGAGTGGTCCGGAGCAAGCACGGCTCGAAGAGCGAGTCCGAGCACTTCAACTGGAAGCGCGCGTTGAGTTTGTTCCCTTTCAACACGATCTCCTCCCGTTTTATCTCGAAGCATCAGTGTTGCTCTCGACATCGCGGTACGAGGGTTTTCCGAACGTGATCCTTGAAGCGATGTCGTTTGGGCTTCCTATTGTTGCCACAGATTGTCCCGGAGCCACGCAAGAGTTGGTGACTGATGGTGTTCAGGGAGAACTCGTTCCAGTCGGGGACCTGCGAGCACTGCGCGTTGCCCTACGTCGCGTTCTCGACAGTGAGTCCCTTCGCCGCTCGATGGGAGAGAACGGCAAGAAGGCCGCACAGCGATATGATCATTCTACCATCATGAGCCGTTGGAACATGTTGTTTTCGTTGTGAAATTTGGTTTCTCTGCTCCCAGCAGCTGAAAAAACTTCGTGCTTTTCGTATTTGGCTGGTATCATGGAGGAGAGGAGTCATACTACGGAGGATCCGATCTATGGTGAGCAAGATACGAGACGTTTTGCAGGGACTCGCCGATCTTATTGGAGATTTTCTCTTCCCTCCTCAACCCGTTCCGGTGCGTGTGCGGCCAGATAGGTCGAGAAAGTAGCGTCAATTCGGTAGGGAATCTCTTTTGGAAAGTGAATATGAAGAGCCTGATCCGTGTTGTGCATCGCTGGTGCTGTGAGATGAGTCGACCAGGAGTTTCTGTTCCGTCGTCGCCAGCAACGCATCCCTTTGGGGGATGTGATCGCACTTTTCGTCAGTATCAGATCCTCGGTGAGCAACTTGAGCTGCTGGCTCAGCACCTTGCGGAGAATTCGGTGTGTCGGAAGTGGGGGATAGTACCATCCCGGCAGAAGGGGGAAGTTTCCTTGCAGGCTTTTCAAGATTTTCAGGCCTCAGTCGCCTTTATTCCGACTGAAGTTTTGAAATCGTATCGCGAAGATCTTCTTGATCCTCACGTCTCGAATTCCATTCTCTCTATTAACGCCTCTTCTTCGTATCGTTTTGCTCGACTCTTTGAGAAGATCTTTGGAAAGGATCGTGCTGGTGAGCTCGTCTCCCTGACTGGAGCGATCGCTCTTGTGGGACTCTTTGGCGCTTTTGCTTTTGGTCTCGCCGCCGCTTCCTCTGGAGCCCCTTTTTTCCATGCATTTCTGTTCACCCTCGCGATTGCCTCTCCCTTCGTCGCACTGTGGAAGCTTGTTCCGCGAGATACCACCTTCAAGAGGCTGCGTTTTGCCCAGTGGGTCGCGCATGAGATCCGTCGGCGCCGAGGAGATGGTGGCGACTCTCTCGGCCAAAGCGCCTCAGACTTCCTCTCTCCGTTCTGGTCAGAGGGGGGGTGGACGGCGAGTAGTTCGGCGAAGGAGGGTATTCGTCGATCGGCCGCCGTGTGGTACGCCAGGCGAGGAGGCTTAGGGGACTAGAGTCCAAAAGATTCACTTTCTTTTTTTGGACAGCGAGGTATGCTTGGGTGACGTATTCAAGCATTGCTCAATGTATCAATGGACCTCTTTATGCCTTCCTATTCCCGCGCTCAATCTCGTCAAGAATGTTCTCTCCGAATACTTCTCCTGGTAGTGCTTGTTTTCTCTCTGTTCACTCGTGAGCTGCTTGCTGACACCGTATCTGTGACACCACTTTTTCGGAATAAGAAGTGTGTTGCTATCACCTCTGACGACGATTTTGTGAATACCTACGTGGCCACGCTTCGTTCCGATGATCCGGTGCTCGCGAAGCGAATCTTGAGTAAGAGTCGTTTTCGAATGCGGCTGCGAAGGTTGTTGGTGCGAGCACGCCGAAATGGGCAGCGGACACGTGTCTCTCGTATTCGGACCGCCCTAGAGCGGCTGCGCGCCTGTGTCGCAGCGGATAGAGACGACCTCACCATTCCAGGAGGTGGTGGCTCTGGAAGCGGTGGCTCTGGAGGTTCCGGTGGAAGTGATGGCGGTAGTGATGATGGAGGAGACGGGGACACTGGAGATGGGAGTACTGGGGATGGAGACGGTGACGGCGGCTCCGGAGGTGACGACGATGGGAGTTCCGGAGAGCTGGATAACCCATGTGTTGCTGCTGGTGGAACGGCGGTAAGCTCTTCGACACGGATTATCAATGGAGTAACCTGTGTCGCGGGCAGATCGCCGGTGGTCCGTCTCAGTATCTCGTCTTCCCTCGGAGGGAGCCTCTGTTCCGGAACCGTGATTGCCCCCAGGGTGGTACTCTTTGCCGCGCACTGTTTGGTAGGAGATGAGAGATTTGCACCGAATCCTGACTCAACGGTCACCTCGGTGAGAGTGTTTGCCAATGGATCTACCACCGAGTCCTTTCTCGCCTCGAGCTTCCTGTCGGATTCGAGATACGACACTGGCGCAGTGGATGGGGTGCTTGGTGATAATGACATCGCGTTGGCCTTCTTCGATGTCGACCTTCCAACTGACGTAGCGGAGCTCCTGGACAGTGATGATCTCGAGGAAGATGAAGTCGGTCTAATCGCCGGGTATGGTTGTCGAGATGACGACGGAGATGGTGTAGGGGATAGCCTTCCCTCTGGTTCGTGCACCTCCATCGGAAGGCTTGAAGCTGGGTATACAACGATATCGCGACGGGATGCTGGAACTGGAGATGCGCTTGATGTTGGAGAGTTTCGGTCGAACTTTCGCTTTTCGGACAGCACGGGGCCAGGGACGGTATCAACGACCTGTGTCGGTGATTCCGGAGGCCCGCTCTGGGTCCGTCGGGGAGAGCAGTGGCTTCTTGCGGGAGTGACCTCGTATGGGGGCGCTGCCTGTGGCCCCGTCGACGAGGCGGGGTACGCGAACGTCTCATCTGCTGAGATCCAAGCCTTTCTCGATGCGAATCTGTGACGACAACTGGACTTTTTTCAAGCTGCTCTGATAGCCTTGAGGGGAGTAGAACGTGGTTTTGAGCAGAGGTTTCTCTTGCTCGCCTTACTCGATAACTGACTAACAGAAAATCAAGAACGATGTATCGAATCTCTTTGCTCCTTTTCGCTTGTGTTGTCTTCTTTCCAGCAGAACTCTTTGCACGACCTCTCCGACTCTGTCTTCGGCCAAGCAACGGTCGGGTTGTCGCACGAAAGAGATGTCCCGAGAGAAGGGGGTTGGTAAGAGTGGATGCTGGAGTGCTGCTTGGTCTCACCGCATCCCAGGTCGGCCCTCAGGGACCCGAAGGGCCTGAAGGTCCAGCAGGTCCAAGGGGCGCAACTGGTGCGAGTGGGGCACGTGGTCCTGCAGGCCCTGAGGGACCAGTAGGTCCAAGAGGCCCCCAAGGTGTTCCTGGGGAACCAGGCGCAGGGGGAATCGCTGAGGGGCTTGCTGCTGTCTATTACCGAAGTGAGTCGAAGATCTCTGAAGCAATAAACGACAGTCTTTCCGTATCATGCCTCAGCGGAGAGGTTGCGCTCTCTGGCGGTGTGCATACTACGAGCGGCATTATCGATGGCATCGAATACTTCTCGCCAGGAGGGCGCCCGCTTCGAGACGGAAGCATCTTCATCGGTGAGGGCAACGCACCGAACGGATGGTATGCCTCCTGGCACAATCCGAACAATCACCGGAATAGCTTCCGAGTCTATGTGATCTGTGCGCGAAGTCAGTAGTTTCTTCCGGGATTATTCCTTGGACAAGAAGTTCTCCGGAGCGATCTTCTTGCGAGGAACAGGTATTTTTTCAATGTGAAAATTCGAGGCTGGAGCCCGATTGGAGGCTGCTTTAGGATGCGGCGGTGCTGCACTCGCTTCTTCGGATGAGTTCTTTCGGACTGATTCAAATTTTCGCTCTACGGTGCTCGCCGCCTCTGAGAGTATCTTACCAACAAACGCAAAGGACTCAGCGCGCGAATCCGCTTCTCGAGAGAGCGCGGCTTGGAGGTTCTGGAGCCGGTCCTGAAGCTCTTCGTCGAGCATCTCTAAGGACTTCAGAATGTCTTTCTCAAGACGAGAGAGCTTGGCGTCTACGGCCTCTTCAATGCTTTGCAGGCGGTGTTCCATCTGCTTCAGCTCGCCGCCAAGCAAGAGCTTGCGAATCAGACCGAGCGCCTGCGTATCACTGATGGCGAAACCTGTTTCGCTGAGCGGTATTTCTCTGTTTTCGTTATCCATCTTCAGAGTGGCCTCTTCCCCTCGTATTGAGATGAAGGGCTTCCAGCAATGGATTCTCAGAACAGCTCTTGCTCGACGCGCTTATGAGGCTGCCCGGTTCATGAAGTACCACGGAGCAACCCGCCTCGTGCCCCGTTTTGGCATATCTTTAATGGTTTGGAGGATAAATCGAATGTCGAGATCGAGCTGCTGGCAGACCCACGCGAAGCTAAAGGGGGCAATTGGGCGTTCTTCCCTTTGGGCGAGCTCGGTACCTTGCTCCTCTTCAAAGAGCCACTCCTCTGCTTGCCTGACTTCCCGTTGGTCGTTTCCGACAAAATCAAGGATTGCACGCTCGAGAATCGCCATGAGGAGGTTTCTCTCGGGCGTTCCTCTCTCGGTGGTTGCCCCGAACATATCAAGGGCATCTACGTCAAATGATATGGCTTTTCGACTATTTTTACTCATGGTGTGCTGTATTCTCCGGATTGAACCGCTTTTCCTTCTGTAAAAGTGTTTCCTACCCCTTATTGACGTGTAAAACGGTGATTCATTCAAAAAAAGAAGAGACTTTTTCCTCTGCCTGTCGATAATAAAAAAGAGGATGGACCAATCACAGTAGAATAGCGTTTATTTATGGCGGGAAGATCTTTCAGCATATTGCTCCTGACGGCACTTCTTTTTGCTGCCCCGCTCGCTGCTCAGGTTGAGTGTTCTTCTCAGGTTTCTTACCGGTGGGAGTACACCCCAGAGAGTTCGGTGCCTGCCCTCGAACCGCCTCGTGGAAAAAAGATGAAAGCTCAAAAGGGGAGTGAGCAGGAATCTCAGGTTCCGGAAAAGAGCACCTTTGAAGTCCTCCATGTGACGAGGAGAGTTCGAGCCGCGAGCGAGGAGGAGGGGATTCAGAGGATGCGAAGTCTTTTGGACCGCGATATCTCGATGGCTGGTCGTGTCTGTCGAGAGAAGCACGAGAATCTGGCGCTCTGCATCTCGTCTAAATTTGTTGCGATGGGGAGTGCCCTTCGACAACTCAGTTTCCGAGCCCGAAAAGAGCTTGAGGAGTCGATCTCTGCCGACTGCAAGGCCGTAACGGGGCGGTGCATGCCTCCAGAAGCGACCAAAGTGGAGTGCACTCCGGTTGTGTTGCCGCAAGGCGGAGCTGATGACGCAGAAGCCGCTCCATCCGAGTAGTGAAGGTATTATGTTAACGGCAACTGATCTTCCAGAGAGACAGCGCAAACTGCGCGTCACGGCTGAAGGGTGTGAAGAACCTTTTTGCTGACCTCGATATCTGCATTCGCTTCGAATGCTCGAAAGCCAGAGAGGAGTTTTTCATCTGCTGGTGATGATTCACCTTCCTCCGTCGCCACATGCTCAAAGGTTCCATCGCTGTTGAGAAAGCGTGGAAGCTTTGGAAAGCGCAGGCGGAGTCCAGCGAGAAATGCGAGTAGCCGGGGATCTGAGTTGCAGCTTTCGTCTCGAAGTGAGAGGGCTGCATTGCGGAGGGAGAAGAGTTGCCCAAGGCCTGTTCGATAGAGTCGCTGAAGTCCGACGGTTTTGTGGAGTGATAGAGCGGTGTGTTCGCCATCAAGAGCCGCCGAGATTACCTCGATTCCTATCTGTATCGCTCCACGCACCTGCTCGACCAGGGCAAAAACCTGCTCCTGTTCCCAGGTCGGGACCCGAAAAAAAATGAGAGCGCTGTTACAGATTAGCGTGAGCTCTTGTTCTACCTCCTCTCGATTCTCAACCCCTCGCAAAATTTCCTGAAGAGACGTGGGAAGAGAGTAGCTGTGAGAGAATGCAGGAATGGCGTGCACCTCCCCCACTTTTCCCGGGTCATCATTCTCTTGTTCTAACTGGGAGAGGAGTGATGCAACGGAGAGTCCTGAATTGATCTCTCCTGACCAATCATCATCTGGGAATCCTTCGCTGACCAGCCGTTTTGACTTTTCCTGGTAGCTTTCTTCTTCGAGGGCGGAGCGCGTCGCTACCGAGGGAATCTGGATCAGTTGGTAAAAGAGCTCAGCACTCGTTTCAAAGATGAGAGCGAGTAGCCGGTTAAAGAGAAACTCTTGGTGGAGATCTTCCAGATCGACCCGTACCCAGGTAAACCCCTTGTCCGGAGTAAAGAATTTTTCGTCGGGAGGAGTCTCGGTCTGCTCCTCTAGCGAGATAATCGTGGTGTATCTTTCGATAAGGAGAGCGATCAGTTTTGGATCAATGCTATGGAGGAACTTCTGCAAGATCTTGAGATCTTCTGCGCTGTCCGGTAACTCCAACCACTGCCACAGTTGCTCTTCTTCAAAGGAGTCATAGCTCCAGAGATCAAAATCTAACATGAGCTGGAACTGTTCGCGGGTCGCCATCTCGAGGACTTCTACGGAGGAGGAAAGCCCTTGCTCTTTTACCGCGAGGTAGAGTCGCTGTGCGGGAATGCTTCGAGTGAAGTGATCGGGGTGTTCTGCAGCAAAGATCTGTTTAATAACCGCCGAGGCTCGGTTCCCCCGATTTCCTTCAGAGGAGGATGGGGCATGGTAGGGAGACGCAGATTTTTCCATGACTTCAAGAGGGGGTTTTCTTTTTTCGACAGCTTTGTCGGCTGTTTGATCGAAGACTATGCTGCCGGAGAACTCTTTGCCTCATCGTTTCCCTTGTTGCTCTCTCCTGTTTGTTTTGCTTTTGGAGCCTTCTTACTCGCCGGCGCTGCCTTTGATGGAGCGAGAACGATGTATATCTGTCGGCCCCGTGCTGGAGATCTCTCATCAACCTCAGAAACTTCCTTGAGCTCTTCGATGATCTCGTTGAACTTTTCCAGCCCGAGATCCATATACATGATCTCTCGGCCTCGAAAGCGCATAGAAAACTTTACCTTGTCTCCTTCCTCGAGAAACTCGCGGGCTTTCTTCAACTTCGTTTCAAGATCGCCAGAGTCGGTTCGATAGCGAATCCGGAGCTCCTTGATCGACGTTTCTGAGCGCTTCTTTTTCGCCTCTGTTTCTTTCTTCTGCTCTTTGTACTTGAACTTCCCATAGTCCATAAACTTGCAGACTGGAGGCTTCCCGTTCGGAGCTACCTCCACGAGGTCAAGCTCTTTTTCCTCTGCAAGTCGGAGGGCGTGAGACGTCGGCATGACACCGAGCTGTTTGCCGGCATCATCGATGACGCGGACCTCGGGGACCCGGATGTTGGTATTGATTCGATGACTATCTTCCTGAACGGGCATCTGCGCCCGTCGTCCTCTTCCACCTCTTCTGTAGTTGACCAAATATTACTCCCAATAGTCGTTGTAGAGATCGTTGCTCTCGGCCGGCCTTACGTCCGGCAGTACCTCCATAAGACCCTTAATTTGCCGTTTGAGGTGCGAAAAATCAACCCGCTTGACAACTTGTGCCCCGCAGGGCACTCCATAGGGCACGGGTTCAAGGGAAGCTCGGTGAAAATCCGACACGGTCCCGCCGCTGTGATCTACCGCCTAAATCCTTTGAGATTTAGGGATCTTACGGAGATATATGCCACTGAGGGAGTCCGGCTGTCCATTCACGTCGTGAGTGTGGTCTGCCACTTCTTTGGGAAGGTTCCGCTAAGATATGGAGAGAGTCAGAAGACCTACCCGGTGCTAGGCCTCACTGTCCGTGGGGAAGTACAACTGAGCTCCTCTTCGTGGATTGAGAGGTGCTTCTTGCAGACACAGGGAAACAAAGCGTAGAGCGGGAAAGGTCCTCGTGATGGGGGAAGCCCTTCCTGGTTTCCTGGTGCGAGGAGAAAACCATGAGAAATGCTATGAACGGGTGTGGCCTGCTGGGGCTTGCCCTCTTCTGTTCACTCGCCAGTGTGGATATCACCGCTGCCGACAGTGAAGTTCCGATCGTTGTGACCGCCCACCGAAGTGTGACGCCTCAGAGCAAGGTGGGCTCTTCCTTTACGGTGATAACTGAAGAACAGATCGAACAGTCTCAGAGAACACATGTATCGGAGATCCTTCGAGACGTTCCCGGTATTGATGTCGTTCGGAGCGGAGGGCGCGGCGGAAACACCTCGATCTTTCTGCGAGGAGCGAATTCGGAGCAGACGTTAGTGCTTTTGGATGGAATTGAGCTCAACAATCCGGGAAATCCAGCTCGAGCATTTAATTTTGCAGATCTGACCCTTGAGAACGTTGAGCGAATTGAGATTCTTCGTGGGCCACAGAGTGGTCTCTACGGATCTGATGCAATCGGTGGGGTGATCAATATCATCACCAAAACCGGCGAAAAAGGGACTTCTGCTGAGGTTTCTAGTGAGGCTGGATCCTTCGATCGTTATGTTCAGCGAGCGCGAGTCTCTCACGGAGTACAGGGAGGAAATCTCTCGCTGGGGGTCACGAGGGAAGATGAGGGAGGAATCTCTGCTGCGGAAGAGCGAGATGGTAATAGCGAGGATGACGGGTTTGAGAATACGAGTGTTACCCTTCGCGCTCAGCTACAGCCGTCAGAGACTCTTACCATTGATAACACCTTTCGATATAACCGTTCGTCAACAGATCTTGATAATGCTGGTGGCTTCCTCGGTGACGATCCGAACCGCGAGCTGGATAATGAACAGCTCTTCTGGCGCACCGCTGCGAGCGCTCGTTTTTTCGATGGGGTTTGGACCCCAACGGTCGGAGTTTCGCTTTCTGATCACGAATTTACGGATAGAAACGACTCCGACCCTGCTCACGTTGGAGAA
>JALEGQ010000193.1 GCA_022763385.1 bacterium
AAATGCAACCTCTTCCTCCTTGACCAGTGACGCAATATTCTCGTAGTTACCAGCATAGGTGAGGAGGTCAAGGACGTGCAGGTTCCACTCCGGCCTCTCCTTTCGGAGGAGGAAGACGAGATTGGTGCCGATAAACCCTGCCCCACCAGTAATAAGCACTTTCATATAACGTTCTCCCACTCCTCTCCGTGCAATTTTGTCCGTGCAATGCTCACGGTGTGCTAAGGCTGGAGTGACTCATCTCCTCGGTCTTCAAATCCGAAGTTCTGCGTCAGGTCTCCGAGCCCCTTTAAGGTGAAACGAAAGAGGACACGTTCTCGATTCGGATTGATCTCTTCGGTAAAACCGAGGTCAATATGCCAGCAATCGCAAGAACTCGAGAAGCGCAGCGCTGCCTGTTGCTCAATAAACTCTGACTCTCTCTCGTCAAACCGGGCATAGTAGCCGAGCTTAAATTGGGAACTCAAGACAAGCTCAACATTTCCCTCTACCTGACTGATATTCTCGTCGACATAGGTGTAACGGGCTCGAATACTATCTCCGCGGTCGTCATACAGGTGCGAGGCGAGCTGCCATGAGGAGACGTCCTGGCCTTCCACATCATAGTTGGTACCAGCACCAAAACCGAAATCTTGCGTTGGTGTCAGGTAGAGCTGCGCTCCAACATCTGAGAACGGCCCCCTCTCGGGGTCGAGATCTTCCTGATCCTCGATATAGTCGTAATTCTGAACGAGCCGAAAGTTCGCCAACTCTCGAATCTGCCGACGTCCCCGCGCAGGAGCAACGAGTGGAACCCCGAAAGTACTCCCTGGGAGAGAAGAGCCAACATCAAAATCAGTCAACGGCGAGAGGGTATCCAGTGGACTGAGATCGTCAACTTCTTCGGTAAACTCCTCGATATCATTGGTTGCCCCCTGAAAGTAGTCAAAAGAGCCGAGTAGCCGCGTTCGAAGCTCGTAAGTGATTAAACTTCGATTTCGAATACGGTCAAAGGAATCAAACAGGGGCAAGTTCTCTTGATCGGTGTCGGGAACGTAGGCAAAGCTCACGCGGGGCTCGATGGTGTGTTTCACTCGTTGCAGCCGGTGCGACTGACTTCGTGTGCCGAGTGAGGTGAGCGTCGAGAGTATATTCTCTTCCGGGAGATCATATACTTTCTCGAGGGCTGTTCTCACCTCGTAGTTAAAACGAAAGAGGCCCCTATCACTCGAATCATCGAGGTCTGCACTCCCATCAAGCGATGAAACGTCATCAAGGTCGTACATCGTCTGGTGATAGGCAAAAGTAAATTCGCTGTTAAAGAAGTTTTTGTAGTGAAATGGGACTCGAAGAGAAGGATTAAAATCAAGTCGCGTTCCATCATAACCCGTTTCGCGTTGAAACCTCACTCCGTTTACCTCAAACTTCGGAGTCACCTTGAGGCCGTACGGATTAAATCCAAAGGGGCGATAGCTTCGGGAGGCGGTGAGATTTAGCTGCGGTAGCCGTTGAAGAGTCGTATCCTGAAGACCAACGAGATTCTCGTTCCACTCTCCGATCACTGAAGAAGAGACGAAATCGCTCAGCTGACTTCTTAACGCGACTCGCGAGGTTGCGTAGCGGCTGCTTGCCAATCCGATATCAGCATCCTCAATTTCACGAAGAAAGAGCGTATCACTCACCCAGTGAACATCTGAAACAAGACTTAGCGGGACATCCGCTGAAGACGAATTCCTCCAGTTCTGCTTTACGTAGAGACCGAGTCGATCATCGTCGATCTCTGGTTCCGCAACTCCGGTAATGTCGGTTCCCCGAAGATCTCCGTCCCGAGGACTTTCGTCCGAGTACACCGCACGCCCTTCAAAACTACTCCTCGTGGAATAGGCCTCTCGATAATCGAGCTGAAGCCCTCTTCGGGTACGACTTGCGAGGAAGGGCGCTACCACCATATCGCTTGAGCCATCGATGACTCCATAGAAGGGGAGTCGGGTGGTAAATCCATCACGGTTACTGTATCCGAACTGGGGGACAAGAAGACCACTCGAGCGCTCCTGTTTAATGGGAACAGCGATCCACGGCGTATAAAAAAGCGGCACTCCTTGAAACCGAAAGACAGAATTATAGGCGTGCGCGTATCCCTCTTTCTCTGCCGAAACTCGAGTACCACTGAGGACCCAGGGGGTATCTCCGTCAGGACAGTGGCAGGTCGAAAGGAAGCAGTCTTCGAGTTCGAACTCGGTATCGTTCAACTTCTTCGCCCGTTCTGCCTGAAATCCGTAGGCTCCATCCTCAAGGGTAAAACGAGCATCCGTAAACGTGCCTGCTTCCGTATCGAGATTAAACTCCACCTCGTCGGCCTGAATGGAGTTCCCCTCACCGGTGATCAGTACCCGGCGCTTCAGCACCACATCATTGGTGTCGAGATCAACACTTCCCGTCTCTCCCTGAAGTCGGAGCCCCTGGCCAGAGACGAGCACTCCTCCAGAGCCAGAGATTACATTCTCTGCCTTATCGAACTCCACGGAGGGAGCCGAAAAATCAATCTTGTCGGAAGAGGACTGTCGGGAAGCAGCACTCCCCGTTCCCATCAAAACCTCCCGCTGACGTGAGAGCCGTTCTTGAGCTTGATCAGAGTCTTCACGGAAGAGGAACTCGTTATCAGGGGGCTGTACCTGAGCGCTAGCAGCACTCACCAGCAGAAGGTACACTGAGAAAAAGGAGAAAATCGCAAAGACCACAGACCGGAAATGGCACCTGCGAGAGAGCCCCTCTTCCACTATCATGAACATTCTCCCGACTTATCTTCCCACAGAGGGATGCAACACCCAGCACAGCTCCGGCTATAGTGAACCAACAGAGCCGTTCCGTCACCTGTAAAGCGACCGCCGGGAGACCTATCCCCGAAAACCGAAATTTACGAGCAAACCCGAGATCTCATCCTTCAGCGCTGCTCTCTCGACCACCATATCCACCATGCCGTGCTCGAGAAGAAATTCTGCCCGCTGAAACCCTTCCGGAAGTTTCTGGCGAATGGTTTGCTCAATCACCCGAGGACCGGCAAAACCGATCAGGGCCTTTGGCTCCGCAACGATAACATCTCCTAACATGGCGAAAGAAGCCGCCACTCCCCCCGTGGTCGGGTCAGTGAGCACCGAGATGTAGGGAACCCTTGCTTGCCCGAGACGCCCGAGGGCAGCGCTGACCTTTGCCATCTGCATGAGAGAGTAGATCCCTTCCTGCATTCGAGCTCCTCCGGAGGCGCTCACGATGATCACCGGTCGACGCTCTTTGGTTCCGATCTCCACGATACGGGCGAGCTTCTCCCCCACGACCGCACCCATGCTCCCGCCCATAAAACCGAACTCGAAGACCCCTATCGCAATGGGGATGTTCTGCATTCGAGCACGTCCGGTAATCACGGCCTCAGTAGAGCCACTGGACCGCTCGGCTTTCTTTAGTCGGTCACGGTATCGTTTACTATCCCGAAAATTTAGCGGATCAGTGGTTCGAAGAGCCTCATCTGTCTCTGAAAACGAGTGCCGGTCAACGAGCACCGGAAGTCGCTGGCGGGCTGTGAGGCGAAAATGGTACTCACACCGGGTGCACACCCCCATCGTTCGCCGAAGCTCTTTCGTGTAGAGGATTGCTCCACACTTCGGACACTTCGTCCAGATATCGTCCGGCATCTGGACGCGGTCACTTCCTTCCGCTTGAGGCTTCGGTGCCTTGCTCCTTGTAAACCAGCTCATCGTACTCCCACTCTCATTCAGGAGAGCAGGCTATCACCCTTGGCCACCTTTTCCAAGAAAGAGGAACCGAACGCCGAAAGCTTGAGAATTCCTCCGATTCCCCCCATACTCTCCGGAGAATTGCGACACCAAAGAATGGTATGCCTCAACCTCTTTCTTCCTCTCCCGCCCTTGGAGAGATTACCGCGCATCTCGACTCGCTCCTTGAATCCGAGCGATACGGTTCTCCTGCGAGCAAAGGAGCACCTGATATCTCTTGGAACGGACTCCAGGTAGCTGCCCGGAGAGAAGATAGCCATGTTGCAAAGGTTGGGCTCGCCGTAGATTCGGGACTTTCCATCCTCCAACACGCTGCAGATGCCGAATGTGATCTTCTCATCGTCCATCACGGACTCTTCTGGGGTTCGTGCTCTCCGAAGATATCAGGGATCGTTGGCGAGAAGATCCGAACCCTTGTGCAGGGAGGGTGCTCTCTGTATGCGTCACACCTCCCGCTTGACGGAGATCCTACTTTTGGCAATGCAGCCCAGATCGCCAGGAAGCTTCAGCTTCAAGAAGTTTCCCCCTCTTTCTTCTTCAACGGTGTCCCTGTTGGAGTAACCGGCAGACTGGCAGAAGAGGGCGCGAGAGAATCGGTGATCGACGAAGCTCGAAAAACAATCATTCCCGCTCACGGGGAAACTTTGGTAAGAACACTTTCATTTGGAACACCAACCGTTCGCACTATAGGAATCGCAACAGGCTCTGCAAGCAGTCTTCTCCCGAACGCGAAGGAACTCGGGTGCGACCTCTTTATCTCTGGAGAGCCGAAACACGAATCCTATCATCTCGCGAAAGAGCTTAGGATGAATGCCCTTTTCGCCGGCCACTATTTTTCGGAAACCTTTGGCGTACGAGCAGTGGGCGAACATATTACCAAAGAATACGGCATTCCCTTCCTCTTCATCGATGAGCCAAGTGGAATCTAATGAAATCTCAATGTGTGCTAAGTAAAAGGAGAATATGAATTCGGTAAAAACTCTTCACGATCTGGACTTGAACGGGAAAAAGGTTTTCGTTCGAGCGGACCTTAATGTCCCTCTTAACGAGGCTCAAGAGATCACAGATGCACACCGAGTGCGCTCTTTTCTTCCCACACTCCGCCTCATCCTCGAAAAAGGAGGAATTCCGGTTATCGCCTCTCACCTCGGGAGGCCCGGAGGAAAGAGAGACGAAGCGTTTTCTCTTCGACCCGTAGCCGCGTTTCTCCGCGAAGAGGTCATTCCTGGTAATGCCAAGCAGGTAACTCTTGCCCCTGATTGTATCGGAGCGGAGACTGAGAAGATCATTCAAGAAGCAACGTACGGAGATATCGTTCTGCTCGAGAACCTCCGCTGGCACAGTGGAGAAACAGACAACGATGAGTCTTTTGCGGCAGATCTTTCGCGACATATGGAGGTCTACGTCAACGATGCCTTCGGGACAGCCCACCGGGGGCATGCTTCCGTCGTTGGGGTACCCAAACAGATTACCGAACGGGCGCCCGGACTGCTCATGCAACGAGAGCTTGATTCATTTCAAAAAGCCTTCGTAGAGCCTGAGCGCCCACTCGCCGTAGTTATTGGTGGCGCGAAGATATCCTCAAAACTCGGGGTACTTCTCTCTCTCTGTGAAAAGGCGGATAAGATCATCATTGGTGGAGCGATGGCAAATACCTTCCTTGCTGCCCAGGGATTTCAGATGGGGCGATCGCTCTATGAACCGCAACTCTTTCAGACGGCGATCGAGATTATTGGGAAGATCGCGCGTCGCGGAGCCCAACTCTACCTCCCTGTTGATGTCGTCGTCGCTCCATCACTCAAGAGTCAGGGCCTCGCGCGCAATACCACCGTGCAGGAGGTGCCCGCCGATTGCATGGCACTCGATATTGGGCCAGCAAGCAGAATTCTCTTTCAGGAGGCGCTTCAGAACGCCGCAACGATCGTTTGGAACGGGCCGATGGGAGCCTTTGAAAGTGAAGAGTTTGCCGAGGGCACAGAGAGCATGGTCGAAAGCATCGGAAATGCTCACGGACTCACGGTCGTTGGTGGAGGAGACACCGATGCTGCCATCCACAAACTCGAACTCGCTCACAAATTTGACTACATCTCAACTGGAGGTGGAGCATTTCTCGCGCTCTTCGAGGGAAAGACCCTTCCTGCCCTGGAAGCGCTCGGTATCCATCTATAGAGATAACAAGCCTTACGGAAACTTCCCATTTTGCCACGGCTAGAGCTTTCACGCCCCCTTTCCTTGAGCAATGCTGTGGCCGTGTCGACCGTATCTCGTGACCGAAGGCACTCTCACCGAAGAGCTTCTTCGTACAGCGGACTTTTCTTGCATGGATGCTCGAATACCAAGAGTTATCTTATGACACAGAAAAAAGAGCAGCGAAATATTCCGAAACGCATCAGGAAAGCCTCAGAGCAATACTTTACCCAACAAGCTGAAGAACGAAGAATCCGTCTCAAAATCCTGAAACAACGACTCTCCAATGGAGAATATCATCCAGATGTCACCAGTCTTGCGACCTCTCTCGTGAAGTCACTGCAAACTTCGCAGGCCAAAACGTCACCACAGAGGAGATAGCGAGACACCAGGGATTTCACTGAGATTCTGGACGCCTGAGGGAATCCAAGGCACCATAGCGGGATGGTATTTTTCCGCAAAAAGAAGAAGGACTCTCCTCAGAAAAAGATAGG
>JALEGQ010000017.1 GCA_022763385.1 bacterium
GCACTGAGCAGATGCTCAATGGTCTGCACACTACTCGGCCCGACCTTCAGCGTCGTGGCAAACCCGGTCGACTCCACAAAATCAACGTGCGCCGGCACGATTACCCCCCCAGAAACTCCCACGAAATGAAGGCCAGAGTTTGCCGGGAGCGGTTCGAGGGTAATGCCACTCTTCTTCCCCGAGTGGAGCCCCTGGCCGTATAAAATCGTGGAGTGTTTCAGCGTTCGTTGCGGAACCGCCTCCCCCTTCCACGCCTGCTCACCGAAGATCGACTGGTGGACCTGCAAGGTTCCCGCTTCGTGCTCCTCGTGACGCTCTTCCTCATGAGAAGAGGAACCCTCATCAGCGCGAGAAGTTCGACCGCTCAGCGAGCTCCCGTCTTCGCGACTCGGTGCCAGTGCGGCCTCCACCTTCTTTAAGATGGTGTCAACATCAAGCGGCTTCTCGAGAAAGTCACACGCCCCCATCTGGGTCGCCTTTACCGCAGTAGAGATTGAGGCATGCCCACTCATCATGATCACCGCTGGGGCTTCCGGCTGCTGCTGGATCTCCTGAAGCACCTCCATTCCATCCTTTCCTGGCATCCAGATATCGAGCAAGATCAGTGCGGGTCCCCAGGAGAGTCCTTCGTGAAGCTTCTCCGGGGAGGACAGCGAACACGCTTCGTATCCGGAAGCAATAAGAACCTTCTCAAGCTCGCCGCAGATCCCTGGCTCATCATCGATAATTAAGATCTTCCCCATCGAGGTGGGAAGCCCTTCTTCCAAAACCGCACTCTCTGCTAACGACATATCCCCTCGCGTCTCTATACCGACTCAATAAAGTTCTGAAGTGGCTGTGCTCCGTGGGCAAAGAGCGTTGACTCACGTTCTGCCCCGACACTCACCATCGAGATATCACACTCAATCATCTCCGCCAGAGAGCTGAGATAGATCCGCGCATTTTGAGGCAGGTGGTGCCACTTCTTTACCTCTCGAATATCCTCCTTCCATCCCTCAAAGGAGACGTAGTGAGGCTCAACTCGCTCCAACTCATCAGCCAGCACCGGCGCATCAAGACACCGCTCTCCATCAAGCGTATAGTGCGAACACACCTTGATCTCTTCAAGGCCAGAGAGGACATCCAGCTTCGTCAGCGCGATCATATCGATGCCGTTGAGACGAATCGCTTTTCGGAGCAAGACGGCATCGAACCAACCACACCGCCGCGAACGACCCGTCACCGTACCGAACTCACTCCCCTGGCGTTGGAGGTACTCTCCAGCAGCACCGAAATCTTCGGTCGGAAAGGGGCCACTCCCCACCCGTGTCGTATACGCCTTGGTTACTCCCAGGACGTGATCGATGGCGTTCGGACCGATCCCAACCCCGGTGCAGACCGCACCGGCCACCGTGTGCGAAGAGGTCACGTAAGGAATTGTCCCGTGGGTTTGATCGAGTAACGTCCCCTGAGCTCCTTCAAAGAGGATACGTTGTTCACGCTTGCGTGCTTCAGCAACCTGAACCCCGACGTTCCCCGCAAAGGGGAGCACCTTCTCCTGGGCTCTCTTCAGGTACTCCATTACCTCTTGAAGCGAAAGAGACTCTTTGCTCTGCAGTACATCCTTGAGATACCGATTCTTCTCTTCAAGGATCTTCTCTAACCTCGCCTCGCACCGCTCAAGATTTCGAAGCTCTGCAACCCGTACTCCAGAACGACTCGCACGGTCTTCGTAACACGGGCCGATCCCCCGCCCGGTAGTTCCGATCTTCTGCTTCCCCCGAGCTTCTTCTCGAGCGAGATCGGTCACCCGGTGATACGGCATAATAAGGTGTACTGACTCATCGATCACGAGCCGCCCCACGGGAACGGAGACGCCCGCCCGCTCAAGCTCCTGCAGCTCTTCGTAGAGGACGTCGCCATCAAGCGCGACCCCAGCAGCGATACAACAGGTGAGGTGGGGGCGGAGAATTCCCGAAGGAACGAGGCGCAGCTTCGTGGTGACACCATCCACCATGAGGGTGTGCCCAGCATTATTGCCCCCCTGAAATCTCACCACGAGATCCGCATTTGAGGTGAGGAAATCAACAAGCTTCCCCTTTCCCTCATCGCCCCACTGTGCCCCAACAACTACCAGGCTTCTCATGAACCTACTCCTTCCTTCATTTGAAGATCCCAAACGACACGATCATACCGAATTCCACTGCAAAAACGTAACTTTCTCTCCATCCTACTGAGAAATTTCACCCGAAAATGTGCTTTTTTCGACGTTCTCTCGCACCGGATGGGGATCAAAGAAGAGGACGCGCCACCCACCTCCTTCTGCCCGCTCAAGCAGACCACACGAGTGCCCTTCACCGAGAAGTCTCACCCGAAAACGGTGGGTCCCCTGCTTCTTTGGCTCCCCACCTGCCTGGTAAAGCTCTTCAAGAAAGGGAACACTCCGAACGAGATCCCCGTGCGAAAGCCGCTCATACAGCCGCAACGGAATCTCAAGGAGTGCGCACTCCGAGAAAGCCTCCTCCCAAAGTGAGAGCGACTCCGTGGTTACCGCATCAAGGGGCGTAGCATCTTCCACAGAGAAGGGGAGAGAACGGGTTCTCCGGAGGGAAGCGATTGCGGCTCCCACTCCGAGATCCCGTCCGAGGTCTCGAGCAAGTGACCGAATATATGTCCCCGGTGAACACACCACCCGGTAGCGATACTCGCGTGGAGTTCGTTCTTCTTCTGATGCCAGCAGCGGCTCAAGCTCAAAGGTTGAGATCTGCACAGTTCTTGATGGGAGAGAGAGCGCCTCTCCTCGCCTCGCTCGCCGATAAGCTCGCTCACCATCAACCTTCAGCGCACTCACATCCGGAGGCACCTGTGAGATCTCTCCCCGAAACGCGACCAGGGCTTCTCTCACCTGATCGCTACTTGGAAGTTCCCCGTGGTGCTCGCTCACGATCTCCCCAGAGAGATCATCTGTGCTCGTCGTGACTCCTAAGCGCAACGTTCCGACGTACTCTTTCTCTCCACCCCCCAGCAACGAGATCAACTTTGTTGCTCGGCCAACGGCACAGACGAGCAGGCCAGTCGCGTCAGGGTCCAACGTTCCCGCATGCCCCACCTTGTCCCGGCGACGGAGACCGAGCCGACGTTTCACACGAGCAACAACCGCGGCACTGGAGAGGCCGACGGGTTTATCGATCAGGAGAAAGCCAGGAGGGAGCATCACTGTTCGTCCAGTTTATCCGTGTGCTGAGGAGCTGTTCGGAGCATCTGCCGCCTCAAGCGCTTCCGTCAGCAGCTTTTCGAGGCGAGAGATGAGCTCCGAGACCGAACCGCTTGCTCGAAAAGCAGAAGCAGCTCGATGCCCCCCTCCCCCAAAAGACTGGGCAATAACAGAGAGGTCAACATCATCACGGCCAGTTCGGAGGCTCGCCTTCCACCGGTCCTCTACCGCCCGAATCGTGTAGGAGATCTCGACCCCCTCAATATCACGGAGCAGTTCGACGAGTCCTTCCACATCTCCATCACCGGCGCCAACCGCATCGTAATCCTCGTGCGTAAGGCAAACTCCCGCAATCCGTCCATCCGCAAAGAGTCGCATCTTTTCAACCGCCCGCGCATTCAGCTGCACCGTACTCAACGGAGTCGAACCGAATAACTCTTGAGAGAGAAAGGGAAGTCTGGCCCCGTGCTCGAGGAGTGAAGCAGCCTTCTCCAGCGTTCCTGCTCCGGTGGAGCGGTACCGAAAACCTCCCGTATCACCGAGGATTCCAGCAAGCAGGCAGTCTGCCAGTAGCGGAGAACACTCCGGAACCTTTCCCGGTGCAGCCGCTCTCCAAAAAGCGAAGAGGTCATACAGCAACTCACAGGTCGAAGACATCTCGGTATCAACGATATTCACATCACCGAAGAGTGGATTGGATTGGTGGTGATCAATGGAGATACGTGGAAGACCACTCTCCGAAATCCACTGATCCAGAGTTTCTCCCACCCGGTGTTGCTCACCACAATCACACACCACCACAAGATCAATAGCACTCTCCGACTCCGGGGTCGTCATGACCTGCTGCGAGCGCGGGATGAAGTCGAGTCGAGCAGCCTCTGCATCTTCATTGACGACGACAACGTCGAGCGAACGGCCCTGGTGCACGGCAAGCTCCTCGAGAAAGATCGCCATCGCACACGAGGACCCATACGCATCAGGATCTGGACCGACATGCGAAAAAACCGCAACACTCTCTGCTTGCTGAAACAGCTCGATCGCCGCCTGATACTCTCGCTCAAGATCACTGCTCACGGTCTCCTCCCTATGCCTTACCATCAACAGAAGCAAGAGAGGGTGAATCCCCGTCTCCCTCTTGAGCACCGTTCCCCGAATCCTTCTTCAGGAGCTCATTGATCTGCTCAACCGTATCGAGCGTATTATCATAGAAAAAGCGGAGCTCTGGAATACACCGGAGCCGAAGCCCCTCTGCAAGCCCCCGCTTGAAGTACCCCTTCGCGCTCTGAAAGGCCTCTTCAATCTCCGGAATTCGTTCTCGTGCACCACTCTGCACCCAGTAGACACTGGCGATCCGCAGATCCTTCGTAACCTTTACACCGGTAATCGTCACGAATCGAAAACGATCGTCAGAGCTCTCGAGCAACCTCGTTGCAAGCTGCTCCCGAATCGCCTGTGCAACCCGATATACCCGTCTGCTCTCACTCATATTCTCTTACTACACCATCTGCTCAGTTCAAGTCTTCGAGAGACGCCTCAATCTCCTCGATCTCATAGAGCTCAATCACGTCACCAACCTTCACGTCATTAAAGTTCTCGATAGAGACCCCACACTCGTATCCGGACTGGACCTCCTTCACATCGTCTTTAAAACGTCGAAGTCCACTCATCTTCCCTTCGTGTACCACCGCACTATCTCGGAGCAGTCGTACAAATGCTCCCCGACGAGCCAGCCCGTCCATCACATAGCCACCGGCAATCCGCCCGATCTTCGGGACCATAAAGGTATCTCGAACCTCGATCCGCCCCAGCGACTTCTCCTGTCGAATCGGCTCCAATAGACCCGCCATGGCCTTCTTCACATCATCAACAAGCTCATAGATCACCCGGTAGAAGCGAACTTCAACTCCATTCCGCTCCGCTTCGTTCGCTGCCCGAGATTCAGCACGGACATTAAAACCAACGATCAGGGCATTCGAAGCAATGGCAAGTTGAACATCGTTCTCACTTACCCCGCCAACACCACCGAGTACGACCTGTACCGTTACCTTCTCGCCAGAGAGCTTCTCTACCGCATCACGCACCGCCTCAAGAGAACCGTGCACATCCGCCTTCACGATCAGATTGAGTTCAGCGGCCTTCTCCTGAACGGCACGCTTCGCAAACTCTTCAAGAGACACCGGACCACCACCGAGAGAGTGCGACTCCTTCAGCTTCTTCTTTTCTGCCCGGTTAGAGGCTACCGCACGGGCCTTGGCCTCAGACTCCACCACCACGAAGTCGTCTCCGGCTTCAGGAACACCACTCAATCCGGTAATCTCTATCGGCACGGACGGTCCCGCTTCGCTGACCACTTCTCCTCGGTAGTTCATCATCGAACGAACTCGACCAAATTCGGCTCCGGAAACGTAGATCTCTCCCTGCTTCAACGTCCCCTTCTGAACAAGCACCGTCGCAACGATACCCCGTCCCTGCTCCTGCCGGGCCTCAATGATCGTTCCGACTGCCCGTCGATTCGGATTCGCCTTGAGTTCGCCGAGCTCAGCAACCAGCAACACCCCTTCGAGGAGCTCAGAGATCCCCGTCCCCTGAAGCGCTGACACTGGATAAAAGAGGACATCACCACCCCAATCTTCTGACTGCAGCCCTCGCTCTGCGAGCTGCTGCTTAATGCGATCAGGATTAGCCCCCTCCTTATCCATCTTATTCACCGCGACCACGATCGGCACTCCGGCTGCCTTAGCGTGTTCGATCGCCTCCACCGTTTGCGGCATCACCCCATCATCCGCAGCAACGACGAGAATAACGATATCGGTGACCTGAGCTCCCCGTGCTCTCATCGAGGTAAAAGCCGCGTGTCCAGGCGTATCGATAAACGAGATCATCCGACCATCTTCGAGCTGAACCTGGTAGGCACCGATATGTTGGGTAATCCCGCCCTGCTCCTTATCAGCAACCGACGCATTGCGGATCGAGTCGAGCAGCGACGTCTTCCCGTGATCAACGTGACCCATCACGGTAACAACCGGAGACCGCGGCTCCTCTGTTCCCTCTCCCTCTTCCTTTTCTTCCACGAGGAGGATCTCAGACTCATCAAAAGAAACCGATTCCACCTGAAAACCGAACTCTTCGGCAACGATCGTCGCGGTATCCTGGTCCACGACCTGGTTAATCGTTGCCATGACCCCGAGCTCCATCAATTTCTGAATAATCTCGGCTGATTTGAGACTCATCTGCGAAGCCAGCTCTCCGACCGTGATCATCTCGTCCATCTTCACGATACGCTTTGACGCCTTCGGAACGGTAATCTCCGTTGAAGCAGTTGAGCCGTCATCATCTCGACGACCTCCGCCCCGTTTTCGTCCTTTACCACCGCGCTGGGCTCGTTTTGCACCGAGCCCCTCGTAATCGATCAGATCACCCCGAGAGAACTCTCGCTTCTTACTCCGCTTGCGCTTGCCGCCCTTCTTCTTGCCATCCTCGTCCTCATCATCATCGATGAAGTCAAACGAAGCACTCCGCTCACTGGGACCCTTTCGACGAGAAGCCGGTCGAGGCTCCACCGGCTTCGCCAGTTCGATCTTTCCGAGGACCTTGGGTCCTGCCTTCTTCCGAGGAGCCGCTTCTACCATCTCCTCTTCCTTCTCCGCGGCAACGGCCTCTTCAGCCGTCGAGCTCTCTTCACCAGCAGCCACCGTTTCCTCGGCAGCAGTCACCGGAGCGTCTTCTTCTCCTGCCGCACTCTTTGCATCTCCCCCTTCTTCCGCCGTGAGAGGCACCACACCTTCTTCAACGCCGCTCGCTTCACCACTCTCCACCGGAGAAAGGCTCTCTTGCGCAGCATCACCGTCCTCAGCGGACTCCTCTTCCGTCACTGCTGGCGGGGTGAGCGGGGCTTCAGACTTCGCCTCCACCGCATCATCGCCACTCTTCTTTCGGCGGCGAATAACGTTCCCCTTCCGGCGTTCGACCACCGTACGGGTCTCACCAGTATCCTTATCTACCCGTCGTCGGATGACCTCGGCGCTCTTCTTCTCAGCAGATCCACCCACCGCGGATCGGAGAAAAGCACGGCGAAGCTGGTCCGCGTCGAGGGGATCAAGCGAGTTCGAGTGAGACTTAATCCCCGAGATCCCGATCTCCTGCGCCTTTTCTATGACCAATTTGTTCTCTACTCCGAGCTCTTTCGCCAACTCGTAGACTCGCATCTTTGCCATCGTTTTCTCGCTTTATCGAATATGTACAAATTCCTCTGGGGCAGCGGCTCCTCTGCTCACCGTCTCTAAAACCCCACAAATACCTTTTTCCAACGCCGACGCGAGCTCACCCGAGATCGCCGCTCGAAAAGCCCGCGACAACTGCTTCGGATGAACAGCCCGCGCCAGACACTCTTGCCGTTCGTGAATATACGCTGAACGCCCGTGTAACCGCAGTCCACGACGGCGCCTCCCCTTAAGAGGAAACTTCACCGCGAAACACGCCCCAGCGCGCTCAATTCCTGCAGCAGAAAAAAAGATTCGAACCAGCTCCTCCTGCGAAGCCCGTTCCCGACAACCTAAGCAGCAACGCTGCGGAGCACAAAGAGAGTGATCAGAGGTCCCGCCGACAACAGCACTGTCGACAACAGGATCCGATTCGCCGCCACCGGCATCGGCCCCTGAACAGTCTCCTGCACAGTACTGTTGTTCTTCCCTGACTCTCTTCATCCCTCTCCTGAGTGCTCCTCGTTTCCACAGTGCCGTAATGCTAAAAGGATCGAGATGGAACACCGGCGCGAAAGAAGTTATTCGTCGCCTCTTTAATCTCATCGAGATCCGCTTCCGAGATCTCCCCCGTGGCGAGCAGCTGCTCGTTGTCAACACTCACCAAACTCTGGATCGTGGTGTATCCGGTCTCCATTAACTTCTCGCGAATCTCCGGGCGGAGCATCAATCGCTCGAGGTCAGAGAGTAACTCCTCTGACTCCTGCTCTTCCCGAGTCCCTTCATCCTCTCCCAGCTCCTCAACAAGTTGCTTGGCTGAAGCCGAGAGCTCCGCCGCGAACTCTTCCGTAAAACCGTCTATCTCGCTCAGCTCTTCAACGGGAGCTTCCGCCACCTCACGTACCGTGCGGTAGCCCTCCTGAAAGAGACGCTCCGACTGCGCAAAATCAAGACCAGGAAGGCTCTCAAGCGCCGCTCGTGCCCGTTTCGCTTCCTCTTCTGCAACAGCGATACTTCTCACGTCGATACGCCATCCCGAAAGCTTACTCGCGAGCTTCACGTTCTGACCTCGCCTTCCAATGGCGAGTGAGAGCTGATCATCAGCAACGATCACCTCCATCGAATGTTCATCTTCATCAACGACCACCCGGCTCACCTCCGCAGGAGAGAGCGCCCGAGCCACAAAGGACGGCTCATCCGGCGTCCACGTAATGATATCAATTCGCTCACCCCGGAGCTCCTGCACGACAGCCTGAACCCGAGAGCCCTTAATCCCTACGCACGCTCCAACCGGATCGATACTCGGGTCACTTGACTGAACCGCGATCTTTGCCCGCTCTCCGGGTTCACGAGCAACGGCCTTAATCTCGATAACCCCCTCGGAGATCTCTGGCACCTCGATCTTAAACAGCTCTTTCAGAAAATCCGGATGCGATCTCGTGAGAATAATCTGGGGTCCCCTCGCCGAACGATCGATATCGAGGATCATCCCACGAACTCTATCCCCCTGCCGGTATCGCTCGCGCACGATCTGTTCCCGTCGGGGAAGGATTGCATCCGTACGACCAAGGTTCACGATCAGGTGCCCTCGATCATACCGCTGAACGATCCCGTTGATGAGATCTCCCTTGCAGTTCTTATACTCTTCAAAGATCACTCCCCGCTCCGCATCTCGGACCTTCTGAATGATCACCTGCTTGGCGGTCTGGGCGGCGATACGACCGAGAAGCTCCGTATCAAGCTTTCGACCGAGCTCATCGCCGATCATCGCATCGGGATCGAAGTCAACGCGGGCCTCTTCAAGAGACACCTGCGTATCGGGGTCCTCAACCTTCTCGACAACGGTCTTGAACATGAGCACTTCAACGAGGCCCAACTCTTCGTCATATGCGGTCTCAAGGTTCAGGTTATGGCCGTAGTGCTTTCGCGCCGCGGAGAGCATCGCTGACTCAATCACTTCCACCAGGGCATCCTGATCGATCCCCTTATCTCTCCCAAGCTGACTAATAACCGCCCGTAGATCGTAACTCATCTCTTTTTCCCCTTTTGTTGAGGTTGGTTCTTTTGAGGCTTTGAAAAATCAAAATCAATTCTCGCTTTCGACACGTCACAAAAAGCGATGGAGAGCTCACCTCCCCCCTGCTCTTCTCGCAGATGGAGCACTTCTGGTTCTCCATCTACCCGTTCCAGCGTTCCTTTTACGGAACGATCCTTTCCGGTCGCATCATCATAAAACGTTATCGCTACTCGTTCTCCTACCGCGTGCTGAAAATGCCGAAAGGTTCGAAGCTTCCGGTTAATTCCCGGACTAGAAACTTCGAGCACCGAATTCTCTCCGAGAAACTCTTCAAATCGGTCAAAAGCAGATAGTCGTCGGGAGACATTCGCACAGTCATCAATCGTCACCCGATTCTCTTCGCCATGCGCTCCGCTACTACCACTCGTTTCACTCCCGTCACTGCTCTCGCCTGTGTTACCAGCACCAGTCGCATCAACAGTCGCGCGTACGATATATACCCGTACCGCCCCACCTTTTCCAAAGGAAGCTCGTCGCCCCTTCCCGGTAGAATTCCCACCCGCAGACTTTCCGGCACCAGAAACCGCCCGCTCGATATCGTACAGCTCCAGCCCTTCGGCCGTAACCGCCTCATCAACGAGATCCCACAACTGTTCAAACGTGTGTCCCATAGTTCTCTATACTGCTCATCGTATACAGCGGCTCATTGATACAACCGCTCACCGTACACGACACCGCTCGCCCCTACTGCCGGCCGACCCAAAGAGTGCGTTGCACTCCCTGAATACCGCACCTGACAACCAGGACACCAAAACTCCCAACAATGGCAATTGAGAATCAAGGAAGCTTACCCCTAAGGGTCTCGCCGAGCTTCCAGAGGGAAGCCGACACCTTCAGCTCGTAATAGGGTATCGAACCTCTCTTTTTTGTCAATGGCTACTCCCCCTCCCACTCCGTGTGGAAGACCCCCTCCCGGTCCTTCCGCTGGTAGGTATGGGCCCCAAAAAAGTCCCGTTGCGCCTGAATCAGGTTCTGCGGGAGCTCCGCTGTGGTGTACGACTCAAGGTACGAGAGCGCCGACCCGAGGCCCGGAAGGGGCACTCCGGCGAGCGCGGAGGCCGCTACGACCTTTCGAAACGAGGAGAGCCCTGATTCAAGCTGCTCCCGAAACTTGGGGTACTGAATGAGGTTTTTCAGCCGTGGATCAGAGCCGTACGCCGCCGTGATCTCTGTGAGCAGAGCGGCGCGAATAATACACCCTCCTCTCCACAACGCGGCGATCCCATCGAGTCGGAGCTCCCACTGAAACTCCTCTGATGCGCTCTGGATCAACGCCATCCCCTGTGCGTACGCCACGACCTTCCCGAGGAAGAGCGCCTCTTCAAGGTGTTCTCGGGTCACCTCAAGCGGGTTTCGGGGGCCCTCACTCCCCTTCGAGAAGGAGCCCGCCGCTTCCACCCGCTCTTCCTTCAGAGCACTTAATCCCCGAGCATCAACAGCTCCTGCGATCGAAGGAATCGGAACACCAAGCTCCAGGCTCTCCTGAACGGTCCACCGACCGGTGCCCTTCTGCCCCGCCTTATCGAGGATCGCATCAACCAGATATCCATCTCCGAGCGGATCTGCTCTCCGGAGAATCTCTGCGGTAATCTCCATGAGATACGAGGCAAGCCTCCCCTCATTCCACTTCGCAAACTGCTCAGCCATCTCTGAGTTGGACATGCCGAGCACTTTTCCCATGAAGTGGTACGCTTCGGCGATCAACTGCATATCCGCATACTCGATCCCGTTATGAACCATCTTCACGAAGTGTCCTGATCCACCCGGGCCGATGTAATCGGTGCACGGCTCGTCTCCTACCTTCGCTGAGATCGCCGCAAAGAGTTCACGGCACTTCTCCCAGGCATCACGAGGTCCTCCCGGCATCAGTGAAGGTCCGTGGAGCGCTCCCTCCTCGCCCCCCGAGATCCCCACCCCAAGAAAATGAATTCCGGCCTCACGACACCGCTCTTCTCGCCGTGCGGTATCGGTGTAGAGCGCGTTGCCCCCATCAATAACGATATCGTCCGTATCCAGCAGCGGAATAAGATCTTCAAGCACCGCGTCTACCGCCCCGCCGGCCTTAATCATCAGAATAATGCGACGTGGACGGGCGAGCGTCTTCACCAGCTCTGCCACGGAGTGCACCGGCACAAGATCTGCCGTTGGAAACGCAGCAACGAATTCGTCGGTGACACTCGTCGTTCGGTTGTACACCGCAACCGGAATCCCTCGACTCTCGATATTTCGAGCGAGATTCGAACCCATCACGGCCAGTCCGATCACTGCCGTATCCACCTGACTACCCCTTTCTTCTGTGCCCATGAGCTTTCTCGTCCCTTTCTCGTTGACTGCGCTTACCCCTAAAACTTGCCGGATTTCGGCCAAAAACCACCCTTCTCGCGAAAGTGGAACTCCTCAACCGCAGTTGAGTCTGCTTCTACCTGGAACACCCGCTCTTCGCTGAGCTCGAGTACGGTAAGGGCATTTCCATAGACCAATCCAGTATCAATGCCGATCTTATACGGAAGATGAAAAAGCACATCCTCAAAGGGAGTGTGCCCGAACACAATCGTTTTCTGGAAGTAGTGGATATTCTGGATAAACTCATCCCGAATCCAGAAAACGTCATCCGGCACCTGGTGATAGAGATCGCGAAGCGGGCTGAGTCCCGCGTGAACAAAGACGAATTGCTCACTAATCACATACGACAGCAGCTCTTCATAAAAACGGAGGTGGTGTTCAGGGATCTCATCTCGGACCTTGGCCCCATCCGCCTGCAGTGAAGCGATCGTTTTCTCCGAGATCCCATAACTCTCGAGGCATTCAACCCCTCCGTTCATGAGATACACCTCGCTCCCCTCACCGCCGAGCCCAAGCCAGCTGAGAAACATCTCTTCGTGATTCCCCTTAAGAAAGAGGACCTCTGCACCAACCCGCTCTCGGAATGAGAGCAACTGCTCTACAACTCCGTACGAATCAGGGCCACGGTCGATATAGTCACCGATAAAAACAACGAGATCTTCCGGTGCGAGTCGGTCATCGCTTTCGATGTGAGAAAGCAACGCTTCAAGCTCGAGGGCACATCCGTGGATATCACCAAAAACATAGGTGCGCCCCCCCTCTAGCTCCACTTCGCGCGGCGCCTCGGTGAAGAGCGAAGTATCCCGCTCCTCTTCATCAGACAGGGCACCGTCCTCATCCTCGACGAGCTCTGCCTCATCCGTCGTCTGTTGCTCGTCCTTCTTCATTTCCCATCGCCAAGTTTCAGCACCGCAAGAAAGGCCTCTTGTGGGATACTCACCTTCCCAACCTGCTTCATGCGCTTTTTCCCTCGCTTCTGCTTCTCAAGCAGCTTCCGCTTTCTACTAATGTCCCCCCCATAACACTTCGCCGTCACGTTCTTTCGAAGTGCTTTTACCGTAGATCGAGCAATGATCTTGTTTCCGATCGCCGCCTGAATCGCGACATCAAACATCTGCCGCTCAATGACCTCCTCTAAGCGCTCAGCGAGCAGCTTTCCCCGTTGGTACGCCATATCCTTATGAACAACGACACTGAGAGCATCGACCGTCTCGCCGTTCAGCATGATATCGAGCTTGACGAGTGGAGCGCCCTCGTAACCGATAATCTCGTAATCAAACGAGGCATACCCCTTCGTCGAACTCTTCAGTCGATCGTGAAAATCAAGCACAATCTCACTCAGCGGGATATTATACTGCACGACGGCTCGATCAGAGACGTGAAAAGCGAGATTCACCTGACGGCCTCGCTTCTCTTCACACAGCGCGAGAACATTTCCGAGATACTCCTTCGGACAGTGAATCGTGGCATCCACCCGGGGCTCCTCTATCTCCTCAATATCTTGGGTCGGGGGAAGGAGGCTCGGATTGTCGACATAGAGCTCTTTTCCTTCCGTCGTGATCACCCGAAAAATCACCGACGGTGCTGTGGTGATCAGATCGAGTTCGAACTCCCGCTCCAATCGCTCTTGGATAATCTCCATATGGAGCATACCGAGATAAC
>JALEGQ010000194.1 GCA_022763385.1 bacterium
ATCGATTCAGAGAGCGGAGAAGTCCGACAGGCATTCCTCCAAGAAGACGATGTGCGTCGGACACCGTATTATCGAGACGGAGTAGATGCCATTACCCTGGAAGGGATACTTACGGATAAACAGTTACGGGACATCGCAGCGAGCTCCCGAGATGGCACCCTCGAGTTCCGCATCGACTACCTGGTCTGCTCCAAAACGAGTAGCCGAGCGGAAAAGGCGACCTTCTCGCGTGAGGAGATCGTAACTGCCATCGGTGATATCCTAGAACAACGGGGTGGAGCTGACGACTCGCCGGGAACCAACGCTCCCCTGACGAAGCGCGAAGTATTAGAGGTGAAATCGCGCCTTGCTTCAACGAAGAGCATCCGTGTTACCGGAGATGACACCGAACTCATCAGCCTGGTGATTGAGATCCCATCCGGAACTCGACCGCTCTTTGAAGAGAGGATAATCTCTCTCGCTGACCTTCGTGACCACCACCGTTCTTTCCGAGATTCTGTCCTGGCAGACGCTCAGGGGATCCTTCAAGAATCAATTGCAGAGGTGGCAGCGCACGAAGATCTGAGCGAGTACGGAATGAATCAAGATCAACTGAGGAATCTCTGCAAGTGGCAAGAGAGCAACAGCTCGGCTTCTGCTGGTGGATGCGGCTTTTTTCTCGGGGGATTTGGAGGAGGCGTTGCTACGGCCCAGTCAGATTCAAAATCGAAGGCGGGACTCCGAGAGAAGATCGTGGGCAAAATGCAGGAGAAAGCACGGGCGAAGGGATTTGAAACCCGCCACGTTGAGAGCGAGAGCTGGCTCGCCTTTGAAACGATCGAAGCGGCGCAGTTGAGCTCGGCCGCAGTCGACTCCACCAAAGCCTCATACGTGCTTATTGAACATCAAGGAGCAGCAACACTCGCTGTTTATCGAGATAGTGTGCCGTATGAAGTAGCGATAAAACCAGAGCTGCGCCATGATCAATTTCAACAGATGGTACGGGATCAAGTCGATCGACTGCTCGCTCCACATGCCGAAGAGATTGCCTCAGATGAAATCTTGCAGAAAGTAAAAGGGCAGTTAGAATTGACGCTGGAGGAAATCTGCGACAAGAGGAAAAGCCAGACACCCGAGCAGCATAATCTTTACGCGGCATACTACCAAGGCCTTCGTTCCCAAATAAGCACATTGACCCCAATAAAAGGCCTTAAGGATTGTACAGATATAGATGTCGAAACAAAGATGTGTCTCGTGATAGCGTATTCTAGAGCGTTTCGTTGGGCTATGTGAGGAAGACAAGGCATTTATCCAGCTCGTTGTTGACCAGTATGGCCCCCCATATGTCATAGGACCCACCACGTATGGAGACAAGCCCCCGTCGTCTATCGGACACCTCGAAGTCACAATGTCATTCCGTATTCCCAAGGATCGGCTCACGGGCTCGTAACTCGCCGATCCTCTGAGATATTCTGCGGGAGCGTCCTAAATCTTATGCTGCTGGCGGAAACGGTGCGGAGCTGTCTTCTGAGAGATAGGCGGTGCGACTCAGCTGGGTGGGGATACGGTGCTCGCGAAACTGGCGAATGAGCTCTTTGCGGGTTTCATCTCGCAGGGTCCACGCCTCTCTCGGCGATTGAGCCCAGCCCGCGATCCAGCACCTGATGGTGTCAGGATTCATCTCCATCACCCAAAAACTTGGCTCTTCAAAGTTTTGGAGCACGGAAGAGCCTTTCATGGCATCAGAAGCGATCTTCTCGATACGATCGATATCGGCGTTTGGAGCCACCGAAAACTCAACGTGCGCCCACTGGTAGGTATCGACGAGACTCAGGTTCGTAAACTCCTTTGCCAGCAAGACCTCATTCGGAATCACATAGCGAGTCCAGTCCCAGACTCTAATCACCACGGAGGTAAAATCGAGACGATCAACCGTGCCGTACTTCCCGTCAACGATCACGGTGTCACCAACTCGAATCGTTTGACTCAGCGAAAGAACAAAACCCGCAATGATCTGCCCGATAAACTGTCGCGCCGCGAATCCGAGCACGACCGTCAAGGTACCGAGACTAAACGAGAGATAAGTGGCAGAGGTCGGCGCCAGAAACGGCACGGTGAGCGCCAGCAAACACAAGACCGCGAAGACGACAAAAAGAATGCGCCGAAATGACGCCATTCGAAGTCGAACATGGTGTAGGGCTCTCCGCTGAGAGGTGGCTTTTGGCTTCTCAAGCGGACTCTCTGTCTCTACCGATTGAAAGCTCCGCTTCTCAATCTGCCTCTCCAGCTCCTTCTGCCGAACCGAAATTCTACTGAGCAGCCGCCGAAGCAGGAAAAAAGCGCCGGAGAGAATCGTAAGAGCATAAAAGGAAAAAAGAACGGTGTTCATGAGGGCTGCTATTCCTTTTCAAGAGGCAAGAGAACCATTCTCGATGCGCCCTGCCACGATAACGTACTTTCGTACCGAAGGTCATTCGGTTTCCTGACCATGGGTCACCAGCAACAGCCACGTTGCGAGCATGAGATGAAAAATGCTTGGGATATGCGCTGCCCAGAAGGAGTGTTCCGTATAGATACAGGTCCCCAGGAATAGCCGTATAACCGAGAACAACAGATACACAACCCCCAAAGGCCTTATCCACCGAATGATCTTTGGTGAGAGCGGAGTAGTTCTCTGCTTTATCCGCAGGGAGAGAGGCCAGCCGAGCGAGAGAATCACCACCTGGAGTGAAAGGAGCAGAGGATACGGGATACTTCCACTTTGAAAGCGAGAGAAAGGGGGAAGCCAAGTAAACTCAAGAGCATACTGCATCAGTTGAGCCACGCAGCGCAGCGTGAACAAGGTAAACAGGAGGCGTACGAAGAAAACTTTCATGAAACTCCTTACGAAAAACTGCTAGAGCGCTCGATCACTTCCATCTTTCTGAAGCAGATATCCAAGATCTCGAGATATAATAGAGACTCCAAGACGTTAAGAAGAGGTGCTCACAACCTTTCTCACATGAGCGGTGGCAGAACAATGTATTTAAGAGCCGATCACTACATCTACCCCGCCACCATGATTCTCGGGATCTCCGTATTCCTCGCACTCCTTCACCTTGAGGTTTCGCTGACCCTTGCCACCTACTCATCGATCACCTTGGGGGCAGTTTTGGTCTGCTTCTTTGAGCGGGTGCATCCGTATCGGAGAGAGTGGCACGCGGATGGGGTCGAGATGACCAATGACATGACGTTTATGTTGTTGGTCCAGGTGTTGCTGCCAAAGTTTCTCACCTTTCTGGTCGTTTTCTGCCTCGCGTCTGTGACACAGGATGAGAATCTCGTTCTTCGCGGTCTCTGGCCTCATGCGCTCCCAGCGATTGTACAGTTGGGTCTCATGCTCCTTCTCGCGGACTTTCTCCGCTATTGGCTGCATCGCGCATATCACCGCTATCCCGCGCTGTGGCGCTTTCACGCCGTTCATCACTCACCGACCAAGCTCTACTTCGTAAATGTGGGGCGCTTTCACCCTATCGAAAAGGCTGTACAGTACGTTTTTGACTCACTGCCATTTATTCTGCTGGGTGTCTCCATTGAGGTATTAGCACTCTATCTCGTCTTCTATGCAATCAACGGTTTCTTTCAGCACTGCAATATTCGTCTCTCATTGGGATGGCTAAACTATATCCTCAGTGGCCCGGAGCTACACCGTTGGCATCACTCCCGGATTATCAAAGAATCGGACAGCAATTTCGGAAACAACCTGATCATTTGGGATCTGATCTTTGGTACCTTTTTTCTTCCGAAGCGGCGTGAGGTAAGCAGTTTAGGGGTGCTCAACGAAAGCTATCCGAGGGGATTTTTGGCGCAGATGAAGGCTCCGTTTGTGAGAGGATTGGAAGGGCCACCAAAGCCAACCCAGAAAGGCACATCGCAGGATACCCGTTGAATATGAGACATCTCAGCCACGTTGTCCAGGCGATGTACTATCACAGATTTCTTCGGCAGACTCGCCACACCGAGCGGGTACAACAACAGCTTCTCAAGCATATCTTGAGAAGGAACCGGCACTCACGTTTTGGGACCAAACATCGGTTTTCTACCATCGGAAACTACCAGGAGTTTGCTGAGAGAATCGCCGTGCACGATTATGAATCTCTCCGACCATACCTCCTGAGTGAAGAACCTCGGCTTTTCTCTGTGACCAGCGGAACCACCGCAGCACCAAAGCTTATCCCTATCTTTGATGAGACGGTGAAGGACTTTCGCCGCCAGCAAGCCATCTATAGCTATGCCAAAGAACGCCAAATTCCAGGAATTCACAAGGGGAAAATCCTCAGTATTGTCAGCCCCGCAGTTGAGGGGCATCTGGAGAACGGCCGGTCATATGGTTCAATGTCCGGATTAGTGCAACAGAGCTTACCAAGAGCTCTCAGGGAACGGTATGTGCTGAGCCAGGAGATACTCAGTATTCAAGACTACGATCTCAAGTACCGCAGGATGGCAGAAGCCGCACTCGCCGAGCGAGACATTTCGTTGATCGGGACAGCAAACCCAACCTCTCTCCTCCGCCTACAACAAGCTATCGTGCAGTGCGAACCGAAGCATGCTCAGACCCCTCATTTGTTTTCTTACCTCTGGCCACACCTAAAAGCAGTGTGTACATGGACCGCTGGAAATTGCTCGTTTTTCATTCCGAAGGTTCGCGAGTTATTCTCCCCCTCTGTCAAACTCGTCGAACTCGGGTACCTCGCCACAGAGTTTCGGGGAAGTATCGTGTTAGACACCGAAAGTGACTTTGGCGTACCTACCATCTCCGATAATTTTTTTGAATTTCAAGCTCTTGAGAAACCCGATCACCATCTCTTGCTTCATGAACTCGAAGAGGGAGAGCAATATCGAGTGATCATAACCACAAAGAATGGTCTCTACCGTTACGATATAAATGATATCATCACGGTAGGTCCCAGGTTCTATTCCACTCCCACCATAAAGTTTGTGCAGAAAGGAGCTGGTGTCGTGAGCATTACTGGCGAGAAACTCTATGAGAGTCAAGTCATGAGAGCTCTTGAAGCTTATCAGCAAGAGGCGAAGATCTCATTTAACCATTTCCTCCTCTGTGCTTGCGAAGATCTATCGGGATATCAGCTGTTTGTCGAAGGGGCTACTGGTTCCATCGATATCTCACAGTTAGAAAGATTCTTATTTCTGGAGAATATCGAGTTTAAGGCAAAGAGACTCAGTCAGCGGCTTGCGACCACTCGGCTTCGGACACTCCCTTCGGGCTCCTTCGAGGCGCTAAAGAAGAAGTTGGTGAGTGCAGGACAACGAGAGGCTCAATTTAAATATCCCATTTTAATGCAGAGGAACCCCTTTGAAGCTTAAAGCCTTCCAGTTGGACATCCCCTTTCGGGAAACAGTTAGTCACGCCTCGGCAACCCGTCAGAAGACCGAATCGTTTCTCGTACTCGTGTATGATTCCGACGAGCTCATCGGAATCGGTGAAGGGTGCCCCAGAGCGTATGTGACTGGAGAGTCTCTTCAGAGTTGTTACACCTTCTTCCATCAATACTGCGATGTGCTGGAGGAGATCAGAGATCTGGAGGGCCTGAAGACCTTTATCTCAAGCAATTGCTCTAGCATTGAGAAGAACCCAGCGGCGTGGTGTGCTATCGAACTTGCGATTCTTGATGCTTTTGCAAAACAACGCGGAGAGACGATAGAGCAGCTCCTCTCACTGAAGCCTCTTGAAAAATGCTTTCAATTTGACGGAGTTTTGGATGCCAAGAGTTTCAGTGCATTCACTCGCCAAGTAAAAAGATATGAGGCACTCGGAATTACCCGTTTCAAGCTGAAGCTCTCCGGCGATCTGGAGCTCGATCAAAAAAAGGTGTGTACTCTCTCGAGGTCAGACTACCAACTCCGTGTAGATGCCAACAATCTTTGGAGCACGGCGGCGGAGGTCAATACATACCTCGAAGAATTAGGTGCACAGATAATCGCTATCGAAGAGCCTGTAGGAGCCAAAGATTTCACTGAGATCGGTAAGATTGAGAAACCAGTAATACTCGATGAGAGCTTTACCGGTGCGGTAGATCTCTCTCGTGCTCCAACAAGTGCTTTTGTAAATCTGCGTATTTCTAAGCTCGGCGGAATACTAAGGACTCTCGAACTGGCTCGGAAAGCGCAGCAACGTGGGCTCAAACTCGTAATGGGGTGCCAAGTGGGTGAAACGAGTATCCTTACTCGGGCAGCCCTCTGTGTATCGAGTCAGTTCTCAGAACACATTACTGCGCGTGAGGGAGCTTTTAGCGTCCACTTGCTCACCACCGACATCACAGAGCCTTTCCTCTGCTTCGGAGAATTTGGTATGGTCCATAGCGGATCGGTACTCAAAGCTCCCGGGTTAGGCTTAGAGCTTATCCAAGATACTTGGGCATGCATGCATTCACTCAGTAAGCACCGGTGAGAGATCTCGTAACTTTGAATTATCAGACATCCTCATCTCGCCCCTCAAGAGTCAGGGTGCCACGCACCGGCCAGATGGAGAAAGCCGGTAATTGAGCAGAGGAGTGCTCTATTGCTCGGATTATCGATCTGTTGCTTGCAGCGACGTGCTGCGCAGGTGGAAAAACTTTATGGTTGGAGAACGTGTGCCTATGCTTGTTGATGATTCCTCTGTCGCTATCGCTATCAGCTTTGTTCTCTTCTTGATTCTGTTCCTCTTCGTAGGGGCGATCGCTTCCAGATTCAATACCAGTTCAGAATCCGATTATCTCCTTGGTGGAAAAACCTACAATAAGTGGATGGTGGGGTTGAGTATGGGCGCCTCCGGCAACTCCGGGTTTATACTCGTTGCGTCAGTCGGATTGGGGTATACGCAAGGCCTCGCGGCCTTTATGTATGTGGGGGGGTTCTTTGTTGGTGAGTATCTCTTCTGGACCCTTATTGCCGGAAAGGTATCACGACGGAATGAGTTCTATCAGAGCGACTCAGTCTCAGAGCTGCTGTCACGCCTTCGCGGAGGCGGATACTCCCTTCTTTTACGCTCTTCTACGGCGATCCTCACCGTGGTTTTCGTTGGGGTCTATCTCGTGGCTCAGCTCGTGGCTTCTGCGAAGATTCTCGACTCACTCTTTGGAATCTCTATTTCGACAGGCGTGTTGGTGACTACCGTTCTGATTCTTGGATACTGCACCACCGGAGGACTGCGGGCCTCTATCTGGACCGATATGGTACAGGCCGCACTCATCGTGCTCCTCACGGTCACCGTAACGATCCTCGCACTGGGCGAGGTGGGATATCCTATGGATGTTTGGGCACAGCTCAGAGCAGTTGATCCGAGCCTGTTGTCAGCGAGCCCCTACGACGGGTGGGGAAAGACGATCGCGTATTTTATCGGATGTGTCTTTCTCGGCTTTGGTTTTTGTCTCAGCCAGCCTCACCTCATTGTTCGGCTCATGGCCGGAAGGAATCAGGGGGAGGTTGAGGGAGCCAAATGGGTCTACTTTTCCTTTCTCTATCTTACCTGGGGTGCGATGACTCTTTTTGGAGTTCTTATCCGTTTAGCATATCCGGAGATCGAGGATCCGGAACAGGGACTTCCGGTGTTTGTCTCGGACCACTTCCCGCCACTCCTCATCGGGGTCGCCCTCGCCGGCATGTTTTCTACCATCGCCTCAACGGCAGATTCTCAACTTCTGGCGTGCTCGAGTGCACTTTCAAGGGATCTCATCCCAAGAGTGGGGGAAAAACTGACCCGACTTTTCGGAACATGGTGGCTCTACACGGCGACTCTCGGAGTCGGAATTGTTGCGATGGTGGTCGCACAAGCTGAAGTCGCCTCGGTCTTTGACCTCGCCATCTTCGCCAGTGCGACCCTCTCAGCCACGATCGGCATGGCGATGCTCGTACGAGTATCGAGCCTCCCCTATATTCCGCACAGACTCTTCCTCTGTATGGCAGGTGGCCTCGCTGCAGCACTTCTCTGGAGATACTTCGGCTACCATCACGTCATGAGCGATGCTGCCCCCGGCCTCACCCTTGCCTTTCTCAGCTACTATCTCTGGTGTCGAGCAAGTGGAGAGTGCTACGGCAGCGCATCACTTCCACACTGACCGCCCGCACTCTGGAATCGACAGACGGAGAGAGAGGGCGCATACCCCGAGAGGGAGAGCGGGATATCAAAATAGACTCGGGTAATCGCGGGATCTATCTCTAAACTCGCTGCTGCTATCGAGATAAATGCCGCAGTAAGATCCGCCGGGCCGAGTCGGAACTGGAGTGTGCTCCAGTTAATATCATTCAGGGTGTTATCACTAATGAGAATCCGAGTGGAGTCCCTGGTAGAACTCGTGCTCGTGCTCGGCTCCATCGAGACCAAAGGGGCGCCGAGTTGGGGAGCGAACTCTGCGATACACGCCACATCCTCGTCGAGCTGAAAATTCGTACACTGTGGATCGTTCCAACGAAGAAAGCGGTACCCAGCGTTAGGGGTTGGGGTCAGGGTCACGGTAGTACCACGGCTGGCAACCCGGGCGCACCGCTCAGTACAGGTGATGTTAAAGGGGGCGGCAACGACACTCCCCTGCCCGTCCAGCTCAATATTCAATCTCGGTGGGCGAATAACCTCGAGTGCCGCGAGGCTAAAGTCAACATTCACCGGTGTCGAACCGCTGACCGCGGCGAATGAAATCCGCTTGATCCGCGCCGAGGGGTTCCACGGTTGATTCGAGGGACCCCGGAAGCTCGTCAGTGGAAGATCCACTGGGGCCCACGTGCTGCTCACCGGGAAGGTGGCACGGTAAAATATCGTATCCGTCTCGAGCTTCATTTCGAGCTGCTGAAGTACCGGTTGACTCGACTGCTTCGCGTAGAAACGAATACCATCAAAGGCTCCGAACTCGAGCTCTGAGGCACTGAGCTCTGGCAGTAATTCTGAGAAGAAACCACACCAGCTCCGTGCAGAGAGATTGCAATCAAGGCGAACGATCGAGTCATTGAGGGAGAATGACTTCTTCACGGTCGGCTGAATGGTGGGCGAGGTATTTGATGCGCGTACCTGCACAGAAGAGCTTGGGCCGACGAAGGGCATCCAGTGTGAGGTGAAGTGGCCAAAATGATTCGAGGCGGCAAGTACCTCGTCAACACCCGTGCCGTTTATCGCAAGATAGACCTCAAATTCGGTTGCATCCGCACTCGCCCCAGCAAGAGGGATCTGAAGGGATTGGAGACCACTCTGAAGGGCGATTGGATGTCGAGTCACGATTGGTGCCGGATTTGGACGCCTCCACGCCACTACCGTAAACTGCGCCTGAGGCTCTGCTTGATTGCTCTCTACTGCCAGGTCAAGGGTATTCCCGTCTCGAATGATAGCCTTCATCGTAGCAGACGGAAGGGGTGCTGGTGAGTTATTCGAATAGGAGACACTGCCAACACTTGCAAAGTGCGAGAGCATCGAGGTAACGAGATGGTTCGTGAGACTAGAATTGTCGCTCCATACCTGGAAATTATAGACAGGACCTCCGCAGGAAGCGGAGTACAAGCTTGAAAAAAGCTCGCTATCAATCCGAATATTTGCGCCCTGATCCTCCGCAATAAAGCTTATCTCGTGTTCAACAAGGACGTGCTTTGTGGTGTGCACCTTATGGAACCATCCTTGGAAGATCTGTGCTTGAGAAACTTCAGCGAGAGTTCGCCCGTGAATGCTTGAACACCGTCGGTAGTCGTGAGGATACACGCCAAGAGGGGTCGTCGAAGAACACTGTGTCCGTATAGCGAGAATGGTGGCTCGCTGCTTGTTCTGTTGATCTTTCAGCGTAACAAAACTTGCACGGTCTCCACTATTCAGAAACCCACCGGTCAGCAAGTGATCTGGCGTCCCCCAAGTGCTGCTCCACTGAGACGGAAGGGCCGCATTAATGGCTCCGACCATCTTTGAGTTGGTAATTGGCTGAAGCTGTGCCTGAGCAGTAGAGGCGAATACGAAGAAAACGAAAATGAGTAGTGAATTTTTCATCCTACTTCCTCCCCTTTGAAGAGCGGCTCTCCAAGCGAAATCCGAGCTCAGGTTTGTTTGCCTCGTACTGCTGAAGGGTCATCCACGGAGGAAAGCTCTCAATGCCAGCACCACCGCCAGAATTTCCTCCTCCACCATTTGAGACCCGACCGCCGCCTCCACCGGTAGGAACCTTCGGAAGTGGAATGAGCGGTTGATTGCTGTTCAGGTCGTTGAGAGATCTTTTCAGGTCGAGAAGAAGCTGTGGGTTCCCCGAGGTAATAGCGTTCAGATACTGGCGAAGAATCGCTTGAGCTCGGTCCTCAGAGAAACTGACGTTTTTGCCATGCTCTCCGAGTGCACCAAACATCTGATACATGTAGTTGATCTCTACATCGTTAGGAGCTTCGCCAGAATCTGTGGGTGTAAATTATAGAAAAACCTCCTGATCGTAGTAAGAATGTCATTGCAAGATGATATTCAGATCAGGAGGCCA
>JALEGQ010000195.1 GCA_022763385.1 bacterium
AGGGTTGAAGAAGAGGTTTGCTGCGCTCGCGATCACGTGAAAGAATTTCGAGTAGGGAGTAAGGGCGATAAACGCAAACACCGTTATCGTGTGAAACCACCAGATCCCGAAGTGAAGATTTTTGGCCCCCTCCGGAGTGAGTCCCCAGAAAAGTCCGGCAAAGAGGTTCCCGATTGGAGAATAGGCAGCCCACGGATCGTTCGTCGCGTGAATACGGAGCCCCTCCAGGAGGAATCCTTGAAGGCAGAGGAGTGCGAGCATCCAGAGGAGGTAGCTATCGGCTCGTGCAGAGTGGAGAAGGTCAGGCTTTGCGATCCACCGGCGGTGTGCGGCGAGTCCGCACCCGATGATGACCCCGAGACCAAAGAGGTCAGAGAGGAGGGTAACACCGAGATAAAAGTCCCCCTGATAGATATGAATGCCGAGGTCGTGGTCGAGAAAGACCATCGTGGTCGTAAAGAGCAAAACGAGGAAGCCAAAGTATATCAGGGTGTGAGTTATCCCAATAGACCGTCGTTCTACCACCTTGCGTTGGAGGAGCGCTCCAACAAAGAGTGAGCGAAATCGGTCAAAGAAGCGTCCTTCGTACTCGCGATCTGCCTTTCCGCTCGTGATGAGCTGTGCGTGGCGAAAGAGGCCGACGGCGGCAACGGTGAGGGAGAGCGTCATGAGGCCGTACATCGCAATGACATTGCCTAAACTCCCGACATTCCACATTATCTCACGTGTTGGTGTCATGCTCGCTCCTTATCCTCTTTTATCGCTGGGGTGTGGGCAGTATCAGTGATCCATCTCCTTTGAGGAAGAGAAGTTTTCGGCAGGGAACAAGGGGGGAAGTTAGGGTGGAGCATTCCTCGAAAAAAGGTGATATCTTGCCGGGATGAAAAACTGTTCACTTCCCGCCGTATAGTTGATCGTTGTGGCCACTCTCCTTTCCCTCCTCCCGTTTTTTCTCGTCCTCGTTTTCATCCTTCTCTACGGGTTGTTCACCCTATTGAAGGTGGCCCTCAGTCGAGCCTCTCAGGGAATGCTGGAGCGTTCCATAGAAGAAGGGACCTGGGGAGCACGGCAGGCGCTGCGGTTACTCGAGGATGCGGATGACCATATCCTTGCTGGTCATATCGGCCGTTTTCTCTGTGCTTTTTTTGCCGGCTCTGCCTCATGTTTTGTGTGGCGAGAACTCTTTACCCTCGCTTCCAGTTTCGGGTTTGCGGGGATAGGAATTCCGGATCGGCTGTTGCATATACTTATTCTTGGAGTCTCGCTATTTCTGCTCTGCTGTTTTGCCGCGGTGGTCGTTCAGCTCTCAAAGACGATAGCGGCCCGCTCGCCGGAGCAGATGTTATTTGGATTTGGATGGTTCTGCTCCTTCTTTACTCGGCTCGTATCTCCGATCACCGAGCTTGTTCAGCTCGCAGTCTCCCTCTTCGAACGACTGGGAAGCTTCGAATCTCTTCCGCCAGAGCGGGATATCACCTTTTCGGCGGAGGACCTCGAGGCGGTGATCGAACAGAGTAACCAAGCTGGGACTCTCGACAGCTCGGAGTCGGAGCTGCTCCAAGGGGCGCTCAGGCTCTCAGAGCTTAAGGTGCGAGAGATTATGACTCCGCGAGCAGATATCGTTTCGGTGGGGTTGGAGTGTACCGTTGAACAGCTCCGAGACGTGGTGTGCGATGCCGGATTTTCACGAGTGCTCGTAACGGGAGAGGGGCTGGATGATGTACGAGGAATGGTGCTCTCTAAGGACCTCATCCCGCTGATAGGAAAATCTGCCACCCAGTCGGTGATCACCGATCTCATCCGTGAGGTACCATTCGTCGATGGAGAGCTCTCTGGCGATGATGTGATGCGTCGTCTACGGTTGGCGCAGGCTCATCTGGCGGTCGTGACCGATGAGCACGGTGGAGTTGACGGGATCGTTACCCTCGAAGATCTTATGGAGGAGATCGTCGGGGATATCTTCGATGAGACCGATGATTTCGAGAGTGAGCAAGATGTAACGGTGATGAAGTCTGGAGATCTCCTCGTTGATGGCGGTACTCCTCTGGCGGATCTTGCTGATGAGTTCGGCATTGAGCTACCGGAGGGTGAATACGACACCGTTGCTGGTTTTATCATCCACCGTCTTGGTCGGATTCCTGAGGTAGGCGAAGAGGTGAAAAGTTCACAATCTCAGATCGTCGTCGAACAGGTAGAAGAGAATCGAGTGACCAAACTCCGCATTCGGAAAGCACGGAAGAGCAGTGCGGTCACGGTTTAGGGGCCCCTCTCTTCTCCTTTCCATCACTACGTATTTCTGAAGAACGCTCGGCATTCGAAGCAAAGGTTTGATTCGGTGAATTGTGATGTTGGTTGAGGGGATATCGAGCTGGGTTAGAAGGATAAATTTTTGAGTAGGAATTGAATCTCTGGTAGATCTCCTGGAGCGAGCTATTCGAAGAGACGAAAGTTATGGAACCTACAGCGACCACCACGACACACCGAGCAGAGGGTATTCACGAGGAGAGAATTCCGGAGACTGTTAGTTTGTTGCAGGGCCTTTTTTCGTGTCAGTGCCTATGGGCGAATGATGGATATTCACGTGAACAGGAAACTGTGAGTGATGAAGGGGTGTTCTCGAATTGTTTTATTCAGCGATACGTCGATCAGGACTTCAGCATTACCATGAGGATGTTTATCCCGGTAGATGCGGTTCCAGGTCAGCCCTGCTTAGCTGGTGCAGAGTTTGAGGTGTCGGTAGAAGATCGACCCGTCTTTCGAGTCGGAAAGGGGCAGCAGCCGCCGATCTATGAACCTGGTAAATGGATTGAAAAGCTTCATGCCCTGCACGGACTGATACTCGTCGAGGAAGAGAGGAGGCAGCTGCGCTTGAGTGGAACAGCGGCTACCTGGAAATAGCAGCCGAAGGACGAACCCCTGTTTTACGCCAAAGGCCCGGAGAAGGGCTCTTTTGTATTCAGCTCAGCGGTTCCGAGCCGTCTGACAAGAATTTCAGTCTCAGAATGTTAAGAAATCGGTGGGAAGACCGATCTTCAGTGCAGGGAGGAGGAACGGTGTGATCGGGCTCGAGGGAGGGACCCAATACCGGGATCTTTCAGAATAAATTCCTGTTTCGAAAGGAAATTCAAGGAGTTGTGGGGCTCTGCGAGCTTTTCTTAGGGAAAGTCGGAACGAGTTTTATGGCTTGTTCATCATAAGTAGTACGAACCCCCTGTTTTTCTGCGGAAAGTTTGATCAAAAGGAGTGGGGATGGACTCAGTGGAGAGCGCTGAAGAGCGAGTTGAGGCGAAGCTGAAGGCGGTTGAGGCACCTTCTATGGCGGAGGAGTCTTCGGCGGAAGTTTCTGAGGTCGATGTGAGTGCTGGAGAGGTATCACCCGCAGCGACGCCAGCACCAGCAGCTACAGCACCAGTGGCAGAAGAGCCGGCCGTGGCGAAACGGGACCCGAGTGCCGTTGATGAGGTCACCAAAGGCGGCGAGACCGGTACACTCTCTCGAGGTGATGTGAGCGCCTCGACCATTGCGCGGATGATGGGACTTGCCACCGCCAATGAGCTCTCGATGTTAGAGGGGAAGATAGATCTCATCTCGTCGCGGGTGAATAACGTTACCGCGAAGCTTGAGCGAGTTCAGGGCGCTCTCGATCGTATCCCGACGAGTAACGACCTTGACCGGATCGATATCAACGTTGGTTCCTTGAGAACACTGATCAAGGAGACCCTCGAGACGCTGAAGGAGTCCGCGGAGAAAGAGCGCGCGACCTCTGATGAGGGAACCCTGAAGAAAGCGACGATTATGTCGAGTTCAGACGACGAGTAGTTTCGCAGTACGTCGTTCATTTTGCTGTACATTCTGGGAGAGAACACCCGCTGGGCACTGTTCCTGCGATATGGTCGTTCGATCACGGCAGACTTTTATGATGGTAATGAGGAGACCTCATGGCGAAGAAATCGAGCACGAAGGACAAGAAGGCTCCTTCCAAGCGGACAACAAGAACAAAATCTTCGCGAACAGCGTCTCCCCTCGGCAAAAAAATCGAGCGAAAGAGTACTGCCCGCAAAAAAAGCTATGCCCTTGACCTCCGTATCCACAGCCCAGCATCTCTCGGATATCTCGGAATCGATGGGATAGATACCGCCCCTGCAATGGTCCGACTCGCAAAGGTAAAAGGACTTGATGTGATCGCGGTAACTGATTTTCATTCTGGCGGGTTCATCGATCGAGTTGCTGAAGCAGCAGAAGGCTCTCAGCTTACGGTGCTTCCTGGGGTGAGTCTCCGGTGTTCTCTTGAGCACTGCGACGAGGTGATCCTCATCGCGATCTTTCCGGAGCAGTATCGCGCCGCTGATGTGGGCCGCTTTCTCGAAGATATCAACGTGCCGAAGGATCAGATTGGAAATGAGCACTACACGGTCAAGACACCGCTTTCTACCATCCTGTCGGTGATTGACTCCCACAGTGGTTTCGCCATACCGAGCCGGATGGATAAGACTCCCCATCGGCTCAATGCGCTTATCGAGCTTGTTGAGAAGTATGGTTTTCGAACCTTTGACCTCGCCTACGGTGATACGGAAGAGTTCTTTCGACAGAATTGGCCTGAGGAGCGATTCAATCTCTACAGCTTTTCAAATGCGAGTGCGCTCGCTCAGGTGGGGAACCGCCATGCGCAGGTACAGCTCGCCGCCCCATCATTTCAGCATATCAAAGATATGGCTGGTCGGGCCGGGATCGCTAGAGAAGGGTAAGAAGAGCCTCTGAGGAGTCGTTTCGAGCGACCTCATTCCACTTTTCGTGTCGACACCGTTCGCACCGGTGAAGAATTCTTGCTCCTTCAAACCCGCAACCCGTCTTCGGCTTGAGCGTTATCGGCTTCATCGGAGCACCACACGGAGAAGCACGGTCTCCCGGATTGATATCGACATGAACACTCCAGAGACAGTGGGGGCAGTGATTGGTATACCCATTTCCCGTGACAAACTCGCCACACTGCACACAGGAAAAGTCCTCCTTTCTCCGCTGAAACTTTCTTGTCATGAAGCTCTCCTCTCCTCAGCAAGCAGCTCGAGGGCGGCGTAGCTGACCACGTAGCGAAAGTTTCGTTGAAGAAGGGAAGAGATCGCTTCTCGGAGAAAGAAGGAGTTCTTCCCGAGCGCTGAGCCAAGTTCAATGAGGAGTTGGTGCTCCCCACTGGTGAGAAATGCTCCGAGTTTCTCCGGTGCTAATCCGGGGTTCTCTCCGAGTAACGCCTCGAGATACGGAAGAGCCGGTTTTATGAGGCTGATATCTGCTCCCCCATCAAGTTCCGTCTGGAGGAGAGATCGGGCGAGTGGAATATCCGCAGGAGCGATCTGATACGCGCTTTTCGAGACGTGAATCATCCTTTCGGATCGTTGAAATGGCGTGTACAGGGAGGAGGAAAACTTCGCTGACTGAGAGAGGATGAGGGGGAGGGGACACGACAATGAGCTGGCGAGCCGCTCTCGGAGCCTTCGAGAGAAGGAGGGGAGCATGGCGCTCGGCATTAACCCAGAGACTCCGGCGGAGCAATAGAGCTTAGCTCGTTGGAAGAGGTGTTGCGCGGTCCTTTCGTCCGCCTCATCGCTTTCTTGGAGGGATGGCTCTCGAGAGGAGGTGTATAGACGGCAATGCGAACTTGCGGTGTACTGGCAGACACCGAGGTCAGCCACGGTGAGGAGATCCGGGAACGCCGCTTTCACCGCTCGAAAGGAGTCGAGAAGGGGAGAGTCAGGATACAGGCTGTGAGAGGCGTCCTCTCGTTTCTCCTTCACGAGGTCATAGACGATAATTCCTCCGAGCCCGACGGAGTGTGCCTCCTCAGCGATCTGGAGTACCCCCTCGCTGCCCGCTGCTACGGGAAAGAAAGGAGGGGGGCCTTTCCCGTGAGCAGGAGTACAGGCGGAGCGGGTGACTGAGCTGCGAGCGGTAGGATCGAGAAAAATTGGGCAAAGTAGCCGTCCGGCGTGAGCAGAAAGATTGCTATCTTTCTGTTGAGAGGGCAGAATTTTTAATTCAAAGGAGCTCATCTTCTTCTATGACATCAATTCCGTTCGCACATCTCCACCTCCATACCCAGTACAGTCTCCTCGATGGACTGAACAAGATCGGCGATGCTCTGAAGCGGGCGACAGAGCTCTCTCAGCCGGCGATCGCCATCACCGATCACGGCAACATGCACGGAGCAGTTCAGTTTTACTCAACTGCTCTAAAAACCGGCATTAAACCGATTATCGGCTGCGAGCTCTACGTTACCAGTGGTTCACGAAAGGATCGGCGACCGGTCGCCCAGGGCGGAGAGGGAACGTATCACCTCACCGTTTTAGCTGCAAATGCGGTCGGGTACAAGAATCTCTGTCGGCTTGTCTCCCGAGCGTACCGTGAAGGCTTTTATTTTAAGCCTCGCGTAGATCACGAGCTATTGGCGGAGCACAACGACGGGTTGATCGTTCTCAGCGGGTGTCTCGGTAGTGAAATTGGTCAGTGTGCCATCAACGAACAACTCGATATCGCAACGAACCGGGTGGAGTTTTATGCCAAGACCTTTGGAGACCGGTATTACCTCGAGGTACAGCCTCATCCCATAACGGAGCAGCAGAAGTTGAATGCGCTCTGCGCTGATATAGCGAAGAGCAAGGGAATCCCTCTCGTTGCTTCAACCGATTGTCACTACCTCTCTGCAGATGACCATTTCGCGCAAGAGGTGCTGATGTGCATCTCCACTGGGAAGCAGGTCACTGATCCGGACCGAATTCAGCATGTCGGAGTTCAACTTCACCTGAAGTCCGGTCTTGAGATGAAGGAAGAATTCGGTGATTTTCGTCACGTTGATGAGGCGCTGAAGAATACAATTGAGATCGCTGAGCGGTGTAACGTCGAATTCGATTTCTCTACCTACTATATGCCGAAATTTGACTCTCCGAGCGAACAGTCGCTTGAAGCCATTATGGAGGCTGATGCGCGAGAAGGGTTAAAGCAGCGTTTTGAGGATATCAAGACGCAGCGAAAGCGGGAACGAGAGGCGAGGGGATGTGAAGAGAGTTCGGAGAGTGTCCCTTCCGAGATAGAGCTCGATGAAGCGCCGTATTGGGATCGCCTCCAGCTTGAGATCGATCTCATCAACAAGATGGGGTTCGCTGGGTATTTTCTCGTGGTTGCTGATTTTATCGTCTGGGCGAAAGAGAATGGAGTGCCGGTTGGCCCGGGACGGGGGAGTGCTGCCGGGTCGCTTGTGGCCTATGCCCTTCAGATTACGGAGCTTGACCCAATAGAGCACAAACTGCTCTTTGAGCGTTTTCTCAATCCCGAGCGGGTATCACTGCCGGATATCGACGTTGATTTCTGTATTCGCGGCCGCGATCGGGTGATCCAGTATGTGGTGGAGAAATATGGCAAGGATAAGGTTGCTCAGATAGCGACCTTTGGAACCTTAAAGGCAAAGGCTGCCATTAAAGATGTCGGACGTGCTCTCGGAAAGAGTTACGCCGAAATGGATCGGGTTGCCCAGCTCGTACCGGCTCCGCGACAGGGATTCGATTTTTCCCTCAAGGAAGCGATTGAGATGGAGCCAAAGCTCCAATCGTATGCCAAGCACGAAGGACAGGAGCTGATATCCCTCGCGCTAAAGGTGGAAGGCCTGACGCGACACTCTTCAACCCATGCCGCTGGAGTGGTGATCGGTGATCGTCCACTTACCGAATTCCTTCCCATGATGATGGATAAGGAAGGAAATGACGTCACTCAGTTCTCCATGAAAGATGTTGAGAAGATCGGACTGGTGAAGTTCGACTTTCTCGGCCTCAAAACACTCACGGTGATCTATACCGCTCTGCACCTCATTGAGCACTCACAGGGAATACAACTTGATCTCGGAGCTCTTCCGCTCAGCGACCGGAAAACCTATGCGATGTTGTGTGCCGGAAAGACAACAGGAGTCTTTCAGTTAGAATCAACGGGAATTACCGAGATGACGATGCGGCTTCGGCCAACAGAGTTTGATGATCTCGTCGCGATCCTTGCGCTCTATCGGCCTGGTCCCCTGGATTCCGGAATGGCAGAACACTATATCGAGCGGAAGAACGGACGGGAGGAGACCGAATACCTCCATCCCCTCATGTCCGAAATCCTCTCCGATACCTACGGAATTATCCTCTACCAGGAGCAGATTATGCAGCTCGCGCGAGAGCTCGCAGGATACTCCCTCGCAGAAGCCGATCTTCTCCGGCGCGCGATGGGAAAGAAGATCCCAGAAGAGATGGCGAAACAGCGAACTCGCTTTATGGAAGGAGCGCTCGCGAAGAAGATTGAGAAGGGTGCCGCCTCTGAGATCTTTGACCAGATGGAGACCTTTGCCCGTTACGGTTTCAATAGAAGTCACTCTGCCGCCTACGCGCTTATCTCGTTTCAGACCGCCTATCTCAAGGCACACTACCCCGTCGAGTTTATGGCGGCTCTTATGACCCTTGAGATGGATGACAGTGATAAGACGCTGAAGAACCTCAACGAATGTCGTAAGCAGAAGGTAGAGGTGCTTCCCCCGGATGTGAACTCGAGTTTTTCAAGTTTCTCCGTTTCCGATGGGGCGATCCGGTATGGACTTTCGGCGGTGAAAGGGGTCGGCGAGAAAGCCGTGGAAGCAGTTGTTTCGGTGCGAGAACAGGATGGGCCCTTCGCCTCACTGGAAGATTTTGTTGAGCGGGTCGATCTGAAAACTATTAATCGAAGAGTGCTCGAGAGCTTTGTGAAGTGTGGTGCTTTTGACTCCTGCGGGGAGAATAGACGCTCCCTCTTTGAGCGGTTAGATGATGTTGTCCGTGCCGGCCAATTAATGCAGAAAGAGCGAGACACAAATCAGATCGGACTTTTTGGGACCGGTACGGAGGATACCTCGATCGGTAGGCGAGTGCAGAGTTTTCCCGAATGGCCGACCAATACTCGCCTTGGCTACGAACGAGAGGCTCTTGGTTTCTACATCTCTGGTCACCCGCTCGAGAAGTACTCTGAACTCCTGACGAGTATCGGCATTCGTCCGATTGCAAAGCTAAAGGAGCAGAAGGGGAGTTCTCAGGTAAAGGTTGGCGGGATAATCTCGGCGCTCCGGCTTAAGAACACGAAGAAGGGAGATCGCTACGCCTCGTTTCTCTTTGAGGATGCCAGTGGATCGCTTGATGCGCTCGTCTGGCCGGATACGTATCAGACGATTGCGTCTCTCCTTGAGTCTGATGCTCCAGTTGTTGCTGCCGGAAAGCTCGATGTGAATGACGAGC
>JALEGQ010000196.1 GCA_022763385.1 bacterium
AGAACGGCACCAACGTAAAAAGCAGGAACAAGTGGTCTTACAGACCGCATGCAAGGAACTCTCCTCTGAACTCAACCGCCTCGAAGGCTTCCTTCGCGATATCTCTCAACGGCCAACTCCCAAAAAACGACCCTATCGAGGAGACCCGCGGCAGCAGAGCTTTTTTTAGAGAGCACCCGACGCCCCATCTCCGACAATTACTATTCCGAAAAATCGAGTTTTCTGGGGCTTGGTTCAATAAAAGGGGAAAGTCATCCCAGGGACGAATTTTACAAGCGCCCCAAGATTCTTATCAATTGATTGGCGATGTCGCGTGAGTGGTGCTGTTCTCGCTGTTCCTCGGGGGTGCTCCCCGAAGGAGGTGTTTGACTCGCTTCCTCCCATGCTTTGTGCAATCTCTCTGCCAGTAGCGTCTGGTAAGGTGGAAGAAAACGTAACTTCCTCTGACTACGGGACTCGATACCGAAGGCAGGCGATCTATCAAAGGCGCCTCCTACTCTCGGACCAGCTTGCAGCCTCACTGTTTGGGCCTCCAACTCCGCGAAGCTTCGCCGAATCTGTCTCGACTCGTCCAATATCTCACCCCTACTCACGGCTTCAGCATCTTGCTGAATGCGCCGGTGCAGGGTGGAAAAACACTCTTGCAGCTCGACGTAAAGAGCCAACTCAAAAGCCGCTTCCTGGGTGACGGCCGTGTGATCCGGCTCACCAGATGACGAAGAAGATCTTGCATCATTCCTTTTGGAGATTCTTCGAGACCGCTCCAATCCCTCATCGATGCTGAGATCGATAAGCGTAAGCACCGGATCGAGCAGATCTTCCCGGTAGGGGCGCCCCTGCTCCTGAACCGCCAGCTCCAATTCTGCTAGGGCGCTTTTCCGGGTATGGTAACGCTGATCACTTTCTAACTCCGATACTCCCGGATCCTTGCTATCAATCACTAGAGGAGAGGGGACCGTTTCCGCTAGCCGTCCTCTTTCTCTGAGCAAGGCTTCCACCGCGTTGTTCACCCTTCCTTCAACGTCCGACTCGCGGCGAGACTCCGCTTGCACGAGTCCGTGCTCCGCGGCCCCAGCCTCTGCGACTTCATCCCTCCCACAAGAAAAACTAGCGGAAGAAAGAGCTGCAATGGTTGCGACATTTCGGACAGACTTACTGAACATCATGGAGAACTCCTTTTAGCGATAGCCTCCGCATTACTACCGCACCCGAATAAAAATGCAAAGCGAAAAATTTTGGTCACTGCCCAGAAAGCCGAAAGAGGGTCAGTTTTGGATTGTGAAACCCGTAGGTTCCGCTCGGGGCTTCAAATGAGCGGACGACTTCTCCCTCTCGGAAGACCTTTGCGATCTTCTGCTTGACTGCTTGATCCGTACGGGGTTGTGAGAAATAGCGGTCGTACCAGAGGCTTGAGAGGATCAGATACTCGTGGCCTTGCTCGGCGAGGAGTTGGAGATCGAGGTCTCGGTGGGCAGCTCCCCGTGGAGCATACGTCACGATAAAGCGCTCTTCGGAGAGTTCGGGAGAGTACCGCTTGTGATCGACGTAGATCCGCGCTTGATCTGGAAGATGCTCATCCATCCACTGCGCGAGCTGTAGACGGGTATCCGGGACGATATCTTGATGAAGCCGGAAGGCTCTCTCGGCCGGAGCCAGGAGGAGGACAAGGGACGCCACCCAGAAGAGCGAAGATCTCTTGATCATCGCCGATAAAAATCCACTGATCGCAAGTGCCGCAAAGGGAAGGCACGGTAGGATATACCGCTCTGGCTGGGGAGCAGGCTTGGCCTTCACGTATTCCGCGGGGAAGTAGAAGGCGGCCATCAACGCCAGAACCATGAGCCCAGAGAGTTTTCTCTTCCAAGCAAGAAATCCAAGTGCGAGAAAAGTAACGAAGAACGGTGGTGAGGTCACTCCGTTATAGAAGCTGCGATCGATATGATAGGTCCAATACTGCGCCCACGGGGTGATCGCAAAGTAGTGCCCGTGCGCCATATGGTTCTGTTCTGAGGTAAAGTCCTTCACGAAACGAGCATTGTCGAGCACGATGTACGGAGAACAGAGAAGAGCAAAAAGAGGGACCGCAACTACCCCTAGGATCAGGAATCCCCACGTACTTCGCTTGCAGGGGATCCACCGCTCTTCGAGACAGAGCGCTCCGAGCACCGGGATTCCTACCGAGAGGAGACCAGAGTACTTGACGGAAGCAGAACATCCGGCAAAGACTCCCGCTGCGAGGAGCCAGACCGGCTTCTTTCCACGAAAGGCGAAGACGATCATAAGGAATGAGAGGAGGACGAAGAAGGTGAGCAGAGAATCCTCTTTCAGGTAGCGGCTACACGTAGTGTGCAGGGGAAATACCGCCAAGAGAGCAGCAGCGACGAGACCAGCTCGCGAAGAGAAGAGTTTCTTTCCGATCAGATACACCAAACCAACAGAGAGTGTTCCCGCAAGGGCGCTGACTGTTCTTCCAGCGAGCACCAGTGAATTCTGAAACTCACCTGTGGCTCCTCCCACGAGATGAAAGAGCATATTCATCCCATAGGTGCAGTAGAGGAGGAGTGTGGGGTGAAGGAAATACTGCGGATTCAGAGTATCCGAAGCGTACATCCGCATAATCGCGTTTACCTTCGGAACCTCATCGGGGTGATAGTTCATCGGGAGTCCGAAAGAGAGATCACTGAAACGGAGGTAGCCAGCAACGCACAGCACTCCGAGAAAGAGGACGAACTCCACACTCTTCAAGATGGGCGTATCTCTCTTGCCCTTACTCGGACCTTCTTCCGCACGTTGCGCGAGGAGCACCCCAAGTAGTGCCGTGCACCACACCATCCAGAGCGGAAAGAGACGAGAGATCGGCGAGATATGGGTCGTGGCGATAAGCCAGGCAGAGACCGCCCCTGCGAATAGGCACACGGGAAGCTGTGATGCTGCGGGAAGGAGAAGCGCAAGAATTCCGAGGGCGATGAGCGAAAAGGCAGTGAGGAAGAATACTGGCTCCGGTGCTACCACTGGAACTCCCAACTTCGAGGAGAGGGTCAGCGACTCAAGTTGAACTCCAAGTTCCCGGGGGTCTGTCGGTCCGCCGAGGAATGGATTCAACACGGCAATCTCCAGCCGCCGCGGTTGGCAGGTGCCGGTGAGATACACCCGTATGGACTGATCCTCTGCGACGGTCGCTCGATGAACCTCTTTTCCACAGAGGGAAAAGACGAGCTCAGCTGGAGGCTGCCCACCGGGCCTCCATCCTTTTACCGCGAGGTCAACTCGATTTCCTCGACTAGCAAGTCGTGGCAATACAATCTCTGCCCCGTTCTCAATCCAACCGTCTCGAGCGATCCCACGAAAAACTCCGTAATCTTTTTCCGGAGTAAGGGTGGTCGGATAGCCGAGGGAAAGACCGACGAGGGTCGAGAAAACAGCGATGCAAACGGTGAGAAAAAAACGTCGGTAACATTCACGATTGGCACTTTTCGACGGCGGTTCATTCCTCATCTAAATCTTCCCCTGAAGCATACTGCCCACTATAGCGATCCCCAGCTCTCTCCTCAGTATTGTTCAACCAGGTACCGAGTGCCGCAACATCCACGATGGCAGAATATTCATCGCGAAAAACGAGAGGGGGAAAGGCTTCCCTATCGACCTCTCTCGGTAGTTGTTTATAGGCGTACGAATCTGGCGAAAAAGAGGCGAGCCCCTCTACGAGTTCGTCGAGGGGAGGATAGAAGCTCACCTCCTTCAAGGCTGACGGATAGAACTTTCGTCGATCAAAGACGAAATAGTCGATCCCTTCGGCGCTCAAGATCTCATAGAGATCCGTAAGCGAGGTGGCATAGTGTGCTCGAAACGTTATCGCGAGACGCCGTTCAATCTCTTTCCGATACCCTGGGTAAAACGGATGATACGTCTCATTCGTGGCAAACGCTCGCCGCTTCCCGAACAACATCATCCCATCAATTAATCGTGGCTCTCCAGCAAAGATCGCATCTTGCTCACTCTGTTCCTCTGCCCAGAGGAACAGCCTCCCCTTCTTCGTGCTGGAATAGTTAAAGTTCGCTGAACCGATGAGCCCGTGACTTGAACCAGCCCAGATAAGGGATCCAAGAAGCACGAAACCGAGCAGTGGTCTCCAAGATGTCCGGAGGGAACCACCCCGAAGTGGAGTTCCTTCAGCGCTCTTCTGCGAAAAAGTGCTCCATACCAGCAGCGGGAAAGCAGTGATCCAGAAAAAGGCAAGCGGAAACTGGAGGTGCCGGTTTGGAACATAGAGCTTAAAAGCGAGCGGTCGTGAGAGGAGATACACCGCCGTCACGCTCACCAAGAAGGCGAATAAGACTCCGGGAAATGGGAGCACTCGTCGTCGCCAGGCGACCAAAAGAAGAGCAAAAAACGACAGCAACACGATCTCTCGGATGTAACGACGAAAAAACTTTGCTGGTTTATAAAAACGACCGGTAAAAGCCTGGAACGCAAAGGTCTTCCACTCCTCAGAGATCTCTGGGTGCGGGAGGAAGGGAAAGCGTCCATCTGGAAACTGGAACTGCGGAGAGGCCTGTGCTTCCTCATAGCTCACCATCTGTCCGATCGAATCTGGCCGCTCAACGACCTTGTAGGTCATCACCGCATAGAGCGGAGAGAGCGCAATAAGGAGCACAAGGGCACCGCGAAAACCAGGGGTCTTGGCGATCAGCGCGTGCCACAGAAGCCACACCCCATAGGCTCCAGCACATACGAGTGTCGTTGGAGGGTGGGTGAGGCATCCCGCAAAGAGGACCACGAGCACCCCAAGGTGGTTTCGACGAAAAGCGAAATAGAAGAATCCGGTGATAACAACTGCTGACCATCCACGTGGAAGTCCGGCGGTGAGCCGCTGGACGATCTGCCTCGTGTGCAGAAACCAGAAAAGGCTGAAAAAGGCCGTCGGAGTCCCCGCGACATATCGCACTCCGAAAAAGAGAAAAAAGCTCGTGAGGAGGAGCTGTACCAACATGACCCAATGAGAGGCCATAATGAGGTCTTGGGTCAGGAGGGTCGCCACCGCACAGACCGCATAATGCAGCGGTGCCAGGTAACCGAGCATCGTCTCGTAGATCAGGTCTCCCTCAAATACTCCGGGAACGAGCACCTCATACAGCGGAAACCACTGCTGAAGCGCATCATCCGTCGTCCATCCGGGGTGAAACCACAGTGGGAGACTCTTCAGGAAAAAGAGGAGATAGACAAGAAAGCCGATCGCACAGCAGCCAGAGAGAACCGAGGGCGACGAGAGCGCTCGGTTAAGGAAAGAGAGGTGAGACGAAGATCTCCCCTCGGGTGCCTCTTCTCGGATTCCCTTCCCCTCTTTCAATGAATTGGTAGAACTCACAGCTGGACACCCCTAAAAACTCACCACGAACGGAGGACCCTCTCAAACGTTGGCTCATCCGTAAAGAGAATAGACGTCAGAAACGATTTATGTCCACAATCTGAAGGTCATCGAGCGCGAAATTGTCATTGAGAACCCTCTCTTATGTGGAAAAAACTGTTCGGAAAACGAGATCAGCGGAAAACAACCGAAGCTCCTTCTCTCCCCTATGGATTTAAGCAGACCTTGCTTCATTCTCTCGGAGCGACCTCCATCCCAACCCTTCCTCAGTCAGCGCAGCGGGTATTCACCGTTGTCACGAATCCAAGTTCTGAGGCTTCTGATTTTGTCGACGCCATTGAAGGAGATGAGGGTCTCGCGGCCCGCATCATTAAAATAGCAAATAGTGTTTACTTCGACCGCGGTTCAGGGAGTGAGAGTGTCGTTGAAGCGGTGGCGACGATCGGGACCGAAGAACTCAGAAATATCTTGAGCTCAAGCTCTCTAAAGGCGCTTTTCCCGAGCTCTCACCACCTCCGCGATCAACTGTGGGAACATAACATCGCCGTGGCGATCTTCAGTCGTGAGATCGCTGCCCGAAAAGCCCCTGAAAAAGAAAAGATCGCCTTTCTTGCTGGCCTCCTCCACGATATCGGAAAATTGCTCCTCCTCACCATGGATCAGGAGCAGTACGGAGAGATCCTCTCACGAGCAGGAAAGAGTGGGTGCTTTTGCACAGAGGAAGAAGAGTGCTATCCGTTCAATCATACGGAGGTAGGGCACTATCTGGCGGAACAGTGGAACTTCTCTCCGGACCTCTGCGCCGCGATCAGGCTCCATCACCTTACCGCAGACGATCTTGAAACCACTTCCCTCCCCTTCATCGTTCGCACCGCCGACTTGATCGCACATCGGCTCCGCATCGGGTTTCCAACAGGACTAGAACCACTTCAGAACAACAGCGCATTAAAGGCTCTTGAGTATCTGGGGCACTTTGGAATGGAGGGTGATACCGCACAAGAGTTTATAAAAACCGTAGAGGGTCAGTTCCGTGAAGAAAAAGAACATCTTCAAATGTAGGGAAGAGCACAGTAGGGTGTACCGATGCCTCTCCTAACCGCTCTGAGAAAACAATATCGCGATCTGACTACCCCCTTCCGCTCCCTCCTGAATCGGAAAGGTGCAGATCAACAGGAGCCACCGGAAGGGCTTTTGCTCCAGAGGCACCAAGTCCTCGTTGAGAACCTCGCTGCCGCCCTTGTGATTCGGGATCGTGATGGACTGATTCGATATTGCAGCCCCTTTACTGAGGTGCTTCTTGGTCACCCCCTGCGCACGCTCTATGATTCTCCAGGTGATTTTTTCCTCGAGGCGGTTCATCCAGAAGACCGAGATTCATTACAACGCTCACTCGCTCTCGCCCAACTCGGCGAAAGTTTTCAGGCGCGCCACCGCTACTATCACCACTCTGGATTTGAGATGTGGATTGAATCTCGGACAGATCCGCTCTTTGATGATGCCGGTGAGATGCTGTCATCTCTTACCATCATGCTGGATGTCACTCGCGCGGTTCGGTTCGAAGAACAGCTCAAGGAACGCACCCAAGATCTCCAGGAGATTACCTCTATTGCAGCCGAAGAGATTCAAAATGAGGTATTCACGCTGAAGGGGATGCTCCAATTTGAGGGACGAGGGATCTCTCGGGAGGAGGCGAATGGCGCCATTCACCGCTCAGGGAACAGGCTTGACGAACTTGCCCGAGGTTTGACTGAGTTTGGAAAGGCAACTCGGAGCAAGGGAGAGCTAAGAAAGTTTTCTCTTCGAGAGGTGCTCACCGAGTTTCGAGAGGAGCAGCATTCCTGTGGGGTCACCGTTCTCTGTGAAGAGATCGGGGAAGAGCTGCTCGTAATTGGAGATAGAGAAGAGCTTCAAGAGGTGCTCGAGACGCTTGTTCGCTACTCGTCATCCCTCCTTCCCACCCCTGAGGAGGGTGAAGAAGAGCACGACCAGGAGGAAGTGCCACTGATCCTTCACCTAGAGGTTGACCAGAAAAGTCAAACACTTCCGGGAGGAACCTCAAGAGGCGAACTCACCCTTCTCTATCGCGATTCCTGCCCGCCGCTTCCCCTCCCCTTGGCCGAACGAATCTTCTCCTCAGCAAACAATCGCTCCGCAAGCTCCCCGTACGGAAGTGGAAGCAGCTCACCCTTTTCTCTCTCGCTTGCTCGAAAACGGATGCGACAGATGGGCGGCGCGCTCTCATTCCGGATCACTGAAAAGAGCGAGAACTGCTTCGCGCTCCGCCTCAGAAGCGAAACGCTCTGAGGCTGGCATGCTACCTGCTCCCCTCTTCTCCGTACGAACCGCTCTCAACGGACGGAGAGCAGAGAACATCGCAACAGAGGAAAGGAGCGAAGCACATGACTATTCCCGTAAATACCCGGTCATCTCAAGACCTTACCGCCGCACATTCTGCTGCCTTACAAACCGCTGAAGGCACGAACCCAGAAGGAGACACCGCTCCTGCTACTGCTTTTGATTCTCAACTTCGGGCACTCCTTTCCTCTTCTGGTGGTTCACAGGTCAACGAAGAGGAACTATTTGCCGCCGTCATCGAAGAGCGACTCGGAGCGACCGCCAGTGCCTCCGTTGCAGAAGATTTCAACATGAGATTTGAGCAGCACAAAGAGGAGCTCACCAGAGGTGATGGCTATATCAACGTCGAAAAGGCAGCAAATAGAGCACTCCAGGACATGGTGAGCGTGGGTCATATCACTGCCACTCAACGCGAAGAGATCTATAACCAGTCATTTATGGCTGCTCAACTCGATGATAATCACGACGCGCTCTATGATGGCCGTGGAGGCGCCGGGGATGACTCTATCGCGGTAGCAGACCTTGAATCCGCACTCCTCTCTGCCCGAGTTGCCATTGAAGCCCTTACCAACGGGGAACTTCCTCCCGAATACGATGGAGAAAGTGATGACCTGCTCTCGGAGATGATGGAGGAGGACGCTGACCTCGTAACCCCCGAAGGCACCTCGGTTGATGGCGCTGACGAATTCGTCTTCAAGCCCGAATCCGAAAGTGATGGAAAGCTCGTCATCCTCCTGCCACAGATCATGACCGGCGAGATCGACCACCTCCTCCTCAAAGATGAGAACGGCAACATCATCGAAGAAGGACGGAGCACCGGCGTTGCCAACGGCAACCGGGAGCACTTCCGCTTCAACCGAGCCGGAGAGGACTACCCCGAAAATATCACCGTAGAAGTCCGACTCGCCTCCGGAGAGGTCAAGGAATACGAGATCCCGAATCCCGGCCAACGCTACGATTGAAACATCATGGGTGTCTGACACTCGTCCGGCTCAAAAACCTTAGGGGTGTCTGACACCCGTCTGTTTTGGTGAACGTGATTTCAAGGGGTTACGGGCGGATCCGTACATTCCCGCGATCTGGCGGGGGCTCTTGGGGTCTTGTTGGCTTCGGGCTATACTCCCCCTCCGCTGAGCGTGGGGGGACGAGGGAATGCAGGAGAAGCGGTTACCGCTCCGGATTACGGGGGCTTCAGAGAACAATCTGAAAGAGGTCTCGCTGGAGCTTGATCACGATGAGCTGACAGTGGTTACGGGGCTCTCTGGGTCGGGGAAGTCCTCGCTCGCCTTTTCGACGGTCTATGCCGAGGGCCAACGGCGATATATTGAGACCTTCTCGGCCTACACTCGACAGTTCCTCGATCGCCTCAAGAAGCCTTCGGTAGTGGCGGTTGAGAATGTCCGACCGGCCATTGCTATCCAGCAGAAGACCCGGGTGGTGAGCTCTCGTTCAACGGTGGGCTCGATGACCAACGTCAACGACCTCCTGAAGATCCTCTGGGCGAATCTTTCAGAGCCGGTTTCTCCGATCACCGGAGAAAAGCTCGTCTCTTTCTCTCCCGCCGATATCGTGGAACACCTCCTCGCTTGGGAGAAGGAGCTCGAAGGTGACGATGGTACTCCACACACCGTCCTGATCGCCGCGCCCCTCCCCCTTCCAAAGACGGTGAAGGGGCGTCAACAGGAGCTGGATCGGCTCTCCCTGCTCGGATTCAGCCGCTTCTTTGATGAAGAATCACGGAGTGTCCAAAAACTGCAGGAGATTGATTCTCCGAAACGCCTTCCTGAAGAGCTACTCCTCGTCCTGACCCGTATAAAGAGCGGAAAGATTCGTCGAAAGGAGCTCCTGGAACACCTCACCCAGGCATACGAGCTCTCACGCGGAGAAGCAGTCCTCCTTTTTCCGGAAGATCCTCCGCCATCTTCTTTTCCTCGAATTTTTGATGGGAAGGCTCGATTTTCGCAGCGGTATCAAACATTCGCTTACTCTCAGGATCCCCTCCCCTTCAAGATCCCCGCTCGCAGAGCTCCTCTCTTTGATCCCAATAGCAATGTCGGGGCGTGTCCGACCTGTACTGGTTTTGGACATGTACTGGAGATTGATCTCGAGAAGGTAGTTCCGAATAGCGCGCTCTCTCTTGAAGCGGGCGCCATTCTGCCTTGGGAGAGTTCGTCTGATTCTTCACTGCAGAAGAAGTTGCTGCTCTTCTCTGAAAAGGAAGGGATCTCGACGTCCTCTCCGTGGGAGAATCTCTCAGAAGAAGATCGAAAGAAGATTCTCTCGGTGAAAGAGCGTGGATACACCGGTGTGTTCCCGTGGTTTCGCCGACTCGAACAGAAACGTCACCGAATGCACGTCCGTGTACTCCTTTCCCGCTACCGCTCTCAGTTTCTCTGTCCTGCCTGCCATGGGGGACGTCTTCGACCAGAAGCACTCTGTTTTCACCTCGGTGGCTCCTCGTTACCGCAGATCTGGGAAACTCCTATCGCGGAACTACTCGGATGGCTCGATACCGTCCAACGTTCTCTCGCCACTGGAATTAGTACTTCTCGTGATATTCAGGAGGTCCTTGAGCGACTCCGTGCTCGAGTTCGATATCTTCTTGATCTCGGCTTACCGTACATGACCCTCGGAAGACCCTCACGAACCCTTTCGGGAGGAGAGACCCAACGGGTAAATCTCACCACGGCCCTCGGGAGCGAACTCGTCTCAACTCACTTTGTTCTCGATGAACCCTCAGTTGGGCTCCACCCTCGTGATACGGAGCGGTTAATCTCTTCCATGAGAACGCTTCAGTCCAAGGGGAATTCGGTGTTGGTGGTGGAGCACGACACGGATTGCATCGAAGCTGCTGACCGGGTGGTAGAACTTGGACCCGCAGCAGGAAGCGCCGGTGGAGAGGTGGTGTTCAATGATCGTCAGGAAGCATGGCCTGGCATCGTTGAACGGGAGAAGATTCCGATCCCTCGAAAACTCCCCAAGAAACAGAAAAAACATCTTTCCATCAGAGGAGCTACGGCCCGAAACCTAAAAAATCTCTCAGTACAGATTCCGGTCGGACTCTTTACCACTGTTACCGGCGTATCCGGTTCGGGCAAAAGTACCCTTCTGACCGAAGTGATCCTTCCTGCGTGGAAGAGTTTTGAACAGCGCGGAACATGCGAGCACGTCGATGGCTTTGAACATTTTTCTCAAACCCTTTTAATCGACCAAAGCGGACTGACCAAGAGCCCCCGCGCTAATATTGCGACCTATACCGGTATCTGGGATACCTTTCGCACCGCCCTGGCAGAGACAGATGAAGCTGAAAAGAGATCGCTCACTAAGTCTTCCTTCTCCTTCAATGTGGAGGGAGGACGGTGCCCTGTGTGTAAAGGTGCTGGCTATCTCAAAGAAGACATGCAGTTTTTGAGCGATGTCTATGTGCAGTGCGAAGATTGCCTCGGGAAACGTTTTCAACAGAAGGTACTCGAAGTTTCATACGAGGGCCGAAATGTTGCCGAGTGGCTGGAGTGCACGGTCGCAGACCTTCCAAACCTGCTCGAACATCACCGAAACATCGCCGGAGTAGCGAACTATCTCACCCAACTCGGCCTCGGGCACCTCCGACTTGGCCACTCGTTGAGTGAGCTCTCGGGTGGAGAGGCCCAGCGGTTAAAGCTTATTCCATTCCTCGAACGGGCAGAGCGGCACTCCCACTCTCTACTCCTCTTCGATGAACCAACGACGGGTCTGCATCTCCATGATGTCCGAAATCTTATCGAGCTCTTCCGACAGCTCACGGTCCAGGGGCATACGGTGCTTGCCATTGAACACAATCAGGAATTTCTGCTCGGCTCTGACTACCTGATCGATCTCGGCCCCGAAGGGGGTGCTGGTGGTGGAGAACTTATCCTTCAGGGAACCCCGAATGATTTTTTAGAACACCAGAAGAAAACCCGTGCTCCGAACGACACTCACTCCTCATACACCGCTCGATACCTCGCCGAATACGTAGCTGCTTCGCAAAAAAAACAGAGAGGCCGTGGGCGGAGTGATACTGCCTCACCATCGACCACAGCCCCGAAGAAGATTGAGGACACCCCGCTCCGGGTAATCGGTGCCCGAGAGCATAATTTAAAAGATGTTACCGTTGAACTTCCTCACAACTCGGTGATCGCCGTTACTGGTGTCTCTGGTTCGGGGAAATCTACCGTTGCAAAGGATATCATCTATGCTGAAGGTCAACGACGGTATCTTGATTGCCTCTCACCGTATGCACGGCAGTTCATACGAGAACTCAGCAAGCCGGACATCGAAGAGGTCCAAAACATCCGACCGACGGTGTGTGTTTATCAACATACCTTTCAGCCAGGAAAACGTTCTACCCTCGGAACGATGTCGGAGGTGTACAACTTTCTCCGATTGCTCTACTCAAAGGCCGGAACGCAGTACTGCCCAGACCATCCGACACAACGGGTAGAGGCACTTTCAGCTCAAGATATTGCTTCGTCCCTGAGATCCGACCCGGACGAGACCGTAAAGCTCCTCGCCCCCATCATTAAAGGGCGAAAGGGAAGCCACAAGGAGGTGTTTCGAAGGGCGCTCAAGAGCGAGATTCATGAAGTGCGGGTTGATGGGGTGTTCCTCCCGACGGGAAGCCTTCTTGATGGCCTTGAGCGGAACAAACAACACGATATCGACTATGTTTGGGCGACCATTATCCCCTCTCGAGTTCCGTTTGAACTCGTTGAAAGCGCGATCGAAGAAGTCTTTGCCATCAGTGGTGGAACGGTCGTGATTCACTCACCCTCCGGAGAGCGAATCTACAGCCGTGAGCGAGCCTGCCCAACCTGCTTGCGGGGATTTTTTCGACCGGATCCAGAGGATCTCTCGTTTCACTCTCGTCGTGGCCGGTGTGAAAGGTGTGATGGCCTGGGGTGGCGAGAACACCGTCAACACGGTCTACAACGGTGCTCATCATGTAACGGATCACGAATAAGGCCCGCCGGTCAGAGCGTTCGCCTGAAGGAAAAGAACATTGCGGAGCTGTGCGATCTTACCGCCCCTGAGATAGAAACATTCCTCCACGATATCCCGTGGAGCGATCGACTCGCGGTCATCACCGCTCCAATTCTCCAGGAGATCACTGCACGGCTTCAGGTCCTCCAACGGGTTGGCCTGGACTACCTTCCCCTCTCTCGCTCGTGTGAGACCCTCTCAAGTGGCGAACTTCAGCGGCTACGGCTTGCCGCAGCTCTCGGAACACCGCTCAACGGAGCACTGTACATCTTCGACGAGCCAAGCGCCGGCCTCCATCCCGATGACAACGAACAGATCCTCCAAGAGTTTACGGCACTCAAGGATCGTGAAAATACCGTACTCCTCATTGAGCACGACGAAGAGACGATTCTTCACAGCGAACACGTTCTCGAGATCGGGCCAGAGGGGGGAAGAAAGGGCGGCGAAATCACCTTTAACGGACCGATAGCAGAGTACAAAGAAAGAGAAGAGAGCTTTACAGAACCGTCGACGTACTCCTCCCGACCGAAGAAGAAAGGTGAGATGATGACCCTTGCCGTCTCTGCGCTCAACAACATCCGAAGCCTCAATACCGAGATCCCCACCGAGCAGTTCGTCACGATAGCGGGAGTTTCCGGGGCGGGGAAGAGCTCACTGGTACACGAAGCGCTCCTTCCCCTCGTGATGGAAGCGTGCGAGGAAGGTCAGCTCACCGCCGAAAACGAATGTGCGGCGCTCACTCTTCCCGAGGAGTTTGAGCGGGTTCTCGTGATTGATCAGAGCCCGATCGGAAAAAATTCTCGCTCTACTCCTGCCTCATATCTGAAAATCTTTGACGAGATCCGCAAGCTCTTTGCCTCCACGGTTGAGGCAAAGGCACGGGGGTGGACGCAGAGCTTCTTCTCTTACAACTCGGGGAAGGGCCGATGCCCGGAGTGTCGAGGACTTGGCCGCACGCAGCTCGAGATGAGCTTTCTCTCAGAGGCACACGTCACCTGTGATCACTGTCGTGGCGAACGGTACGGCGATGAGGCGCTCTCCATCCACTATCAAGGACATACGATCGCTGATGTCCTCCGGATGACCTTTGAAGAGGCCAAGGAGGTCTTCTCTGCCCACCAGAAGATCCACAGAATCGTCCACACCACGTGCGAACTCGGACTGGGATATCTGGCCCTCGGTCAGAGCTCGACGACCCTCTCCGGAGGGGAGTCTCAACGGATGAAGCTCGTCACCGAACTCGCCAAACCGCAGCGAGGAAAGACCTTGTATGTTCTCGATGAGCCCACCATCGGCCTCCACCGAAGCGATGTCGCTAGGCTCCTCAAGGTCCTCCACTCTCTCACCGCCCTTGAAAATACGGTTCTCGTCATCGAACACGATCGAGATGTCATAGAGCAAAGCGACTACGTTATCGAACTTGGGCCCGGGCCAGGCGAAGCTGGAGGCAAGGTGATCTTTTCAGGGACACCTCGACAACTCGCACGGAAGAGAACTCCGTGGGGGAAACGGCTGGGGAAGGCCTAACGAACTACCACACACACGAACGATCGGGGTGCTCAAGAGGAGAAAAATGAATAAGCCGGTGAAGAATCCAGTACGGAGGGGTCGGAAGTCGTTGTTCCTTTCCACTCTTCAGATGCTTCACGACGAGCGAATCATTCGTCGTCGCATACTCTTCTCCCTCTAAAAGGAGCGCTGACTTCAACACCATAAAGCGCTGACCAGCAGGAACACTCCCCTGATCTTCTTGACGGTAGAACTCATAGTACGGCAATACCACCTCTTCTCCCCGGTCCTCAAGGCGGACCTGCTCGGAGAGGACACCGAGGAGATTTAATGAACGACCAAAGAGCAAATGATTTCCGCCGTCTTCTCGTAAACGGAGGTTACTGTACATCTGAAAACTCGTTCGGTCCTTCAGCCCGAGATACGGAGAAAACCCCATGATGATGAGAAGGGTGAGAAACGCCCCCGTCTTCAAGCCAGGTGTGCCGTCCACCCCAGGACTCTCTTCACTCTCTTTCCGCTGGCAAGCTCTCCTTACCCCGAAACACACCAACAAGAAGAGAAGGAGACCGTAGATCACAAAGAGGCGTGAGAGGAGAAGAAAGCCCGTATACGCCATATCCATAAAGAGAATCGTCCCTACCCCAAAACAGAGCGCGAGCAAGAGAAGGATACGAAGGGGGAAAAGCGCTCTACGCTTTTGCCTTCCTTCACCTGCAGCAGAGAGAAAAGGAAGGGCAGCTACTACCAGGGCAAAAATCATCACTGACGAAAAATTGTAGAACCGCATCACCGGATCGAGAGCGAGAAAGGTATGAAAGACGATACCGACCAAGGCTCCCGTAACTACCGCTCCTCGGCGCGAAAAAAGAAGTAGTACACAGAGAAGAAACTCAGTGACTACTCCACCAAAAGCGAGAAACCTGGCCGAAAGTTCCGGAATAACCGGTACGAAATCACGTATGTGAGTATGAAAGACAAGCGCGCAGCTCTGCTCCGAGAAGAACTCCGTATTGAGTTTCGCCACCGTAGCGAAGAAGTACGTTGCCGAGGTCATGAGGCGGATGCGAGAAGAGAGAACTCCAAGGGACTCCCGCCTTCCAACGAAAGAGAGCAGAACAGCACCATCAAAAAACGACAGGAGGAGACGGTGATTGGGAACCTCAGGGAGACTCACCACCGTGCTCCCAAGAAAAAGAAGTGCAATGGTGGGAAGAGTGTAACGATAACTTCCGCTCACGAGAGAAAAAGTCGCCAGCGCAAGTATCCCCCAATAACAGTACGCCATATCACTTCCCCGCCAGTCCCAAGAAAGGATGGGGAAGAGATGTGCTGCAAGGAATAGGAGCGGAAAGAAGCTACCGAGGCCATTCGCTCCAGTACAGGTTCGCGCATCTTTCACTGCTGCGCCTTCCTCGAATCTGAGCTTGCTACGGCAAGCGCAAGTATCGCCGTCGGGCCGATCCACATGAACGGGTCATCAAAGAGCCCCCAGAGCAGGAAGGCAAACCAGATTTTTTGCGCAGCGACCGTCTTCTTCATGACGAACGCACTCATGGCAACCACAAAACAGAGAAAGGAGAGGAGCCCAACAATTCCGGTCTCAAGGAGCACCTGAAGGACGATGTTGTGGGTATGAACGAAGGAATTCGGTCGGTAGGGGCTTTCAATAAATGTCCCGATCCCAGAGCCAAAGAACGGTTGCTCCAGAATGCGCTCCCAGCCGACAGACCATATCTCTTGCCGTGCGACAATAGCGCGTGGCTCTCGATAACGAGAAAAAAGAACGAGGGCTATTCCGAGACAGCCAATCGCAGCGCCCTTCTTCCACCTCCCCGGAAGCCGAAAGAGAATCTCTATCACTCCCAAGACGAGCAAACCTCCAATAGCTGGAGAAGGCCAGAACAAGGCGAGAGCGATGAGATAAATCCACGGCTTTTTGAAAGAGGAAAAGCGAAAACCTCCGAGGTAGGAGAGACCTACGAGTTGAAAGGCAACGACATTGCCATTACTAAAGCCCAGAGGAAGGAATCCGTGGTGTTGTCCGAGACGGGCATTCCACGCCACCATGACCATCCAGATCAGGTATCCGAACACGGCAAGGGAACTACACTGTTCGAGAAAAGATCGTCGAACGCCCCTCATGCTGAGATAGATGAGAAAGGCGGAGACCCAGACCGTGACCCTACCAAAAGTAAATATCGCCTCTCCATGAAGAAAAAATGAGAGGAGACTCGCCACGGTATAGCACCCTATTCCGAGCAGCACATATCGAATAGAAGGCTCCCACCGTTCTCCCGGTGGCAAAGTGAGGTCGTAGCGATTCAGCAGTCGAGCGAGATAGACTATGAGCAGTACAAGACAGAGAAGAAAAGGGAGAGAATCGAGGGGGAACCGAGTGATGGCGGTCGAAAAGATGAGGAGGAGAAGAAGAGAAAAAGAGAAAAAATATTGAAGGGTCTTCGAACTCATGATTTTCGGAGGCTCCACTGCAGATAACGCCATTCAGATCAGTAACAGTGAACGCTACTTCTCGGAGACACGTGAATGGCTATACGGTACACTCCGTATGCGAGCAGCGCTACTCGCTTTCACTCTTCCGAGATACGGAGTGTATACTGCCCGCCAATCAAATTGTCGGATTGGTTGTCGAAAGCTGATCGCTTTCGCCCGTTTTTGCGGGCAGTATGTGTTGTCCCTCCGGGAGACTTCCGGCAACTTCAGTTGCCTTCAGTATACACCGCCAGTATCGGAGCAGATAAGGGTGAGGTGTTTCTCCTCTCCCTTATCTACCCACTGTTTCTTCTCTGTCTCTCTGTGGGGCTCTACCCCAGCGTTGCATAAAAATTGGCCCGTAGACTGCTTTGCTCCCACAATAGCAGCACATCTTGAAACTTTGATCGAGTTTTTAGACCTCACTGTACGTGTAGTACACTTTCGTCCTAA
>JALEGQ010000197.1 GCA_022763385.1 bacterium
AATCAGATGGATCGCTATCTCCTGGAGCCGGTTGCGGATGGCTACGATGCTGTTGTTCCCGATCCCATGCAGCGTGGGGTAAGAAACGTTTTTGAAAATCTCGCCTATCCCCGATACCTCGTGAGTGATCTCGTGCAGTTGAAGTTCGGACAGGCGGCTGAGCATACGGGAAGATTTCTCGTCAATAGCACCCTCGGGCTCGGGGGGCTTATCGATGTGGCGAAACATCTCGGATGGGAGAGACATTCGGAAGACTTTGGAACCGCTCTGGGGCATCACGGAGTCCCAACTGGCCCGTATGTGGTTATCCCGTTTCTTGGCCCCTCGAATATGAGGGACGGTTTTAGCCGGATCGTCGACAACTTTCTCTCTCCCGTACCGTGGATAGCGGCAGAGACGAGTAGCGACAACGACGCGGTGGCTATTACTCTCGGAATGACGGCGTTGGATGTGATTCAGACCCGTGCGGATCTCGATGAGGCGATTAATGCGGCCCAAGAAGCGTCTCTTGATTACTACCTCTTTATTCAATCGGCATACGCCCAGCGGCGGTTTGCGGTGATTCATGATCTCCAGATTGAAGATTCGCCCACTGCTCTGGAAAATGAAGCCGATCCCTTTGCTGAGGATGAGGCTTTTGATGAGGCGTTTGCGGGGGAAGGTGGCTACGGGCTGGGCAACGAGTAACCGTCCAGCTTTTTGGCGCTGTTCGCTGCGGGCGCTGAGGCGCCCTACGCGACTCTCTGCTGGTTGCTTTCCCAGAGGGAAAGCTTTGCAGAGAGCATCGTCAGGGTGGGTGGGGCCGTGCTCAATGTACCACACGTACGCCTCCGCGCGTCCCCACCCACCCTTCCTCGACAGCACCAAAAATCTGGACGGTTACATTCCCTTGTGGAGGGAGTTGATGGGGGGGGAGTTTTGTGTTGCCCTCGTCCAGCTTTTCGGCGCTGTTCGCTGCGGGCACTTGATGGAGAAGGATGTTTTACGGCACCTCTGGGCAGTTTTCCTTCATAACTCCTGTAAGGGTGGCCCCTGGAGGTGATGATGGATAATATTGCTGATGACGGATATCTGCGTTCAGAGCGGGGATCGACGCCGATGGCGTTGATTGGCGGGGCACTTCTTCTCTCGATTTTGGTGATGCTTGGCACCTATGGCGCGGACTGGATGCAGGGAGTCAAGGGGGAGCGGGCGCGAAAGCGGAATCTTATTACGCCGAAGGACCAACAGGTTGGCGAGGTTCGAAACGGTAAGGAGTTTGGAAGCTTTATCGTAAAGATGCGGCTGTGAGCCGGGCGAGTTTTACTCCTGTTTAAAAGGTAAAAGATTCTGTCGGTGCAGAATTCACCGGTCCGCTCGTGGTCTTTTTCGGTTTTCTTTTTTCCTTCTCTCTTTCTTTCTGAGCTTGAATACAGGTTGGATGAAATGCCCCCTCTCGCAGGCAAAGAGCCGTGGCTGAAAGGGGATTCACGGTGAGAAGGCGGTCGATCTCTGCCTTACAATACGGGGTGATGGCTCGGATGCGGATATACTGCTGAGCGGGGTCTTTTGCCTCTTTCTTTTCTTCCTCGGGAGAGTCTTTGTGAGAGGAGGCGCCAAAGGGCGAGGCCGGTTTCTCGACTTCTCTCTGCTCGGTGAGTTTTTGATATTCCTGAATCATCCGCTTGATGTTTCGGAGCTCGTGATCTCCTGCGTCGGAAAATCGCTCAACCGTGGTTCCAAGTGATTGGAGGGTGCGATAAAAGACGAGAGGTTGTTCCCGACAACTGAGTCGCACCATCCTCCGTTGCTGGTGAAGGAGCTGAGCTCGGTACTCCTCTTTCTTCTCTTCATCTTTTTCGGAGGTATACCGGAGCTGTAGGGTGCGGAGGGATGATTGTTCTTTTCGCGATGGAACTTCAGCCGTATTGTTCCCAAGGTTTGCAATAACAAGCCGTTCCTGAAGAATCTCCTGAGCTTCACTGTATGACAGCGTTTGCTGATTGAGGAAGAATTTTGAGCAGCTTTCAGATTCTCGACCTCCTGCAATGCAGGTGTGAAGGAGGCTGTGAGGTTCGAGCTCACGGATCTCCTGGAGTAATCGAAAGCACTTGGGGTGCTCAGTGCGGTCAACGGGCCGGCCGATAAAGTCCCATCCTCCAGGAAGTTCACTTGGGCGGCTGCACTGATACAACGCCTGTTCTTCCCGGACGGAGAGCAGTTGGGCAGAGATCTCCCGGCTGTCGGGCATCCGGCGGCGGATGCTCTCCAGTCGAAGTCCTCTCAGCGTGAGCGACTCCATCCGAGCAGTTCCAGCCCGTGAGGAAGAGAGCGGAGATGCCTCCGCTTCTCCACGGACGGTTTCCGGAAGTGAGAGGCAAAGGCCTCCCGAAAGAACGGTGATGAAGCAGAAGAACTTCATTCCATACCCCTCCCTCCACCGGGGGAAGGGGCTCTTCTTCTGGCGATATGTCTTGTTCACCCGGTCAGCACTAATCACGTGAGCTGTAGATCTTCGAGAGGAGTCGGAGAATCTCCACATAGAGCCAGATGAGGGTCACGAGCAGTCCGAAAGCCCCAAACCACTCCATGTACTTCGGTGCAGAACGGCTCTTAGCTGCTCTTTCGATAAAGTCGAAGTCGACAACGAGGTTCAGCGCCGCAATCCCGACCACGAAGAGCGAGAACCCGATCCCGATCACTCCAGAACCGTGGATGTAGGGGATGGAGCCACCGAAGAGGTTCACGACCAGAGAGATAAGATAGACGATAGCGATACCGCCGGTAGCGGCAAAGATCATCATCTTAAACTGCTCTGTTACCTTGATCATTCCACTGCGATACGCGGCAAGGAGTGCAAACAGGGTCCCAAAGGTCAGCGTGACCGCCTGGAACACGATGGAACTGTCGAGCCCGAGCCCGCCATCAAATCCACCCTGTGGAGAAGAGGTCGACGCGGCATAGAACAGTGAGAGCGTCCCGAGAAAAAAGCCTTCGACAACGGCGTACACTGGGGTGAGAAACGGCGCCCAATTCTGCTTGAAGCTGATCGCGATGGCGATTCCGAACCCACCGATCGCAAACACCCACATCAACGGGGCGAAAAAGCTCGGGTCGCTAAATGACCAGTAGGCCGCAGCAATGGTGAGCATAACCGAGATGAAGGTCTTATTGACCGTCCCTTCAATCGTCATCACATCACCGCTCGCTGCGTATTCGCCGCGAAACATCTTTTCACTCAGTACTGGATTTGAAGTCTTAATCATCGCTTTCTTTCTGTCCTTATCTCTCGTTACGAGAATTGCACGGTATTAGGCGACTGTGTCACAGAATGCGCTTCTTCGACACCGTCCTTTACCTCATTATTCACATAACCATATTCCTCCCGGATTGCGAGTGAAAACGGAGGGGTGGAGAGGCATCTTGACGAGAGAGGATTCTCGAGTATATTCTAAAAATGGCACCATTTTTGGAACGAATATTCCAGAAATGGCACCATTTTTAGAACAAATATGCACCGTATATGTCTAAATATCTGAAAAGAAAGGATTTTTATCGAGTCGTCGACTATTTCCGAAATGGGCGGGTGAAACCGCTTGTTCTCCGTGGAGCTCGACAGGTTGGAAAGTCCACTCTGGCCAGAATGGTCGCCGAAGAGCTTGGTCGTAACCTTGTTGAAGTCAACTTTGAAGTTACGAAATTACGCGAACTCAACAACTCGACGTCTTTTCAGATCGATCGAGTGATTAAAGAGATCGAACTCAGTCAGCAGTGCACTGTTGGACCAGATACGATGCTGTTCTTCGATGAAATACAGGCGCAACCTGAAGCGGTTGCAGCGCTTCGCTATTTCTATGAGGATCGACCCGAGATTCCTGTGGTCGCAGCGGGTTCTTTGCTGGAGGTCATGTTACGGAAGCACCGCGTTGGAATGCCTGTCGGGCGAATGAACTCTATGTTCATCGGTCCGATGACCTTTTTCGATTTTGTTGCGGCTATGGATCGTCCTGATCTCGTGGACTACCTGACTTCAGTGGATCTCCAAGACTCTTGGCTTGCTGCCAGCCATGATGCATGTGTTGACCTTTTGAAGCAGTACTACTACGTCGGAGGTATGCCGGAATCAATACAGACTTTTCGAGAGTCTAGAAGCTTTGAAGAGGTGAGATACTTACAGAAGAATCTCCTTCAAACCTTTCGCGATGATGCGCTGAAGTATACGACCTCTTCAGAGTTTTCTTTAGTGCAATCAATTCTCGATTACCTGCCCAAAAATCTGGGGCGAAAGGTCGTTTTCTCACATATCGCTCAAACCCACTCTCAACGTATTCGTGATGTTTTGGAGACTCTCGCCCTTGCTGGGTTCTTACACCCGGTGTACCACACGCATGGGAGCGGTGTTCCACTACTTTCAGGAGAAAATAGCGCTCTTTTTAAGCTCTATCTGTTGGATATTGGGCTGTATAGCTCGATGCTCGATGTCGATATAAACAGCCTTTTAGGAGCAGAGCTTCCAGAGCTGCTGGCTCAAGGAGCACTTGCGGAACAGTTTGTGGCGCAACACCTTGTTTCGCTTGCATCACATGCTGAAGCTCCAAGGCTCTACTACTGGATGAGAGAGGGACGGTCTCATGCCGCTGAAGTTGATTTCATTCTCCCTCATCGGGGACGACTTTTTCCTTGTGAAGTAAAGTCCGGCGCGACCGGAAAGATGCGATCACTGTGGCATTTTGTTGCAGAAAAAGAGGTGCCACTAGCGCTTCGGATGAACCTTTCATGTCCAGATCAGATGATTACTCACGTTCAGCATGGGCTGTTCAGTGGGGGAAGCCGGAAAGAGGTTGAAGCTGATCTCCTCTCCGTTCCGCTCTACGCAGTAGAAAATACACTGAAGTTTATCGACCAGTACGTTGATAGCGCGCATTCATCTTGAGTAAGCCCTTGTCCCTTTATTGACCGGTATATCGATGAGTGTGACCGAGCACCAAGAGAGCATGGGGGTGAGGTCGGCGATTCGAGGAACGAGCTGTACGGAGATGCCGGAGAACTGAGCGCCTCCAAGGAGCGCAATCCACCCCTCTTCTGCAACTGTCAATCCCGCCGAACATGTTTTACTTGCCACCGCCCTTTGAAAGAGTCTCTTGAGATGATATGCCAACTTCATGACGAGATCTTCTCTACGTATCATTCTTGCTGTTTTTTTCTTCCTCTTTGGAACGTTTCACTGCGGGATTTTGCAGGCCCCTCTGCACGTTTCGCAGCAGGAGATCTCTTTTGAGCAGCGATTGGCGGCCTTTCCGACCGATGAACCGCTTCGGGTCGAACAGCCGGTGCAGATCTATTGGAATGACTTTGCCATTCCATTTGTGCACGCGCACAACGACCGCGATGGCTTTTTGGCCCTCGGCGCCGTGCACGCCCACCTCCGACTCGGACAGATGGAGCTGTTGCGACGGCTTGCCACTGGTCGACTCTCGGAGATGGTTGGTCCCTTTGCTCGAGACCTGGACTATACCCTCCGGATTATCGGGATCGAACCGGTTTCGCGAGCTCTTGCGGCGAATCTCGACGAAGAGACTCGCATACTCGTAGAGGGGTTTGTTGAAGGGGTGAACTGGTACCTTAAAGGGGTAGAGGAACTTCCACCTGAGTTTGCCCTCTTCGATCTCGAACGAGAACCCTGGACAACGAGTGATGTGGTTGCTCTTTCCCGGCTCGCGGGTGCTGACCTCTCCTGGATCTTCTATCTCGGATATCTCGGCATTGAAGATGAGGCGATCCGTGCTTCGCTGTGGGAGAACTTCGTTGAGAAGAGTAGCGCATCGCCAACCTCGTTCTCTTTGCGCGAGGGGGGAGGAGATCGGTTTGCTGCACTTCTTGCCGGTCACAGTCGTTCTGGGAGTAACTCGGTGGTGGTCTCAGGCGACCGCAGTGTCACCGGGGGTGCGCTGATCGCTAGCGATCCTCACCTCGGGCGGAGCATTCCAAACTTTTGGCTGCTCGGTGGACTAAAGAGCCGCACTTTTCACGTCGTTGGAATGATGATCCCCGGACTTCCCTTCTTTGCCCTTGGAAGGAATACCGACCTGGGCTGGGGAGGAACGAATATGCGGGGGGTGAGCTCACACCTCTACGAGTTGTCCGAGGAGGATCTACAGCAGGTCTCCATTCGGTCAGAAGAGGTCAAGAGTCGGTGGTGGTTTGACGAGACGAGAGACGTTCGAATCAGTAGCTTTGGTCCGATTATTACGGACTCTCCCTACTTCAAAAGCGAAAAGCCGTTAGCCCTTCACTGGGAAGGGCACCGCACTGATACCGAAGAGCTTCGCGCATTTTTTGCGATGAATAGGGCGAGGGATTTTGAGGAGTTCCGGGAGGCATTTCGTGGGTATGCAGTATCGGCGCAGAACTTTCTCTGTGCCGATCGGGAGGGGAATATCGGCCAAGTGCTCGCCTATCAACAACCCGTGTTACACGATCCCCAGGCAACACTCGATCTCGTCAAGCACCGAGATAATCCAGTGATTGGACGCCGTGCGGCAACAGAGCTCCCTGGCATCTTTAATCCTCCGACCGGCTTTCTCGCCTCTGCGAACAACCGGCCAGTCGACACAGAGATTCCACTCGCTCTCTCCTTTGCCCATCCCGCTCGGTATGAGCGATTGAAGACCCTCCTTTCGGAAGAGGCAAAGGTATCGCGAGAGTTTCTGCAGCAGATGCAGCGAGATGTTTACTCAGCTTCCGCGGTGCGTATTCGGGATCAGCTTCAGGAACTCTTTTCTCCCTGTTTTCCGTCTCGAACGGAATGGTGCTTCTTGGAAGACCGAGATCGGAAAGGGCAGGGGTTGTTACAGGCCCTCGTCGAATGGGATGGGAGGTTTGCTCCAGGCTCTCGAGGAGCACTCGCCTATCACCTGGTGACGGCTGCAGTTATTCCGAAGCTTATCGCCCTCCGTTATGAAGGTGGGGAAGAGCAGAAGATGCTCCTCAGGGGATCGCAATGGGTTTCTGAGGTCGAGTCGCTCCTCCGTACCGACGGTGGAGCTCCAATAGTGCCTCAGGATGAGATGGAGCAGCTGCTTGCGAGGGGGCTCCGAGAGGCGCTCTCGCTTTTTTCCCGATTTAACTCCTGGGGTGATATTCACCGTCAACGGGTCCAACACCCCTTCGGGGTGGTTCCACTCCTCGGGAGCCGGTACCGTTTCGACGAATACGGTGCTCCAGGAGGAAACAATACCCTCCTCAAATCTGGGCACCGTCTGGCTTTCGGAAAGCACTACGTGACCTATGGGGCTCAATCACGCCATATCAGTGATATGAGCGATCTCGACGAGAACACCTTCGTCCTGTTCGGGGGCCAAGATGGCTGGCTGGGGAGTGAAAACCTGCTCGATCAGCTTCCGCTCTGGAAAAAGGGAGAGATGGTTCGCCTACCGCTCCGGCTCTCAACGATTCAAGAGCGCTTCTCCCACCAGCAAAGTTTCGCTCCGTGAGGCATTCGACGCCAAAGAAGCTCCATGAGGTTGCGAGGAGGGGGGCCACGACATATAGTCTTTGGCGAAGAAATATGTGGAGGAATACATGGCGCAAAAAGTGGCTCTCATTACGGGGGTGACCGGTCAAGACGGGTCGTACCTGGCTGAATTTCTTTTGGATCAGGGCTACCAGGTTTTTGGGATGGTCCGCCGGTCTTCAGAGGAGAAGTTCGAGAGAATAAGCCATTTGATGGATAAGATTGAGCTCGTCCAGGGTGACCTCCTCGACCAGTTTTCTCTCATGTCGGTGCTTGAGGAGACAAAGCCGTCGGAAGTATACAACCTTGCTGCTCAGAGCTTTGTCCCTACGAGCTGGAAGCAGCCGGTGCTCACCTCGGAGTTTACGGCTCTTGGAGTAACCAAGTTGCTCGAGTCTATCCGGTTCGTTGACCGAAATATTCGCTTTTATCAGGCATCAAGTTCAGAGATGTTTGGGAAGGTGCGAGAGACCCCCCAGAGCGAGGAAACTCCTTTTTATCCACGTTCGCCGTATGGGGTATCGAAGGCATACGGACACTATATTACCGTCAACTATCGGGAATCGTATGGTCTCTTCGCGGTCTCAGGAATTCTCTTTAACCACGAGTCCCCACGAAGAGGGTTAGAGTTTGTCACGCGAAAAGTCACGGACGGTGTAGCACGTATTAAACTTGGACTAGAGAATGAGATCCGTCTCGGAAATCTTGATGCCAAGCGTGATTGGGGATTTGCAGGTGACTATGTTCGAGCGATGTGGCTCATGCTTCAGCAATCGAACCCGGACGACTACGTGATCTCCACCGGAGAAACGCATTCTGTTCGAGATCTCGTTCAGGTGGCCTTTCAGCACGTTGACCTCGACTGGGAGGAGTATGTAAAGATCGACAAAGCATTTATCCGCCCTGCGGAGGTTGATCTGCTCGTCGGGGACTGCTCAAAAGCAAAGAATGAGCTTGGATGGGAGCCAACCGTAAGCTTTGAGCAGATGATCACCATGATGGTTGACGCCGACCTTGAGCGACTCGGGTCCAGCGAGCGGTAGAGCGACGAACTCGGTGATCTCTTTGGGAAGCGAAACAATCGCTCAGCTCGGCCATTGATGGAGAGGAGTATGAAAGTTCTCGTTACCGGTGCCGAAGGTTTTGTTGCTCCTTATCTCATCCGAGAGTTGCGTTCGCGGTGTGATCAGATCGTTGCCTCTGTTTATTCACTTGAAAGGCGAGATCAAGAAGCGCTTGATGGAGTGCCGCTCTCTGAGATGGTTGATGAGGTGATCGAGCTTGACGTCTCGAGTGCTACCGCGACCGGAGAATACGTTGCTGAGATAAAACCTGATATTGTCTGTCATCTGGCCGGAATTTCATTTGCTCCAGCGGCGGCCGCGAACTTCAGCCTTGCGCTTCAGGTGAACGTGGGGGGAGTCTTTCATATCTGCCAAGCGATGGCAGATCACGTTCCAGCAGCGCACCTCCTCTTTATCAGTTCGGGAGAGATCTACGGGCGGACAGCGGTTCATGCAGCAGGAGAGCCGATTCATGAGGAGCTCCCCTGTCTTCCGATGAATCCGTATGCGGTCTCCAAGCTCCAGGCGGAAGAGATCGTCCACTTCTTTGAGCGTCGAGATAGACTTCGGGCGACGATCGCTCGCCCCTTCAACCATATCGGGCCGCGGCAGGCGGAGCAGTTTGTGACGGCGACCTTCGCTGCTCAGCTCGCTAAGATTGCTCACGGAAAAGCTGAGCCGGTGCTGAAGGTTGGAAACCTCGAAGCCCGTCGAGACTTTACCGATGTCCGAGATATCGCGAGAGGATACGTCGAGCTGCTCTTCCGCTCGCCGCCTTCTCCTGCCTCAGGAAACGAAGCTAGCAGCTCCGTGTATAACCTCTCCTCTGATACCTCTCACTCCATCGAATCGATCCTCACTCAGCTGATTGACTTCAGTGGACTCTCCGTTGAGGTCACCCAGGACCCCAACCGGATGCGCCCAGCCGAAGTCCCCCAGATCGTCGGCGGCTCCCAAAAAATCACCCAAGAAACCGGCTGGAAACCCACCATCCCCCTCGAGCAATCGCTCCAGGATATCTACTCCTACTGGCACCACAAGCTGGGGCGCCATCAATAGTCGACCACGGTCAGCTCACTCAACTTGTTGATTTTATTAATGATCCCACAGTGCCACGCACCGTTCGGGGGCCTGATTTGTGATTTTATCATAAGCCGCTTATGATAGAGAGATGGAAGAATCTGTAAAAAAGTACCTTGCGAAGATTGGTCGAGTGGGAGGGGTGAAGAGTCGCCGAGAGTTGACTCCTGAGCAGGCTCGAAGGATGGTTGCGGTCCGTGAGGCTCGGCGAGCCTATCGCAAGTTTAGGACGAGTTGTTTCTGGTCGTACGACCCAGAATTGGTGATTACGATTTCAGATGTCCCCTGGGTTGCAGAACAGCTCAAGCAACATGGGGGGAGGGAAGCCTGGGAGATCGGGATGAAGCTATGCCGCTGACAGATTTTTAGCTACAACCCCTGGCATACGACCGCTCGCACAATAAGCTGGGCGCTGCTACAGCGACCAGTACTCTTGGTTCTGGGTTACTTCGCTTGGGTGGTAGACCGACTTGATGTCGATGAGGATGCCGGTTTCTTTGAGGTAGGTTTTTAAGAAAGTAGCGCGGTCGGTGATGAACTCTTCGTGAGGGACAGCGAGGATCACGAGATCGTATTGATCGAGTTTTTCGGTATCAGTAAGAGTGATGCCGTACTCCTCTTCTACCTCAGCGGGATTTGCGTGTGGGTCACAGATATCCGGGTTGCAGCCGAACTCTCGGAGTTCGGTGATGATATCCGGGATTCTGCTGTTTCGAATATCTGGGATGTCCTCCTTAAAGGTAACTCCAAAGACACAGACCTTGGCCTGTCGGACAGCGAGGTCATTCTTTACCATCAGCTTTACGGCGCGTTGCGCAACGTGCTGACCCATGCGGTCGTTAATGCGCCGCCCAGCAAGGATTACTTCGGGGTGGTACCCGAGGCGCTCCGCAGAGGTCGTGAGGTAGTAGGGATCCACGCCGATGCAGTGTCCTCCGACGAGTCCTGGAAAGAACGGGAGGAAGTTCCATTTTGTTCCTGCCGCAGCGAGAACATCCTTTGTTCGGATACCCATCATGTCGAAGATCAGTGAGAGTTCGTTCATGAGCGCGATATTCAGGTCTCGTTGGGTGTTCTCGATGACCTTTGCGGCTTCTGCTACCTTGATTGACGGCGCTCGGTGAACACCGGCGGTGATAATGGCCCCATAGACATCAGCCACCGTATTGAGTGTCTCTTCGTCTTCTCCAGAGACTACCTTCGTAATAGTGGTAAGGGTGTGTTCGGTATCTCCCGGATTAATTCGCTCCGGTGAGTAGGCGAGCTTAAAGTCCACACCGGCTTTGAGTTGGGATACCTCTTCCAGTATCGGTCCACAGTGATCTTCGGTCACGCCCGGGTATACGGTGGATTCAAAAACCACGATATCACCGCGAGAGAGGACTTTTCCGACGCTGCGAGAGGCTCCTTCGAGCGGTGAGAGGTCTGGGGTGTGATTCTCGTCAACGGGGGTGGGAACCGCCACCACAAAGAAATTTGCTTTTCGAAGCTCCTCGATATCAGTGGTGAGCGTGAGCGCTGCTTCCTGGAGCTGTTCTGAGGAGAGCTCTCCAGTGGCATCACGGTGCTTTCGGAGCTCAGAGACCCGCTGTTCATTAACGTCAAACCCGATGGTGCCGGGAAATTTCTTGGCGAACTCTGCGGCCACGGGGAGACCAACGTATCCCAGCCCGACCACTCCAATTTTTACGCTCTCTAAGGTGTTTGCTTCTGCCATATCGACTCTCAACTTTTCCCAATTGAAACCGGGGGTCACTATCGGAAAAAAGTGCTAGAGTTGCAAGTTGTGCCGGTGATTCTTTCCGGTTTGAGGAGGTTGAAGATTTGGGGTTTATCGGCATCTATCGACATTATGGTTGGCGGGGAGTGCTCTCTCGCCTCAGTCGTCGCCTCGGAGCCTTTTTGCCAGGCGGATGCAGTGAAGGGCAGAGAGAAGAGGAGGCTGCTCAGCAGTGGATTGCGGCTCAGTCTCACTTCGCCGCGGAGGTTTCTCCCTCTGTCGGCCCCCGCATCTCGCTGCTCTGCCCAGTATGCGACCCTCCGCTCCGTTTTCTCCAAGAGATGGTCGAATCCGTTCAGCAACAGAGCTACTCCGATTGGGAGCTCTGCCTCGTTGATGATGCCTCTCGAGACCTCGCGGTTCGAGCCTATCTCGAGCAGTTGGTGTCAGAAGATGATCGGATTCGGGTCGTCTTCCGTTCAGAGCGGGGGCATATCACCGAGGCTTCTGAAGATGCGCGGTCCCTGGCGGAAGGGGAGTATCTTGCGCTCCTCGATCACGATGATCTCCTACCGAAGCACGCGCTATCGGTACTCGTTTCTCACCTCAATGCATCACCGAAGAGTGACGTTTTCTACTCCGATGAGGTAAAGGTATCAGAAGGTGGTGAGCTCTTTGAGCCAGCAGTAAAGCCGAGGTGGTCACCGATCTATTTTCGAGGATTTATGTACACCGGCCACCTCACGGTGTATCGGAGAGCATTTCTCGAGAGCCTGGGAGGGTTTCTCCCAGGGTACGATGGAAGCCAGGACTACGCTCTGCTTTTAGCGGCCTGTGAGCGAACTGCCGCTATTGAGCATATTCCGAGCTGTCTCTATGAGTGGCGGTCGCACTCTGGATCAGTAGCACAAAAGGTCGGTGCCAAAGGATATGCCTTTAAAAGTGCTCGCAGAGCGATTGAAGAGCACTTGAAAAGGAGCGAACTTGCCTTTCCGGTGGAGTGCCGTGACGGACCGTATCCGGGCACGACGAGATTTTTCGCCTCAGGAGACAATCTTGATGAACTCCTCTGCGAGATCTCCTGGAGTCCTGCGTGCTCCCGAGAGGAGATTGAGCAGCGCATCCAAGCAGCGGTTCAACCATACATTCTCGTCTCTTCAGAGGTGGGGATCTCAAGGCTTCAACGGGATGCCCTTCGAGAGCTGCTCGCTCCACATGCCTTTCGTACCCCGGCGGGAGAAGATGAGGTGTTTGCGTCAGCACCAGCGCTTGTTGCTCAGGGCAAGAGGAGTGTGCGGGCGGTAGGATGGTCACGTGGCGAGTCGGAACTTCTCCCGAATTTTTCCGGAGCTTCTCCTCTCTGGAGTGGGAGTGGACACCGGCTCTCGGTCTCCTTTGAGGTTGATGCCGTCTCAACTTGCGCACTCTGCATGAGGAGAGAGCGACTTCTTGAGCTGCTCCCTAAGCTGTGCGGTGAGACGGACACCGATCACATCCCGGTTTCAGCCGGTACACTCGTGGTGGTCCCTCGAGTAGTCGTGGAAGTGGACCAAGCAAGAACTGCTGCTTCCACTCGAGGTGAGAAATTTCTCGTTCAGGAAGGGGAGTCTTACTACCCCACTGGATACTCTGCACAGGGAGCACACTTCCGTTTCTCTTCACTCCGGGAGGTCCCCTTATGACTCCATCCCTGCCACAAAATGGCGTAGCGATCGTGATCCCGGTGTACAATAATTTTTCCGATGCGATCCGGTGTCTCGCCTCGGTTTATGCACACACCGATCCAGATGTTCCGATCCTGATTTTTGATGACGCGAGTACGGAAGGGGTATTTGAAGATCAGATTGCCACCCTTCCCCAGCGCAGCAATATCTCAGTCGAACGCTTTTCGGAGAACCTCGGCTTTACGAAAACGGTGAACCGGGGAATCACCCGGTGTGCTCCCGCAGATGTGGTGATCTTGAATAGTGATACGGTCGTTGGAGCGGGATGGCTCTTAAAGCTGACAGATGCAGCGGCTTCAGAAGAGCGGGTGGGAAGTGTGACGCCATTTACCAACAACGGCGTGATCTGCTCTCTTCCGGTATTCTGTAAAGAGAACTCTATTCCTCCTGGTGAGAGTCTTCAGAGCATGAACGAGCTGCTTGAGGAGTTGGCTGATGATGAAGAGCGCTATCTCCTCCCGACCTGCGTGGGATTTTGCACCTATTTTCGGCGTGAAGCGCTGGATGCCGTTGGGCTCCTCGATGAAGAAAACTTCCCAAGAGGATACGGGGAGGAAAACGATCTCTCGTGCCGCCTTGAGAAAGCGAATTACACCAATATTCTTGCTCCTGATACCTTCGTCTTTCACGCGGGAGGTGGCTCGTTCCGAGAAGAGCGCCACTCCCTGATGGAGGCGGGGGAGGAGGCGCTGCGGCGGCTGCATCCGACCTACTATCCAAAGGTCTCCCGTTTTGTTCGTGAAAACCCTCTCCGCGAACTGCACCTCAGCATCCAAGAAAAATTAGCGCTTCGACACGATCAACGGGCTGAAGGAAGAATCCTCCACCTCCTCCACAACGGACCGTATGAAGCGCGACGTGATCCGGTCGGAGGGACGGAACGCCATGTACAGAGTATTCAGGAGTTGCTCCCTGAGTTTTCGCACTGGAGTCTTGTTCGTGATCGTTCTCACTACCTTCTTCAGGGGTGCGGGGTCGGCGCAACACCGGAGTACGCGCTGCCCGTCGAAAGCACCGTCCTTTCGGAGATCCTTTCTCGACACCATTTCGAGTTAATACATGTTCACCACACCCGGTGGTTCCCGCTTGATGAGCTCTCCAAAGCGCTGGTGCACCACGGCAACTACCTCGTCTCGCTCCACGACTTTGTGGCGGTGTGTCCACGGTTCCACCTCTTTACCGTGGGAGGAGAACACTGTACCGGAAGGGAGTGCGAAGACGCGTGTGGCTTTCACCGTTCTTTTATCGACGAGTATCGGGAGAAGGGAGAAGAGATCTTGCGTGGAGCTCGGGAGCGGATCGCCTTTTCGAACAACACCCACCACTATCTCGAAGAGATTCTTGGATCCTCCCTCCCAGTGATTCAGGAGCAGCACGGTATTGTCACTTCTCCTGTCCGAGAAAAACCTTTGCCGAAGAATCCCGACGAGGGGCCATTGACCGCCCTCGTGGTGGCACCGGTTGGACGTCATAAGGGGCAGGAGCTCTTCCGGAAGCTCTTTCGTGTTCGCCACCTCCCCTCGGGACGAGAGATCGTGTGGAAGGTGCTGGGCCAGTGGGAGAAGGAGGCAGACTCGGCTGAAGAGCTCTGCGGCCCTTTCTCGCCAGAGACTCTTTCAGAGCGGGTCGCCGCGTGTCGGCCGGATGTCGGGGTGCTCCTGTCGCTCTGTCCCGAGACCTACGGCATCCTCTTTGACGAACTGCTGCACTGCGGTGTGCCGCTGGTGGTCGGACCACTCGGAGCCCCGGCAGAGCGGGTAGAGCAGTGGAACGGTGGCTGGGTGCTCGAAGAGCTCTCGGTCTCAGCGGTGCTCGAGCAGCTCGATCTCCTCGCCGCCGACCCTGGGGGGATGGCCGCCAAACGAAACGCTGCCTCCGTCGCCCCGGTCCGGAGTATTCGAGCTGAGATGGAGAGCCTCGCCGAGCGCTACCGAAAGTATCTGACCGGCGCTTCCTCTGACCCGCACCACTTTCAGCACTACCTGAAACGGTTTCAGCTCGGCGCTCCACTTCGCTCACCGGCTTCCCGCCTCTTCGGACGCGGGCTCGATCAGGTCGTTGCTCTCGCCGATCGGCTCTCACTCCGGTCCCTCGCTCAGCGCACCGTCGAGCGGGTTTGCGGGAGGAGGGTGCTCCAGGCGTTAAAAAATATTCGTGGATAGAGCCTTCACGAGAAAAATGGCACGAAGTGCCATTATTCCTGAGGTTCGGTCTTCCACCTGTCCCGAATCTTATCAGCCACCACTTGGCTCATGATTGAGAGGCCGGAATGGTTTGGGTGAGGGTCTACTGCGGAATTCTTATGCTTGCTCTGGTAGAGCTCCTCTGGGAATCGTTTTACGCTGACGCCGTGTCGGGAGAAGGCATCCAGGTAGAGCTGCTGAAAGGCTTTACTCGTCTCAGTCGCTGCTGAACCGAAGAGAAACACGTAGAGGGGAATTTGTCGCTTTTTGCACTCGGTCACGAGCAGGTCGACTGCTAAGTTGATCTCCTGCTTTACTGGTGCTGATGCGAGTTGTGCGCGGAGCTTTTCGCCCATCATCCGAACCGTAAAGAAACGCTGAATAGCCGCTACGAGATACGAGGAGCCCGAGAGCTCTCGATACCATTTCGGGGGAGAGCGAAAGAACTCGGGGACAGATGAGGAGTATTCAAGTTGAAGGTCTTCCCGTGGCACGCCGGTGTTGCCGCGCGATTTTAGGTCGAGATCGTTGCCGACGACGACGAGGGCGAGGAGGTCGGGCTCATAGTCGACTCCGCGGGCTCGAAACCATTCTGCCTCTGTCCTGGTATTCCAAGATCCGACTCCGGCAGAGATGACCTCCACGGGAGATGACGAGCTCGCGCGGAGCTGCTCTTCGAGCTGCACCCCCAGCGTACTTGATTCTGGTGCACCCCAGCCAAATACGACTGAATCACCGAGGAGGAGCACCCGAGAAGTGCCGGGAGGTTTCTGTACTGAGAATTCGGCTCCGCGGAATCCCTCGCTATTCGTGCGTACTCGAACTCCCTGAAATTTTTCGTCAATACCTGCTCGATGCTTGTAGGCGTACACGGGGTCGGACTGCATAATCTTGAAGTAACGCCGGGCTTCAAACACATACTCAATACCGATCGGGTCAAAGAGACGGAGGATGGCCTCCGAGCAGAGCAGAGTGACAGCGGTTACAAAAAGAAAATAGAATAGAGGTTTCAGTACTGATCGAACCATATTACACCATACGCTATAAACGAACTTCTTCTTTCGTGTCAATGATTTTGAACAGACACTAAAATCCAGGTATCTGAACAATGGTGATCCGACCGTCGACTGATCCAGACCTCAACCATAGCGAATCGCATGAAGGTGATCCACCGGATAGGTGCGGTGCTCCGTCTGATACCTCCTGTGCCTTTGGCAGCTTCTCCGTTCCGGCGGTTGCCATTCCCATGACCCTTAGCTTTATCCTTTCGATCTTCTCCCTGAGCGGCTTTTACGTCAGTGACGATGCCACCTACCTCAGTTCTATTGTTTCCTTGGCGAATGGAGAGCCGCTGTTAAATTCGCTTGGGTCCGTTCGATATCCCCTGATTGTCCCGGGAGTTCTCGTTTACCTGTTAACGAAAAGCAGCCTTCTCACGATCTGTTTTGGTGTGCTTTACCACCCCCTCCTCGTCTATGTTGCCTATTGGATGACTCGCAAGTTGTCGAACTCGAGTGCCGGCTTCATCGCAGGGTGTCTCGTTGCGATATCTCCTACTCTTTATCTCTACTCTGGAACTCTACTTCCGGATACGCCCCAAGCATTTTGGTCGGCACTGTGGCTCGTGGCGATGTATACGGGGGTGCAGAGAGGATTAAGCCTCCGACGCCGGGCACTCTGGTTTTTTCTCGCGTCTCTGTGTAACGGGCTCGCATATTTCACCAAAGAGAGCGGCCTCCTCCTTGCGCCACTGGGAGCGCTCTTTGCCTTTTTTGCTCCACAACTTGCGGTACGCCAGCGCTTCTTGGTCGCCGTGGTCTACTGTGGCGGAATCGCCCTCTGTTTTCTCGGTGAGTTTCTCGCCATATATCTCCTTTCAGACCAGGCGCTGTGGAGACTTGGGGTCGTCGGGAACGAAGAGAACACGGCTGCGCTCCTGAGGCGCTCTCGGTCCCAGGGGCTCTATCCCGGCGATCGGTTCGCATATTGGTTCCAAAGAGTCAGCCGTACGAACGGAGAGTCGGTGCTGTACCTGCTCGGTGTGGTGTCAGTGGTCTATCCGTTTCTGCCGAGGAGATCGTGGTTGGTTTGGTGTACGGCCGTCTGGTTATTTCTCTACCTCACCTTTGGCACAACTAGCTTTTCGAGCTATCTTCCACCCTCAATTCAGGATCGGTACTACGCCGTCATTATCGTTCCTGCAGCGATTATGATCGCCCAAGTTCTGTACTTTCTTTTCTCTCTCCCTGTTTCTGTCGGTTCGTGGTTACAAAACAAAAAATCGCAGGCGGTGACTGAGAATCAGGAGGGGAGACGATCTCATCGACCTTCCTCTTCCTGGGTGCTTGATGGGGGGTGCGCTCTCATCGGTGTGGTGATCCTGTTCCTCGGTGTCATCAAGGCACACTCGCTCGACACCTATGCTGGGTCGGTGTACCGAGCCCGTCAGTCTCGCGCGTTCATTGAGGCGTTTCACATCGCAAAGGATGAATTTCCGTCGTTGCCGATCGTCACCACGAACTACCTGCATCGTCGACTTACTCCGCTCCTGAATATCAATGGGCATCCAGCGCTTCCAACCGAGCCACCCGGTCTCGCTCAACCGTTCATCCTGATTCGACCATATGAAACCGGAAGAGAACTTCCGAATTATCCAAGTTTGCTCAACCTTGAGGATGAATCCATCTTTGAGTGTGCACGCCGAATTTCTACATCCCGCACTAGACTGAGCTACCTGATCGAGAATAATCGAGAGCTTCTTCAGATGATTCGCCCGCGGAACTCTGAGTTGCCCGAACCGAGCCGAGATATGTGGCTTCAGATCTTTATCCCACATGCGAGCACGGGCTTATCTTCAGCACAGCGGCTGCCTCTTTTCCATCTCTCACCGAATTGGGAGTGTCGACCGGCCGTTCGATCCTCTGTGGAGGTTCTATAGACATTCGGCCTCAGTCTTGATTAAATTCTCCTTTCCTAGGGGGAAAAAGACGCCGTAAAGGAGTGTTATGAAGCTTTCAGTGGTGATTCCGTGTTACAACGAGAAACACACGATCCATGAGATCGTGGCAGCGGTGAAGTCGAGTCCGGTGTTTGCAGAGCCGCAGCCATCGGCTTCGGGGGAGGAGCAGGTCGTTCCGGAGCTGATCATCGTTGATGATTGTTCCACCGATGGGACCCGAGACATTCTGCGGAATGAGTTTGAGCAAGAGGTCGATCACCTCGTGTTTCACGACCAGAATCAGGGAAAGGGCGCGGCGCTCCGCACCGGTTTTGAGCACGCCACGGGAGATATCATCATTATTCAGGACGCAGATCTTGAATACGATCCACGAGAATACAGCCAACTGCTCGGACCGATCCTCTGTGATCGGGCTGATGTGGTGTTCGGCTCCCGGTTTATGGGGGGAGGACCTCACCGCGTGGTGTACTTCTGGCACATGATTGGAAACCGGGTCCTTACCCTCCTTTCAAATATGTGCACGAACATTAACCTCACTGATATGGAGACCTGTTATAAGGTGTTCCGGCGAGAGGTGCTTCAGGGGCTCTCCATTGAAGAGGATCGGTTCGGATTTGAGCCAGAGATTACGGCGAAGATCTCCCGGGGAAGTTGGAGAATCTACGAAGTCGGGATCTCTTATTACGGCCGGACCTACGAAGAAGGAAAAAAGATCGGCTGGCGTGACGGGGTACGGGCGATCTACGCCATCACGAAGTACAACTTCCTTCGATAGCTCTATGAGCCTTTGTGAACGCTGGAGACCACTGGGCTATGGGGGCGATGGAGAATTCTCTCGGGGAAACCATGAGTGAGCAGATGCGACACGGTTCGGTAGCAGTAAGCCCGGTGCTCTGCGTTGACCTCGATGGAACTCTCCTCCGGGGAGACCTGCTGCATGAGTCGTCTCTGAAGCTCTTTGCGAGGTCCCCGCTCCGTTTTTTTTCGCTTCTTGTGCGCTTTGTATCGGCGCTCCTCTTTCCCGGTGGGAAGGCGAATACTCAGGGGAGGCGCTCTTCGGCGATCGCTGATCTCAAAAGCGCTCTAGCAGATCAGGTGGCGTTACGACCAGAGCTTCTTCCCTATCGAGAAGAAGTGCTCGATTACATTCAGCGTGCGAAGGAAGAGGGCCGGAAGGTCGTGCTCGTGACGGCGAGCCACGAACGGTATGCCACTGCCATCTCTTCTCACCTCGGGCTCTTTGATGAGGTGTACGGCACCACCCGTGAGCGCAATCTGAAGGGAGTTTACAAGGCACAGTTTCTTGAGGACCATTTTCACTCGTTCGAATATCTCGGTGACTCCTGGGCGGATCGCACGGTATGGGAGAAGGCGGCGAAGGTCGGAGTTGTTGCTACCAGTGCTCGAGTAAAACGAGAAGCGCTCCGGATCGATCCAGGGGCAACCGTCTTTGAAGACCCCTTTTCGCTGCTCACCGTGGTCCGGATGTTGAGGGTGCACCAGTGGGTGAAGAATTTTCTCCTCTTTGTTCCGCTCCTGATGGCGCATCAGGTACTGCTGCTCCCCTCGCTCCTCTCCGCAGGGATAGCGTTTGTGCTCTTTTCACTCACTGCTTCCTGCGTCTATCTCCTCAATGACCTCGTTGATCTTGAAAACGATCGGTCTCACCCCACAAAGCGCTTTCGGCCACTCGCGGCGGGGAAGGTCTCTCCGGTCAGTGCACTGGTGGCTGCTGGCTTTCTTCTCTCAATCGTGGCAGTGGGGCTCTCGTTTCTGCCCCTTCCGTTTACCTACACCCTTGGGGTGTACCTGGTGCTCACGACCTCGTACTCCTTTTCGCTGAAGCGAATTGCGGTCTTAGATATTGTGACCCTCGCTTCTCTCTATACGATTCGGATCATCGCTGGTGGAGCGGCGGCGGGGATCCCCGTATCGGAGTGGTTACTCGCGTTCTCCCTCTTCATGTTCTTTAGCCTCGCCTGTGTAAAACGTTGCTCTGAGCTCCTCAGCGTTCAGGAGCGGAAGTTGACCAAGGCTCAGGGGAGGGGATACACGGCGCAAGATCTCGAACAGATCGCCGTCTTTGGGTCGGTGAGTGGCTATCTCTCGATCCTCGTTATGGCGCTCTATATCAACTCTCCGGCTGTGGTTGAGCTGTATGCGAATCCTCGGATTTTGTGGTTACTCTGTCCGACCTTGCTCTACTGGGTGACCCGTGTTTGGCTGCTGGCAAGGCGTGGCGAGGTTCATGAAGATCCGATAGTCTTTGCCCTGCGAGACCGAGTGAGTTACGTGGTGCTCGGAATCGCGATAGGAGTGGTCCTCTCTTCCCTATAGAGAGAGGAAATTGAGTGAGAGTTTGGTGACGACACAAGGGAATGGAGAAGCGAGTGCGGAGGTAAGCTCCTGGGGGCGGTATCCTCGGGTTCGCCAGGAGGTCCGCGAACTTCAGTGGCGGAGTGAGCCTCTGGGGGCTCCCTCATCAGAACGAACCGTTCTGCCGTACGGCCAGGGACGAACCTACGGTGACGGGTGTCTCAATGAGGGAGGAACGCTGCTCGCCACCGAACGGCTGGATCGCATTGTTTCTTTTGATCCCGAGACCGGAGTGCTCGAAGCAGAGGCCGGACTCACGTTGTATGACCTCCTGCACTTTGCGGTGCCGAAGGGGTGGTTTCTTCCGGTGAGCCCCGGAACCCAATTCGTCTCGCTCGGTGGTGCGGTTGCCAATGATATTCATGGAAAGAATCACCACCGTGCCGGAACCTTCGGTCGCCATGTGCTCGGCATTGAATTAGAGCGCTCTGAAGAGGGCCGCATCTCATGTGGGCCGGAGCACGAGTCAGAACTTTTTCGGGCAACGGTAGCTGGCCTCGGATTAACGGGATTGATGCGAACGGTCACCGTTCAGCTCAAAAAGATTGAGAGCCCGTATTTTGATGTTGAGACGGTGAAGTTTGATCGGGTGGAAGAGTTCTTTGAGCTCGCTCGCGAATCAGATAGGGAGTATGAGTACACCGTTGCTTGGATCGACTGTATCCATTCGACTCCACACATCGGGCGGGGACTCTTTATGCGAGGAAATCATAGCGCCGCGCAATCTCCTCAGGAGTTGCAGCACGTTGCCTCCCCTGCACGACTCAGAGTTCCCTTTTCCTTTCCACGCTTCGCCCTGAATCGGTACTCCCTCGGCCTCTTTAACACCTGTTACTACCAGAAGCAGCGAGAGAAGGTGAAGAAGAGTCGTGAACACTATCGTCCCTTCTTTTATCCCCTCGATGCGGTACACCACTGGAACCGCATCTACGGAACAAGGGGCTTCCTTCAGTTTCAGTGCGTGGTTCCGTGCGAAGGAGATATCATTCCGATCCGACGGATCTTGGAGCGAGTCGTGCGCTACGGGAAGGCTTCCTTTTTAGCCGTCATTAAGGAATTCGGCGACCTCCCTTCACCTGGAATGCTCAGCTTTCCCCGCCCTGGGGTAACGCTCTGCCTCGACTTTCCGATGGATGGAGCACGGACACTTCAGCTCTTCTCAGAGCTCGAAGCGCTGGTTCTTGAGTACGGAGGGGCGATGTATCCCGCAAAAGATGCGTGTATGACGGGGAAGGCCTTTCAGCAGTTCTTCCCAGAATGGCGAACCTTTGCAGCTTTTCGGGATCCTCAGTTTTCTTCCAGTTTTTGGCGACGAGTAACGGACGGAGTGATAGACGAGAGATGACCGAGCAGAGAACAGGCCAGGGGGATATCCTTATCTTTGGGGCGACATCGTGTATTGCAGAACACGTTGCACGACAGTACGCAGCAGCAGGGCGGGGGCTTTTTCTCGTTGCTCGCAGCGAGGAGAAGCTTGAGATCGTGAAGAAGGACCTGCTCGCTCGTGGTGCTGCTCGGGTGCGAACCGCCGCGCTCGATCTCGGAGAGCTCGCCTCCCTGCAGCGCTGGCTCCGCGAAGATTTTCATGCCCTTCACCGAGAGTCTCCAATTGATACCGTGCTCGTTGCCCACGGGGTACTTCCGGATCAGGGAGCCATCCAAGATCAGTGGAGTGAGATTGCTCGTTCCTACGACGTCAACCTTCTCAGTCCGCTCCTGATCGTAACAGAGCTCGCACCGCACCTCTCGGGGGGAGTCATCGCCGTGATCACCTCCGTTGCTGGAGATAGAGGGCGACAGTCGAACTATATCTACGGAGCAGCAAAGGGCGGAGTCTCTCTCTACCTTCAGGGGGTAAGAAACCGATTTGCCAAGCAGGGAGTCCACATCCTCGATATTCGGCCCGGTTTTGTGGATACGCCGATGACAGCGCATGTGAAGAAGGGGCCGCTCTTTGCGAGTCCAGAGCAGGTTGCCTCGGGTATCGTTCACGCCGTTCGGAAGCGGAAGGATATCGTCTATCTTCCGTGGTTCTGGCGTTTTATTCTCTTCATTATTAAGCTCATCCCAGAGTCACTCTTTAAGAAGCTCTCGCTGTAAGTATGAATCGTCGTTATTGCCGTTTTTTTGTGGTGTGGATGTTCGCTGTGCTCTGTCTCGGAGGGTGCGCCCTTCCGGGAACCGAGCGGGTGCCAGATGCTTTTCTCTCGCAGTTCGAGCGGGATGTGCACCACCTGATCGCCGAGGGGCTTGCCGCCGCTAAGCGGGGTCGGTACACCGAAGCGGAGTTTGCCTTTCGAAAGGCGCTCGTTGCTCTTCCCCAGAACGAGAGCCTACAACGGAACCTCGCCACCGCCTTGAGTCGTCAGCAGATCTTTGTTGAGGCAGAAGAGATCTATCGAGATCTCCTCGAAAGAACCCCCCAAGATCTTCGGGCTCAGAGTGGACTGGCCCGCCTGTATACGGACCAGCAGCGGTATGATGAGGCGATCGCGTGGTACCAACGCATCATTGATCGGGTTGAGTCTTCGCCCGGTCGGGAAGAACCGGAGCTCAAGCCGATAGCCGTTGCTGCGGCTCGGAATATCGCGGCGATATACTACCGCCTCGGTTTTGAGGAGCGAGCGACCTGTTTTTCTGAGCAAGCGCTCCGTTTTGCTCCGGCGCAGCAGGCTGAGATCGCTCGGCACGCCCGGCTGCTCCTCTCTCGTGGAGAACTTGAGTCACTCGTAGACCTCTTGAAGAGCGTTGATCCGCAGAATGCCGCGAGCTACCTCTCGCACCAGGTCGTGCTTTCACTCTATGAAACGGAGAAAACCGAGGAGGCTGAGGAGCTGTGTGAGGCACTTCTGAAGGCTCCTGCTCCAGACACTGCTCTTGAGAGCGATTGTCTCTGGATTTTGGCCCTCACCAAAGGCTTCCGTATCGTGCATGCGGAGAGTGCCACCCTTGATGAGGAGATCCAAGTTCAGGGGTTTGAGCTCACGGTGCGTGATCCCGAGAGCAGTTCGGGAACCCTCTTTCTTCCATTTAAACTGACCAAGATGATAGAGAAGCGACAGCGTGCGCTCCTCGAGGAGGAAGCGGAGGTAGCCTCGGTGGATGAGCTTACCCTCTTTGCGTATCCTCGCCGACCGCTACCGGATGCTGAGGAGTAACGGCACCTCCGCCTCTGTCTTTCAACTTCTCGCTGTGAGAGATTAGGGGTATGGAGTCGCTCCCCCTCTCACCGATACTGCTCGCCTGTGTGGCGCTCTTTCTTGGTCCGATGGTCTATCAGATCCTCGGAAGGGGTCGCGCAGCGCTACAGGTGATTGACGGGTTCGTCTTTGTCTCGATTAGCGGGCTGCTCCTCATGCACCTCTTTTCAGCAGAACGAGCGAGCTCCTTTCAGATCGCAACCCTCGTCCTGCTCGTGCTCGGTATCTTCGGCCCCCTGTTTCTTGAGCACCTCTTCCGCCGAATCGAGAAAGAGGTTCACGTCGCAACGATGGTGTTGGGGGCGATCGGTTTCTGTATCCACACGATGATGGATGGAGCAGCACTGGCCTTTCGATATCACGAAGGGGCAGCAACCGTTGCTCCAGAAGTATTCTCCGGCGACCTCCCCCTCGCTGCTGCCATTATCATTCACCGCCTTCCGGTTGGTTTGACCCTCTGGTGGCTATTGAAGCCTCGCTTTGGTCCATTGGCAGCAGGAGGAGCCTTGCTCTTTGCCGTTGGAGCAACGGTGTTCGGCTATCTCCTCGCGGAGCATCCCACCGTACACTCCTTTGAGTATACCTTCCCGTGGATTGAAGCCTTTGTTGCCGGATCGATTCTCCACGTCGTTTTTTTTCGATTCCACGCGCACGGAGAAGCTCATGAGCATTCTCTCGATGTGGAAGATGAAGGTGTCGGAACTGTCCGAGCACGGTATTCACGGTGGGTCAGTTATGAAGGAATCGGAAATGTTCTCGGATGCCTCCTGCTTGGAGTGTTCTTTTTCCTTTTTCCCGAGGAGCACGGACATCATCTCTCTACCGAGACCGTAACGACACCGTCTGTCTGGGAGAACTTTTTCGCACTCGCCATCGAGAGTGCTCCAGCGCTTCTTTTTGCCTATGGTGCGGGGATTTTCATCTATGGCTTCTTTCCGGAACGATCGCTTGAGTGGATGAAACGGGGAGGGCGGTTGAAACAGGCTGGCAAGGGAATGCTCGTGGGGCTCCCCTTGCCGATCTGTAGCTGTGGAGTCCTGCCGTACTATCAAACCTTGATCCGGAAGGGGGCACCACCCGCCTCGGCCGTGGCCTTTCTGATCGCGACCCCGGAGCTCGGTATAGACGCGGTGCTTCTTTCGTTTCCCCTGCTCGGCCTTGAGCTCACCGTGATTCGGCTTGGAGCGAGTGCTTGCATCGCTTTTCTCGTTGCCTGGATCCTCTCTGGTCGGATGAGCCGTCGAACCGCTCTTCCCGTTCTGAATGACGAGACACCGCAGGGCTTCTGGGCGCGGGTGACGAAAGGTGCGCAATTTTCACTTGTTGAGCTCGTTGATACCACCGCTCCGTGGATGCTCGTTGGTTTACTCCTGGCAGCCTTTGCCGCGCCAGCGGTTCAGGCGATCGGCCTCTCCCTCGCTCCCGGAGTAGAGGTTCTGATTTTTTCGCTGCTTGGCCTCGTGGTTTATGTGTGTGCCTCAGGTGCGACACCGCTCGTTGCGGCACTGCTCGCCGCAGGGGTCTCTCCGGGAGCAGGACTGGCCTTTCTCCTCACCGGCCCAGCGACCAACATCAGCACCTTTGGAGTGCTTTCAAAGCTCCACGGAAGGTCCACGGCCCTTCTCTTCGCTGCCCTCATGATGGGAGCCGCCATCACCGTTGGGTTCGTCACGAACGCGATGCTCCCGACCTATGAAAGTGTCCTCAGCACCCACCATTCCGGTGAACATCACCAAGGAACTTCTCTCTGGGAAACCGTCCAGTACCTCTCGCTCGTGCTCCTGGCCCTCCTCTTCCTGTCCTCCGTACTCCGACAGGGAGGACGCAACTTCCTCGGCCACGTATTTGGCGATCAACATTCGAATCACGGCTGAGAAATAACGGCTAAGGAATAAGGGGAGTGCGTACGCCACAGAATGCAGCGAGCAGGCTAATCCTCTTCATCATCGTTCGGGAAGAAGTCGTCACCGTCGTCGCCCTCTTCGATCTTCTTGAAGCCACGCTCTTTCCGCTCGAGCATCTCTTTGGCTTCAACCGTGTACTGAGCCACCGGTCGCGCCTTGAGGCGGGCGTAAGGGATATCTTCTCCAGTTAGCTCGCAGACGCCGTAGGAGCCATCCTCAAACTTGCCGAGCGCATGTTCGATCTTCTCCAGGAGCTTCTGTTCCCGACTCCCGAGCTTGTGAAGGGAGGACTGAGAGATCTCCAGAGAGGCGATATCAGCGCTATCGCCGCTCAGCTCGTTCAGTTCTGAGGCAGAGGCGTCCTGGCGCTTCAAGAGCTGCTCAAGAATCCGCTTCTTCTCAACCACGAGAAGCTCTTTCAGCTCTGCCGTCTGTTTCTTCGTAAGTGCCATGACCGTCTACCTCAATTTTATGAACGCCTTTGAGTACCAAAAATCGCCCCCGGTATCAATATCCCCAAAATTCGTCCCTGGTACGACTTTCCCCTTTTTTGTCACCAAACCCCCAACGTTTCAGTAACTTACCTTCAGAGAAAATGGGAAAGTCGTACCAGGGACGAATTTTAACCGTTCAGATTTTTGCTCTGGTCAAGGAGGGGGAGGGGAGCGCACAATGAGAGCTGGCAATTTTTGAGGAGTTTTTGCATGTATTGGGCTTATCATACCCTTGGAGTAATGCCCGGTGCGTCTGAGGCGGAGATTAAGAAGAACTACCGCCGCCTTCTGATGGCGTACCACCCCGATCGCCTCCTCCATACGGAGCTTTCCCCGCGGGTCAAGGAAGCAGAGCTCCAGAAGTTTTACGAGGTCCAGCGGGCCTGGGAGGCCCTGCAGAAGCTGTTTCAGAGCGAGGAAGAGGCGGCTTAGGGTCGTCTTACTCCTCCGGCAGGGTCGGCATCTGGAAGAGGTCTTCCAGCTCTGCTTTTGAGAGTTGAAGCGGTGAGGCGTTTTCGCCTTCTTGGATGAGCGCTTCTGTGATCTTTTTCTTTTTCATCTTGAGCTTCATGATCTTCTGTTCGATGGAGTCTTCGGTCACGAAGCGGTAGACGGTGACCGATTTCCTCTGTCCGATTCGGTGAGCCCGGTCAACGGCTTGTGACTCAACGGCTGGATTCCACCACGGGTCATAGATAACAACGGTATCTGCTGCGGTGAGGTTCAGTCCGGTTCCCCCTGCTTTTAGGCTGATGAGGAAGGCTCGAACTGATTCATCAGTATTAAAGGTGTCAACAAGTGGTTGCCGGTCCTTGGTGGCGCCGTCGAGGTAGAGGTGAGAGATCTCTTCTCGCTCGAGGAACTCTCGCAGCAGCCGAAGCATCTCTCTGAACTGACTGAAGATCAAAAGCTTTCGGCCAGATTGAATCGCTTCCCGAACGACCTCCTGAAAGAGTTCGTATTTTCCGGAATCAAGCCCTTCAATAGATTGCAGTTCGGGAATGGAGTACGGATGGTTACACACCTGGCGGAGTCTCAGCAGAGCGGCAAGAATCGACACCCCGGCTCCTCGAACCCCCCGTTCCTCGACCGCTTCGAAAACCTGTGGACGAACCTCATCGAGGATCTGACGGTACAGGTCGGCCTGAGCGGGAGTCATCGGGACGTGCAGCTCTGTTTCGGTCTTTCGGGGGAGATCCTTCTCCACTTCGTTCTTTAATCGTCGCATGATGAAGGGAGCGGTTTTTCGACTGAGCAGTTCTGAAGCCCGTTGTCCCGAGTCTTGCCCCTCCAATATTGGCTTCTCGAGGTGATTCCGAAAGAATTCGGCGGAGCCGAGATATCCGGGCATGAGAAAGTCAAAGATACTCCACAGTTCCAGCGGCCGGTTCTCGGTTGGTGTCCCCGTCAGGGCGAGGCGGTGATGAGCCTTCAGAGATTTGGCCGCTCGCGTGGTTGCTGCTGATGGGTTCTTAATGTTCTGTGCTTCATCTAAGACAACGTACGAGAATTCAAATTCTTGGAGGGCTGGCTTGTCGATTCGGAGCAGGGCATACGAAGTGATAACGATGTCGTGCTCTCTGATGGCAGGAAAGAGCTCTTTCCGTTTTGATCCGTGCAATACGAGCGTTTTCAGCTGCGGCGTGAAGCGTTCTGCCTCGTATTTCCAGTTCATAATGACTGAGGTGGGAGCCACGATCAGCACTGGCTGGCGAAGCTCGCGGAGCTCTGAGCGTCCCTCTTTGAGATACTGAAGAAAGGCGAGGGTTTGCACCGTCTTTCCGAGACCCATCTCGTCAGCCAAGATTCCACCGAGTTCGTAGCGGTGTAGGAAGTTCATCCAGCTAATCCCATCGTTCTGATAGGTGCGTAACTTTCCTCGAAAGTTCTTCGGCTGTGCTACGGCTTCAATTCGAGAAAAACTTTTCAGTTTTCGAGAGAGCTGCTGAAAGGTCTTATCCGCCGAGATGTGCATCCGCTCATCTTCGGCGTGAATAAGTCCGAGCGCCTGTGAGGGCTGAAGTTTGGTCTTAATGGTATTCGAGAGACGATAGTTCGGATCGAGAAAGCCGAGCGTTGCTTGAAGCCTTCCGATGCCTCCAGCCGGAACCTTCGCATACGCCCCACTGTCGAGCCGTATCCACCGATCGCCTCCCTTCTTCACGAGCCGAAAGAGGGTGCTTAAGGGGACGTTCGCGTTGTTCTGAGAGAGGGAGATCTTGCAGTTGAACCAATCAACAGGCCCCATGCTCTCCTCAGTCTTTTCAACCGAGACGTTCAGGTTGAGCTCCGCAAAGCGTATCTGTTGCTGTATGGCATCGATCCCTTCGATCTTCCACGGCGAAGGAAAAAGCTCTTCCCCCTTTTCAACGAGATCCAGCGCGTTATCGCCGTGGATAAAGTATCGTCGACGCTCCGAATTATATGAAAAACCGAGGGATTCCAGGTGGGCTCGGTGCTCCTGTTCCTTCTCGTGGTGCGGCAGATAGACCGTTTCCTGATTCTTTGCAGTCGGATACCGAAAGTCGAGGGTTGCCTCCAAGGTGAGACTCTCACCGCTCGAGAAGTGCTTATCGCGCTGATCTTCACCCCACAGCTCAAGGAGTGGTTTCGGAGCCTTCACAGCGGTCTTTGGTGTCCGTTCTGGATTTGCAATAACGAGGTGAGAAGAATCATTCCCTTCACTTCGCGCGACATGCTCCAGCACCGGACCGATCTTTCCCTTTGGAACGGTGATGCGGGGAGCGTGCGGGAAGAGTGACGCGAGTTTTGAAGCGTTAGAAGTTACTGGATAGACGGTATTCTCCAGGAGCGCCCAGTACGGGCCCGTCCCGATGAGCTCGCCATCACCCTCCTCGATCGTGCCGTCAGGAAGGTTCCACCGAAACGAGATCTCAGCAGTGGTATCGCTCCACGTCAGAGAGAGGTGGGCCTCAAGCGCTTCATCATGCAGGTGCAGGTCTTCTCCGGTAGAGCCGTTTTTAACCTCATCAAATTCGTCAACGAGGCCAAGGAGTGAGCTGATGTGCTGACTTGAATTCACAAACCACATCTTTCCTGACTCGTCCCATGAGCCGGAATCTTCCAGGAGTTGGATGAGGAGGTTGTCGAGCGTTCTCGAAGAACGGGGAGAATAGCTTTCAAAGAAGTGCGGCTCTTGGAGTTCGTCGTTAAAGAGCACCTGAATACCGAAGCGATCTCCGCTGGGAGTCACGAGAACCGTGACCTTTGGATCCGTAAAGAGATTGAGGTCTGATGTTCCGGGGAGAGGTTCTGCCTCACTCACTTTCTCAAGCACTGCGGCGATCTCATCTGGACCACTCGTGTTAATTCGAAAAGCTGAATCGTTAGAAGCAAAGCCGCTGTGAGGTTCAAAAAATCCGAGGTCGGAAGCTCGCCACAGCACTGCTACGGAATGAACGCACCACTGTTCTTCCATCTCCTCCCGAGAAGAGCACCGACAGTGGGCCTCTACTCGGTTGGACGAAACAACTTCCAGGGTGACGCTGTAGTCATCAGAGCTCTCCTGCTGACCGCTCGGAAGAGCGTGAAACGGATCACCACCCTGCGGAGCACGAACCATCGCCGTGATCGTCGAGTTTACCTTGCTACACTCAACGACTCGACCATCAACGGCAAAACTGATGCCCTTATCAACTGCCGAAAAAGGCGCGAGTCGTTTCAGATATTGGAGAAGCTTGGGTTTGTTTTCGGAACTGACTGATACCATCAGTCGATACTATCACGAAGCGTCCGCCAACAGCTAGACCGAGGAAAAGCCAACCGTGAAACCCAGAAAAAGATTCGGGCGGTTATGAAGCAAGTGAAAGCGAAAGTTGTTCTCGCTTTTTCTCAAGAGAGAAAATTGGTGCTTCCTCTTCTGGGAGCTCTTCGAGAAGAGCGTCCACGGCTTCTTCCACGAGAAGTGCTGCATCTCGTGTTCTCTGTGCTTGGAGACGTGCCTCTTCTGCTGCGGCTTCTGCCAGTCGGTATTCTTCAGCGATCCGACGAGCCTCGGAGATCTCACTCTCAACCGACACAGAGGCAACATCACGGCGAGCTTCCTCCGCTCCGTCATCGACGAGCCGTATTTCTGGACGAGTCGTTATAACGGCCTGGGAAAGATCGATACCGAGCTGCGCGAAGAACCCTGCCGGCGCTTCGCTGATCACCGTTTCTGGTTCAGCAGCAGGCCTTTCGGGAAAAAGTTCAAAGACGCTGAGGTCAGCAAAGGGGGCCTCGCTCAGAGAATTCGCCTCGTGAGGAGCTGCTGTCGTCGTCGAGCCTCTATTCACCGCGTGTGGCTCAAGCTTCAAGGACAACCCACCGTGCATCATCAGTACAACTCCGCTCAACAACTACTTGCAGACTCTTCTGATATAAAATACCAACCCTGGTTCTTAGTCAAACCATCTCTTATGAAAAAGTATCTCGGTAAGTATTTGAAAATTCAGTATCTTTCTGAAAATGCAACGATGTCCCACCGCAGCGAGCGTTGCTGAGGGATGGTTCCTCGGTAGCTGAAGAGAACCCCGTCCTTCTCATTCTCCAACTTGACTCGTCCGATCAGTCGCTTGCCGATGACCTGCTTGTTCTTGAGAAATCTCAAGAAAAGATGAGTCTTTCCAGTGCCATATACCCGACCACGCCACTTCCCGAGAGTGCTTCGCTCGCGACGATAGGTGGCCTTGTGGACTCGCGCCGGAACAAAACGTCGGATACGGCGAGAAACGGAGTCTTGGGGAGCGGTTTCCCGTGCCTGTTCCGCTCGCGCTCCGTGAGCAGCCGCTAAGGGAAGTGCGTGGCACCGATCCGCCGACGGGAAAAAGGGCCCGGCAAGCACACAGAGCACCCATAAGCGGGCCGAAAGGAGGTTGTTCCTCGACCGAAACCGCACAGATTGTCCAGATAAGCGAAACACCGGTATCGTCCCTCGAAGTCATTCAGAGTGATTCACCACTATATCATCGTCATAAAGTGCTGAAAACTTGTCGGTTCTTTTGCCGAACACCGGTGTTGGGGTATACACTCCGGAGTCCTCAAAATAACAAGGAAAGAGCGTGGGCACTCAACAGACCTCCTTCCCTCGGGAAAAGACGAATATTCTCCTCCTTGAGGGGATCCATGAGAGCGCGAAAGAGGTGTTTCGGCGGGCGGGATACGAACCGCGCCAACTCCCCCGAGCGCTCTCAGAAGACGAGCTTATCGAAGAACTTTCGCAGGTCCACGTACTCGGCATCCGTTCCAAGACGGAGGTAACCGCTCGCGCACTCTCTGCTGCCCCACACCTTCTTGCGGTCGGATGTTTCTGTATCGGCACGAACCAGGTATCGCTCTCAACGGCTTCCAGCGCCGGAATCCCCGTCTTTAATGCCCCCTTCTCGAACACCCGCAGCGTTGCGGAACTCACTATCGCGGAAATCATCATGCTTGCTCGGCGAGCGTCGTATCGCAGTGAGCAGATGCACCGGGGAGAGTGGAACAAATCTGCCAAGGGAAGTTACGAGGTGCGCGGGAAAAAGCTCGGTATCGTCGGGTATGGGCATATCGGTCCACAGGTGGGGCTACTCGGTGAAGCCCTCGGCATGCAGGTGCTCTACTACGATACGAGCAAGAAGCTCCCGCTTGGAAATGCCGTACCGGTTTCGTCGCTTGAGGCGCTCCTTTCGGATGTTGATTTTCTCACCCTGCACGTCCCCGAAACTCCCCAGACCAAGAATATGATCGGAGCCCGTGAACTTCACCAGATGAAGGAGGGGAGCTTTCTTATCAATCTCAGCCGGGGAACGGTCGTGGAGATCGCCGCCCTCGCAGAAGCGCTCCGCTCAGGCCAGCTGGCTGGTGCTGCTATTGATGTCTACCCGGAGGAGCCCTCATCAAACGGTGCATCTTTTGCCAGTGAGCTACAGGGGCTCCCGAATGTGATCCTTACCCCTCATATCGGAGGGAGCACTGAAGAAGCTCAACAATCGATCGGAGTGGAGGTGGCGGACTCTCTCCTCGCCTTTCTTGAAGCTGGCAGTACCGTTGGCGCGGTAAACTTTCCCCATGTTGCTCTTCCGTACCTTGAGGGGAACCATCGAGTTCTCAATATCCACCGGAACGAGCCGGGAGTTTTGGTAGAGATCAACACGATTATTGCGGAAACGGGAGCAAATATTGCGGCCCAGTATCTTGGAACTCAGGTGGATATCGGATATCTGATCGTAGACGTGGAAAGGGAGCTCTCTCGGGAAGTGAAAGATCGCTTGGACGGGGTAGCCGGAAACATTCGTACCCGACTTCTCTTTTAGGCGGTGGGGGAGAGCAAGGAAGAAGAGGAAGTGAACGTGCAGAGAAAGTCTTCTTCAGCGGTAACCTCGCTGAGTAGTGAAGTGGAGCAATCAGACCGCTCTTCTTTTTTTCGACGGCTGATTGCCTCTCGGAAGTTTCACTCCGCCCTTGGCATCTCGGTGAGTGTGCTCCTCCTCTTTTGGGTGTTTTCAGAGATAGATATTGCGGCGGTTCAAGAACCCCTCCTCGAAGCACACTATTGGGTGCTCCTACCGGCGCTTGCGGTTTTTTTGTTGCACTTTGTGCTTCGGGCCTGCCGGTGGCAGTACCTCCTTCCGAACGGTGAACACACCACGTTGAGGCACCGTTTTGACGCCGTTATGGTTGGAAATTTCGCGAACTTTGTCCTTCCGCTTCGGGCGGGGGAGTTTGTGCGGCCATACCTCTTGAGTAAGCTCTCGCCGATCTCTTTTGCCGAAGGGTTTGCGTCGATCATTATTGAGCGCTTCTTTGATCTCACTGCGGCGATCGTCACCTTTGCCCTCTTGCTCCCCTATCTTCCGACTACTCCAGATTGGGTATCAACGAGTGCCTGGGCTCTCGGAGTGGTTGCTTCGCTCATTCTCCTCTTTATTCTTTCTGTGGTCTTTGCTCCCCGGCAGATTCTCGCTCTCTTTGACCTCTGCTTCGCTCGTTCAGAGCGACCTCTCATCGGAAAGGCGCGGGGATTTGTCGAAGATTTCGTCGCGAGTGCCCGAGTGCTGGCCGAGCCGAAGCGGCTCATTCTTGTGACCGTTCTCACCGCTCTCGTGTGGGGGAGTAACTACCTCCTCTTTACCGTGTTTCTCTACCTCCTTGATCTCGAACAGAGCGGACTCCTCGGAACAACCCTCGCAGTGATCATCGCCCTCGCCGTAGCGGCACCGAGTGCACCAGGATTTATCGGAGTCTACCAAACGGCGTGCCTCGCCGGGTTTGCCCTCTTTCAGATGAGCGAAGAGAACGCCTTCGTCTATTCCGTTATCACCCACATTTTTCAATATATTCTCTTTATCGGCCTCGGCTTCTTCGCCCTCTCCCGCGCCGGCCTCCACCTCGGCGAGCTCCGAAAACGCTCTCAAAGATCGGTCGAAGAGATGGCGTGACCGCAGAACTCTTCGATTCGAGTCCCGGGCATAAAACAATCGATGACTCGACATTCTTCGGTATCTAGCCCTGCCTCTGACAGTTCGCGGAGGATGATGTCGGCAGCCCAGGGGAGCATGATCGGTGGGGGCTGATAGTGTCCACAGTCTTCGTCTAACGTCACTACTGACAGCGCGAGCTCTTGAGGAGGTTTGTAGTCCCTCTCAAAAGCAAGCCACTCTTCTGGGGTTGAGAAGGTGTGGTCGTGAACGGAGAGTTCTGCTCCTCCTCCCCCGTACATCCTTTTTGCACCGAGTGCTTCTGAGTGAGTTCGCCGAGTTCTTCCACCTCGGTCACGGTATTCAATATCATAGATCCCTTTCCCTTCAGCTCCGATGGAGTAGATGATTCGGGTGCCGAGGCGATCTCGGATGCCGTGAAACTTTACGGCGTTGTGTCGAAATGCACTCGGCATGAGGCAACGGATAAGCTCAAGGAGATGCTCCGAGTATCGGAGCTCTCGCGCTTCTGCCCGTGAAATGAGTCGCTCAAAATCAGCTTTTACGGCCTGGAGACGTTCCCGCTTTTCGTCTGCAGAGCAGGGGATCTCGTTTGCCTGAGCAATCGTTGACTGAATTGCCTCTCCTTGCGACCGCCGAAGTTCTTCGGCGATTAATTTCTGTTCAGCCACCTTTGAGGAGAGGGCGGTAAAAAGTTTTGAGAAGACCGGAAGAAACGGGTGGTGTAACTCAGGGTGTTCCCTGACAACACCTTCTCCCTCATCAAGATAGTGCCGCACGAGAGGACAGAGGCGGGCTAGATTCGTAGAGACGAGATATCGCTTCAGGTTCTCGATCTCTTTTACCGGATACTCCTTCGCTTCATCATCCGGAGAGAGGAGGGGATCGAAGAGCAGTACCTGGATCTCTCTCTGAATACGACCGGATCGAATGGCTTCTGCAATGCTTGCTGGGAGCTCCGAAGCACACAAGAGTTTCGGTGACTTGTCAAGGTTCCGTCCAATACGATCCGGAACCTCTACTTCCTCTGGGGGTATATTGAGCTTTTTGGCTCGTTTCAGACGAAAACTCTCCTTCTTTCTTATGTCGACAATGCAGTCCATCAGCTGATACATCAATCGCAGTGGAATGCCTCCTTCTGGGCCCACATATCCCTCGGCAACACGGCGCTCCGCAGTACCATCCGCACGTTCTCTCTGGACCCTTTCTTCTTCTTCCTGATGCTTTCGGTAGAGGAGCGGCAGATAGTGTCCCTTCATCTGCTCTATTTCTTGTTCGGAAAGGACGAGAAATTCCCGTTTGAGGAAGTCCTGTTCATCAGGAATTTCTCTCAGGCGGTTGAGGCAGTGTTCCTCAAACTCTGCATATGTTGTAAAGGAGTACTCTCTGAGGACTTCCTGAAGAGCCTCGGGAGCAGTCACCAGCTGATCGAGAAACGCTTCCTTCCACCGTATATGAGCCTCTTCGAAGCGTTGAGGAGAAGTTATGTGCTCAGGATCGAAATCACCCTCAAAGACGGAGAGCGATCTCCGATTTTCTGATTGAGAGAAGAAGTTGGCGAAACCGTCTACTACGGCTCGGTCTTCATCACCGTACTCTGCTATCGGATTCGGGGTCATCTGAGAGTATGTCCGGGCCATCTTGAGGGCCACTGAGAAGGGAAGCCCGCTTGGGAGGGTGATTCGGTAGATGATCTCAACATCTGGAATGGGGCCAAGGGGATACCTTTCGTTACCCATTGCCCAGTGGAGGAAATCAGCATCGACTCGTCCTGAAAGCTCGAGGGTGTATCCTCGGATCGTCCCAGAATCAATAAGCCCCTGTCGCTCTTCAAGGAATGCTCTCGTACATTGGCATTTGCCATATGGAACGACGATGCGATCATGGCGAGCGACCACCATGCCATGCTCGGCAAGGAGCGTTTCTCCGGTAACGATAATCGGGAACGTCCCCCCAAAGCGTCCCAGAACTTCCGCTCGTGCTGATGGTTCTTCTCCAGAGAGCTTTCTGATTATTCCCAGTGCTTTCTCTGCATCTCTCGCGGTGCCCTTTTGAAGTGCACGACTCTTTATCGTTAGTGCATATCCAGTGGACGAAATCTGGAGCTCGTAGGTCTTGAAGAGTTGAGCCTCCTCATCCGTAAAGAGGTGGCGAGCCCCAGGGGAGAGAATAAAAAGAGCCGGTGGAAGTCCTTCGATCTCCCTTGACATAGAGCAGGGAGACTTCGGCATCCAGCTCTCAGGCGTTCGCTTTTCAAGAGCAACGAGGATTGTTCGAACGACGTCATCGACACTTCGATGATCAGTAATGAGAGGAGTTTTCTCTTCGCCTCCGTAGCTTCTTTCATGGGCGCGCTGTTCCAGCTCACCATATGGATCGTGTCCTAATGTGATGTTCTCTCCGATAACTTGCAGCTCTTCCCACCGGAGTGCCTTACTGATGATCTTTGGGAGCGAGAGGGGCCCGGCAAATGCGCGAAAATTTGAAAGGCGTGGTGCAGAGGTGCCTTCCCCGAGTTCTCCCTGAATGGCGAAGAACTCACGAGCAATGGACCGGTGGAGGGCAACACCACGATCACTCATCAAAAGTTCATGAGGGAATGAATCGAGAAGGTGAAGAAGTGTGTCAAACGAGTCTCTTACTGCTTCGTAGGAGGGGATATCCCGAAGAGCCTGATCCAGGGAGAAACCCTCATCCGAAGAGCCAGCCCTCCAAAGAAGCCGATCAGCCGCAAGGGCCCGAGGAGACCTTCTCTCAGGAGAGGCAAAAGACGACATAAAACCAACCTCCAGCCGCCGAACTGTAACAATTTGGGACCTCCTACTCAAAAGGGGGGCGGCTTAGGGCATCGTAATTATTTTTCCAAAAGTACTGAGAATCGAAGCGCCAAGCGACGTTACTCGTTGAGAGGAGTATTTTCAGGCTCATTCTCGTCCGGAGCTCCAGCTCTCCATGCGAGGCGTTGCTGGGAACGGGCATTGTGACCATTTTTAACGGGCTTGAATCCGCCAGAAAGCCCTCCTCTCGATGAGAAGCTCAATTCATTGGTGGAATGAGTCGTTCTTCTATTTTCTTGAGGGGGGGGCTATACCCCGGAAGTAATCCGCAGAAATGCTGTCGTATCGTACCGAATGTTATCGACGCATCGCTTCATATTTCCAATTCCAGAAGCCCGGTAAATGCTCACAGCGAGATTTCTGAGAGCTGACATGTTCTGAGGACCGAACCGGGCTCGGATCGTGCTCCGGTCTTCCCCGAAAGTATTGTCTTTGATGTAGTGCAGCTTGTTCTCTAGAGCGTTCACCAAAATCAAACACGTGCGAGTGTTTGAGGCACGAAGTGCCGTTGTTTTTGGTGAGGAGCTCTAGAACTCTTCGCCCGAGACATCGTCCGCAAGGCCGGCTCCGGAGTCGTATTCGTTCCTCCCCAAATCTCACTCGACGAACTGATCGAAACCCTCGAACAAGAACTCCCGTGGTGCCACTAACGGCATCCGCCGTGAGCGATACTTACCCCTTCTCTTGTACACCACCGACTAACACTGAGGGCTGGTCGGGGTCGCTGCGGAGAAAAAAGTAAAGTTTGGCCAGATGTACCCGTTCAAATTGGATCCGAGGCACTGCTCTCGAATAAAGAGTGGGCCTCCACCGGAAACCTGAAACATATCTGACCTTGATGAAAGACCGATAAATTGGCACACCGG
>JALEGQ010000198.1 GCA_022763385.1 bacterium
AACAGAGCTGGCTGCTATCGCTAACGAAGAGGTCCTCCTCGCCATAAGATACTTCGGCGGGGAGCGAGAAGAACTCCTCCGGACAAATGCTGGCCTTGCACATCAGCATCACGGTTTCAGTACCTCGCCAGCCGAGTACCGCGGCAACTTACGCCGATCTCTCCTTGCCGGATTTATTGGGAGAGATGAAGAGCCATCTCTTGACGAAGAGATGGCAGAAGGCGAGGCCATCAACGCCCGTATTAAAAGCCTTCTGAGGTACTTTTCTCGAATGGAGTCAGAGCTTCCCTCCGAACAATCTATCGGTGAAGCGTGCCGGAGGTATCTCTCCGGTATTGCAATCACTGACACGAGCCCGGACGACTTGAAAATGCTAGGACTGCTCCCAGCACTAAAAAATTACGGGTCGCTTCGTCCTCCCTACCAGATCATACCTCCGGGAAAAGATCGGGAAGAAGCGCACGACCAGCGAGAAGAAGACAGGACACTTCCCCCACTTCGCTTTTCCACCGAAGAAATTACTACAGAGCTCGGGGCCTTTGCTGAAGAAATTCCAGCTTCAGGGGCGTGGGACGAGTATCGAGACACCTTCCGCAAAGTACTCAATCTTCTGGCTGAGATGAACAGGGCGTTCGATCCGGTGACTTCACTCATCGCTGAATACCGACAATTCCAAACTGAACTCCTCTCCCCAAAGGCTGGAGAAGGAGAAGATTTTGGCCGAAAACCGATCTTAACACTCATTCAGAGAATACTCCGTGCGCCGAAACAGCCCAGACGGGGAGTCACGGCACAGACCGTTCGGAGACTGGCAGAGAAAGTCGCCAGGACGGCGAACCTCAACGAGCTCTGTGCGATAAAGAGCTATTATGGTAGAGGAGAACACGGGAGCTACGCCCTTCTGGAGAGGACACGAGAGATCAAGACGAATTCATCCCGCTGGAGAGAACAGATGGAAGTTGCTTCTGTGACATCACCCCCATCTGTATCACATGACCACAAAACGGAGCTAGCCACGAGGGGCGAAGAGCTTCTTCGAAAAGCTACCGAGCTCATCGAAAGTGGCCTCGGAGATCTGTACACCGCGATGCACCACTTCGAAGTAAGCCACTTATACTACGTCTTTGGAGCTCTCGTCAGAATGATCCTCGAAGAAGGTGAGAGCTGTGATCAAGATGGCCTCGTCAGACGGTTATCGCGGTACAGCCCGTTCGAGAAAAAGCCAGAGATCCTCCTTCCATTTACTGCTGGGCGCTCCGGTGACGCTCCACCATTTCAGAGGCCCTCATAAGCGGAGCTCCCTGGCGTTTCTCTCGTGAGTGATCATATCCTTCCGCTGAAGCAGACCTCTCCAGAGCTTGGAGAAGAGGTAAGGAGATATCCCATGCCAAGATACTCTTCAGATGGAAAAGCAATTTTTCCGGCCAACGAAGTGGGCGAATTTACCGTGTGCCCTGAAGCCTGGCGGCTGAAACGGCTTGAAAAAGAACCTATTCTCCCGAGTTCTCGTACGGATGAGGGAAATGACCTCCACGATCGGTGGGCGAAGGCGGTCGAGTATGAGTTCTCCCTCGGAAGGCTTATTCGACTCCTCGCCGCTCTCCTGATGAGCGCAACGATACTTCTTCTCCTGATGAACCAATAATTCCATGAACGGTAAGCGTCCACAGAACATGACGAGCACGTGAATGCATACTATGAAAGAAAAACTCTCAGAATATATCGCGCACATCTTCTTACAACTCACCGAGATTGAAGCGACCTGGATCCTCTACGTGATGCTCGTGATGACTTCATTCATCGTCATCAACGAAGTTCTCCGTGCGCTGAAGAGAACCCATGAGGAAAGTGGCCTCGATGTTTCTCAGCACCGAAAGATCCAGATTGACGGGGCAAAGGGGAATAAAGCAAAAACGTACATCTCTGAGGTACAGGGTATCTCTGGAAGACCAGACGCCGTGATACTCGAAAGAGGTTTTTTTATTCCTGTCGAGAGAAAACCTCTTGGAAACAAGGTGCGTGACCGGCACATTGCACAACTTCTCGTGTACATGAGACTGATCGAAGAGTTCGAGGGGAAAAAGCCTCCCTACGGATATCTCATCCTTGGAAAGAAATCTCGAAAGGTGAAGATCTACAACACCGATGAACGGCAAAAGTGGCTCACTTCCCAACTGCGACTGATGAGAAACGCCGTAGAAAAGGAAAAGTTTGCTCCCGCGCAACCCCACCCGAAAAAATGCGATAAATGCCAGGTGAGGGACCGGTGTTCAGAAAAAGCAGAGCTTCATAAGCCGAACGCTCCAGAGAGCTAACCCCTTGATTTTATTGAAGGGCTGCAAAAATAATCGTTTTATTTCAGCAAGTTACGATAAAAACTTTCGTTTTTTCTCTGATGAGAAGCAAAGGGCGAAGGAAAGTCAAAAACAGGGCACAAAAAAACCAGCAATAATAGCTGGTTGCACCTAAGTTCCTGATTTCTAGAAGACGACCTGTCTCTATTTTTTAAGTATCTCACTCAGCAGGCTTTCTGTCAAGAAAAAGGTCTAATTTTCTTAATACTTGAAGAGTTTCGATAGTTTGCGCCACTACCCAAGGCCTTTACAGTGTTCTTTGAGGAGCTCCTTGAGCTGGGCGACACCGGTGCGACAGAAGCCGGTTTCCCACCCGCGCTCGTCGTAGGCATCAAGGAGCTCACAGATATCAAGGTTTCCACCCGCTCCCTGAGCTAGTGGGGATCCCCCCACTCCACACCACGCGGCCTCCCACCGGTCTACTCCTGCGTCGAGGGCCGCATCTATGAGCGGACGAGCACCTCCTGCGGGAGGATGGAGGTGAAGTCCAATACGAACACCTGGGAGCGCACGCCGCACCTGGAAGAGAAGCTCAGAGAGAGAAGCGGCATCAGCCACCCCTTCAGTATCTGCCAATACAACTTCAGCGAGTTTGGGGGTCCCCTCTTGGCTCCCTTCGCAGTACCGCTCGATATACGAAAGTGCAGCATCAGCAGAGATATGCTCTTCCTTCTCTCCCCACGCCGTAGAAAACATAATGCGATACTCGTCTACTCCACGCTCGCGAAACCACCTCAGGAAATGATGATGCTTATCGAAGGCATCTTTCTCTGACAACTGTCGGTAGTTCTTCTTGCGATACCGCTCGGTGACAGCCGTGTGCACCACCCCTTGTTGAGAAAGGTAGGGATACTCCGTAAGCTTCTCTGCCCCACGAATGTTAAAATAGAGAAATTTCAACTGCAGATCTTCCTGCTCTCTCAGAGGAAGACTCGCTATCTCGTCTGCAAGCTCCTCTGCATCCGAAAACCATGGGCCAGGAGCAAAGGCACTGACCTCCAGGGTAGTAGAGCCTGCGGCAACGATCTTTTGCAGTAACGCGATCTTTTTTGCCACGGAGAGACCACGGAGGTGACCCGAAATCTGAGAGCCCTCTCGCAACGTCACGTCGGTCAACTGATCACAGAGAAGCGGTCTCGCGAGTTCTGAATTCTGCTCTTCTGGAAACGCACGAGAGTAGAGGGCGGTAAGGGATGACGAAAGAGGTGGGGCACTTGCATGAAAAACTCCCCGATCATCACGACCAAAGCAGAACCTCTCCCCTCGCTCATTGCAGAGAACCCCACCAAGAGCTCGAATAATCGCGGCTGGAGCTGCGATATCCCACGGCCCCAAGCGGCCAAGAGAGAAGGAAACTCCATCGATCCTGCCCTGACACAGCTCGGAAAAAACCGTCCCAGTATGAAGGTCCTGACTTACCAGC
>JALEGQ010000199.1 GCA_022763385.1 bacterium
CTCATTAAGGCGCTGACTGAGGGAGTCACTGAGACTCGCCGGAGCAAAAAGGGTGTCCAAGCCACGGAGCTCCTCACTCGCGGCCAGGCGGTTGGCCAGGCGGTCGTCCTGGCGATCACTCGAGCGCCCCTCTACTGGAAGATCTACAAAGTTCTGAGGCCCATTCCCTCGTGCTTGCTCCTGTAGAGCCTGTTCTTCTCTTCTCGTTACCGTATCAAATGTCGTCATACTACTTACCAGTCAACTTTTGGCCACCCCGGAGGATACGCAGAAGGAAAAACTTAGTCCACCTGGACGGGATCCCCGGACTCCTCTCGTGCCAGAGAGACACGAAGGGCCGGAAGAACACGGTTCCGAAAAATTCGTGATATCGTTTCTTTCGAAACCGAAAGTTCCTCTGCAATCGTCTGCTGCTCTTCCCCTTCAAGCAACCGCGACACGACCGTTCGCTCTTGGCTTGAAAGCCCTTTGATCGCCTCCTTCAGGCGGCCAAGCTCTTCATATTTTGCCACGATATCAATGGGTTCTTCTCCCAGCGGATCGATTACCATCGCACTCTCACTGCCAAGATAGGCAAGCCGTTCGGCTTTCTGTAACCCGAGCAAGCGATCTGTTTCTCGAGGTGACAAACCAACAGTGTCAGACACCTCTGCGAGAGTGGGCTCCCTTCCTCCGTTCTGAGCACATGTCTCTCGAGCAACTCCTATCCGCTTTACCTTTCCATACTCACCACGGGTCAGAGGACTCCACTGTCGAAGAGCATCAATCATACGACTACGAGCTCGCTGCGCGGCGTAACTCTCTACACTCCGTCCGCCTGTGGGATTGTGCTCACCTACTCCCTCGAGAAAACCGAGCGCACCCTCCTGCCACAGGTCATCCTCAAAATCTGGATCATGTCGCGAAAGATCTCTTGCAAACTTCCGTAACAAGCCTCCCATCTCGTCCAATAGCCGCTCTTCCTCACCCCGTGCAGTGGGAAGGGCGCTCTGCGCTGAGATCTCCTCGCCTGTGGAGGTATCAGAACTCATCGAAGGGACATCCGCAGATCCCAGCTGTGGCGCGGTAAACGTAGTCATCGCATCTTCCAAAACAGTGTTCGCATTTTGTTATGGAGAGAGTATAGCCAACCGTAACATCACAGCGTTCAGCTTTTTGCATCCGGAGTGAGATCCTCCGCCAACGCTGAGAAGAGCTCTGCGAAAGACATATCGAATGGCCTGCAAGAAAACGAAGTCTGTCTTCGTTTTCTTGTATCCGAAAATCCACTAGAGGCGATCTGCGACCGAATCGTAGATCTCGAGGAATCGCTCGGGGCCGACATGGTCGTGAAACTTTTGGAGGCCAAACCCTCCTACCGCTCGGGCTAACTCAAAGGTCGTGACGTGGACACTGAGAAGCCGGAGCGGCTTCACCGCCATGGAGACCAATGAGAGATCCGAAAGATCAAGAGAGACCTTTCCAAGACCGACCACACTGATTCCCCCTTGAGCCATGTCGGAGATCTCAATGGCGAGCGAGGCAACCGTGAAGAGCTTCTCGGCTCGCCAGGCAAACCCACGAAACCCGGTGCTGAGGCCCTGAATCTCCCCCGCAAGGCCGGAGAGGAGTGAGCCACTATCCACGATCGCATCACGAGCGTTCTGTAGTGCTGCGACCTCTAAGTCCTGCTCAATCGGAAGCATTCCCCCTCCAGAAGGGGCGCTCGCCGAGGTCGGGGTGGTCTGCTCAGCGATGACGGTCTTCCCGAAGTATCCCGAAACAGAGGTGGCGAGGTGCGAACCGACTTCCCCACTTACCAGTCCACCAGCAAGACCACGGGAAACGGCCGCTCCAGCGGAACCGTGCTCTCCTCCAATGGCACCGGCCACCCCTTCCACCAATCCGTGAAAAGCATTTCCCCCTTGAAGCGCTGAATTGACGGCCCCGAACGCACCAGAGGCCGCCGTGTGCGCTATCGGACTCTCGTGAACAGCTGGGAACACCGTTGAAAGCTCTCCCGAAAAGAGGAGCCCCGTTCCCCCAACCGCACCGGCAACCAGTCCCGCTCGAAGACTCGATGCGAAGGATCCCCCGTGGAGGAGCGAACCAGAAAAAGCGCCACCGAAACCGCTCGCGGCCCCCTGCACAAAGAGCTTCGTGGGACCGGTCAGCGAGAAGAGCTGCACCGCGGAATATCCCGAAGCATATCCGACCGCGGCGATAGCGGCGTAACGCCAATACCGCTTCACGAGCTTCACGAGTCCCTTCAGAAAGAATCCACTCGGATCGGTGAGGTTCAGCGGTTGGTTCTGCGCATAGGAGTACCGGTTCAGCGAATCTCCCTTCATCTGAGCACTGACGAAGGTATCGGGACTCAACATCCGTCCGAGAACCGGGCTGTACAGCCGAGCCCCCATATGGAGAACCTCTGTCTCAAAGAGGTCGAGATGACGGTGACCGGTAAAGCCCTGTTCCAAAGCACTCACAACACTCCCCGAAAAGGGTGCTGACCAATCCGACGGTCGCCGGCGACCCCACGCATCATAGCTGAGCCGTTCTTCAACGAAGGCGTTCTCATCAGTGATGACCGAAACCGAATCAAGGTGATCCCGGTGAAGAAAGAGCGTGCGATCACGCACTCCTCTCTGAGAGAGCTCTCTCTCAATCACGGCCACAGCTTTCCCGTCGACTCGCACAAAGTGTCGCTGGCGAACCGTATCTCTGGAACGATGCTCCTCAAAGTCTTCAAGAAATACCGTCTGCTCCGCACCGTCGTCTCCGTATTCAGCTCTGAGAAAGGGATGATTCCCGGTGCTGTAGAAGATCTCAGCACTCCGCTTTTTCTCCGCCAAGAGACGAGGACGGTGATTTCGATCGTGTTTTACGGCGAGCCCTCCGAATGCAGCGAGATCTCCGACTGCCGTATACTCAAGGGAAAGATCTCCCCTCGCCGTGCTCACCCGGGTGACCGCATGCGGACTTTGCCCCTCGTAGTGATAGGTTCCGAGGTCTGACCGAGAGGTGATGTTCCCGATATCATCGTACTGCACGGTCACTCCGTATCCGCCCTGTACCTGAGTCCCACTGAGTCGATAGCGCCGGTCGTAGGTAAAGGTTTCTTCTCGAGCAAGGAGAAGGTCCCGGCGGCGATCTAAGAGACCGTGATGGTTGTACCGATAATCAACATCATAGACACCGTTCGTGGAGATCTGCGCGACACTCCCCCACGGAGTATAGACCCGATCTTCGCGTAACCCATTTCCGTAGCGACCTGCGGTGAGTTCTCCCCGCGCATCTCGTCCAAGGGTCTGCCATAGGGTTTGTCCTGATCCCTCCTCACGAATCCGCTCGAGGTACCCCGAGGTGTTGTAGGAATAGAGGAGCGCAACTCCGGTCGGAAACGTTCTCTTCTGTACGCGACTCTGTTGGTCATACTCAATTGCTGTCTCGTAGAGCTCTCCCGCAATCCAGGTACTCCGTCTCAGAAGGCGGCCAAAGCGGTCGTAGGCAATGTCTAAAGAGTATCCATTACTCTTCTCAATCGCTGAGAGCTGGCCAATGGCATGAGCGTCTCCGTCATAGGCGAATGCCGTGGTTTCTCCCTTTTCTTCTCTCGTGAGGAGAACACGTCCGAGAGAGTCGTACTCATGTTCCGTGCGCTCGCCAAGGGCATTGGTCCGCGATATCTCATCGCCAAACGGGTTAACCTGAAAGGTCGTCCTTCCTGTTGTCGGATCGTCTACCTCTCGGCGGAACCCCCGACGGTCGAAGGTGGTCTCCGTTGTATTGCCGTCAGCATCAATGATCCGAAAGGCATTCCAGTAGCCGTCATACTCATAGCTCACCCATCGACGACCGTCCTGCCACACCTCAGCAACCTCTCCGAGCGCATTCTGGCGCTGCTCAAGCACGATACCATCGGGATCAATCTCTCGGACACGACGACCGACATACTGGTAGGTCGTCACCCCCAGTCCAACGGGATGAACTTCGGTCGGTCGACCGAGCGCATCATACTGCCACGAAGACCACTGCGGGGTATCACCACGAAAGTACGGCGCAGACTGCCTCTGCTGCCGAAGCGCCGTATCGTACTCCGTGTCAGTAAAGATGATCCGACCATCAAAAGCCTTCTGATCACGACGCACCTCTCGATCGAGTTCGTCATACGCTACACGACTTCGACCCGCGGTATCAGGTTTCTGTCGAACGAAGTACCTTCCATTTGTCGGGCAGAGATGGTCGCAGAGGAGATATGCGTACCGCGTCTGATGTCCGGTAGGAGTAGTCGTGAGCACCTTTCTCCCGAAGGGATCATACTCATGCGCCGTGACCGTTCCATTTGGATGGACTTCACGGACCAAGTGCCCTCGTTCGTACTCCATTCGTCGCACGTGGCCAAGCGGGTTCGTCTCGGTTGCTAAACGACGCCCCGCTTCATAGGTACTCTCCGAGATACGGTCTGGAAATCCCGCCGCATACTCCCGAGAGCGCGAAACATTCCCATACGCATCTCGTTCGAGAACCTTCTCCAGACGGAGCTCAGTAAGCGTCGGTTCAATAATCTCCCGCTCGAGTGCTCCAGTGTGTGAGGCATACTGAAAGCGAACGAGGCGCGAGACCGCAGATGTGCTTGCGGGACTGCTTCTCGTCACGGAGCGTTCACTCACCCGACCGATAAGCCAGTTCTGGGCATCATTCTCATACTGAGCCAGCGTGGCTTCGCGAAATCCTTCTCCAAAATCACGGAGGTGTGAGAGCACATTTCCAAACGAATCATAGCTCCACGTCTCATCAATTCGTTTTACCCGTGTTCCGGCGAGATCAAAGAACTCGCTCGTGCCACTCTCAAGAGACGAAAAGATCACCCCGTTCGGAGATCGGGTAAAGGTCGCACTGTTCTCCTCACGGCTGAGAAGATTGCCATTCAGGGTTGCCCGTTCTCGTCGAGCAATAGGAGTTCCGAGATAGCGGTGATCTGTTCGATACTCAGTCGTTTCTTTCATCCAGAGGCGATGATCACTCCGTTCGACCTTCTCAAACCCCCGAAATCCTCGCCCACGGAGATTCAGGGTTGCACCAAAGTAGTGAAAACGGGTGTCGGTAAACCCGCCGATACCGTTACTGGTTTGAAAGGCCTTGGTCACAAAGAGCGGGCCCTGAAGAGAGATTGCAGGATAGGTGAGGTTTCTGTTTGGAGTATGCACGGTGGCATCAGAGAGTGGAGCATAGTCAAACCGCACCTCTTTTCCGTGTCCATCCAGCGCACGAGCGATGAGGTCTGGGTGTGTTCCACCAGGAAGCGCCACGTGCCACCTCCCGTTGGCCCCGGTATAGGCAGCAAGATCACTCCGTCCATCACCGTTGAAATCCCCAATTCGGTGCAGACCAAAGGCACCGCTGTGCCCTTGCCAGTATCCACTTCCCGTCCCCTGAAAGTCATAGCCCCGCGAAAGCACCACGTGCCAGATGCCGTTGTTGCCGGTGTATCCGGCGATGTCCGAGAGGCCGTCCCCGTTAAAGTCACCGATAATGTTGTTTGTCCGGTCAGAGTGCCCCTGCCACTGCTCACAACGAAAACCAGCACCGGTGGCACGACACACCTCCCAGTCGCTTTGCTGATCGTAGCGGAGAAGATCTGTCTTCCCATCTCCGTTAAAATCTCCGCTCTGGACTGAGTTCAGGTCGCCAGCGGGACCACTCCAGACATCACAGGAGAAACCACCATCATCCGAGAGACAGACCTCCCAATCTGAACCACCTCGGTGGGTGGAGAGATCCGCCTTGCCATCTCCATTAAAATCACCCGTCAGATTCTCGTCGAAACCCCGGTCATGGGCATCGTGAAATTCGCAGGCAAATTGGTCTCCCTCAGAGAAGCAGAGATGCCACCGTCCCGCGCCGGCATATCCCGCCATATCACTCCGGCCATCTCCATTAAAATCAGCGACGATATTGTTTGCCGGACCACCGCTGTGCCCCTGCCAGAAAGAACAGTTAAACCCGCCCTGGGGCGTGGAGAGGCAGAGATCCCACGCTCCTCCACTACTGTACCCAGCGATATCACTCCGCCCATCTCCATTGAAATCTCCAACCACATTGTTCGCTGGCCCGCCGCTGTGCCCCCGCCACAACCCGCTATCAATGAAGTCGGTGTCCCCTCCAAGCCACAGCCTCCAATCTCCACCATGCTCATACTGAAGAAAATCTGTACGTCCATCCCCATTGAAGTCCGCAGTAAACGGAGGAGAGGCTCCATCACCCGCCGTCCAATACCCAGAGCCATCGGCCGTAAAGTGGAACTGATCGCTTGTTACCCGGTACCACTCAAAGGTAAGCGGAAGAAGGCATGATCCGTCATAGCCACACTCTTGAACTTCCCGTAGGTGAGAGTTGTTCGCCCCACTTCCCACCTCATACCGCAGCTCATATCGGCGAAAGAGATCACCCTTTTCAACGATATCAATGCGTCGCAACCGTTTCGGAAGGGCAACCCGTGCGCCATCGATAAAGGCCGGGATCACATCAGGTCGATCCTCATAGGAAAACGAGAGGTGCACCTGATTTCCCTGTGAAACCGCGCGATTCCCCCCATACGAGATCTGCTCGATCACCGCGGTTGAATCGCTCGGAAATGATCGAAAGGAGAACTCAATCGTGTTACCGAATCGATCCTCTATCTCACTGATCATCCAGTGGAGGAGCTCCCCTCTTCCCGCAACGGAGACTCTCTGATTGCTTTCCGTTCCATACCGAACGATCCGGCCACTCTGCTCAAACACCGTAAACGAGATCACTCCCACTGCATCGCGGTGAAGACGAATCTTTGAAAAAGTTTCGTGCTCGGTACGATACTCAGAACCATCTGCCCAATACTCTCCCGCAACGAGCATCAACCGTTCGCCATCGAGGCAGAGCCGATCAAGGGCATCAAAATCAACTCCATCGGCAAAGGTTCGCTCCTGGGCCCACGAAGCGGCACACCGCGAGATACTCGATAGACCCGAGAGGCTCCACCCAATTCCCAGCGCCCCATTCGGCGAGTGATTCGAATACCGCATCCCGATCTTCGGAGTGAGCCCTCCCGCCCCAGGAGGGAGCGCCAGCGGCACACTCAGCTCCGCCGACCCCACCGGAGAGACATCGTGCCCAAAAGCGGAGGTCCCGGCCGGGCTCTCGGCTCGAACCAGAGAAAAAGGCCAGAAGAGAATCACCGACAAGACGAGCTGGAGCAAAAAACGGGGGGCCCTCATGAAGCTTCTCCTCTGTAACCACGTACCCATTCCGTGGTACGTGAGCAGCGATCCAGAGTCAACGCCCCTTCTCGGAATCCCTCCCATTCCAAAAAATCGTGAGAGACCAAAAATCTCCGCCATCTCTTGGAAATCACGGCATTCGGAGTATGCTATCGAGGAAACATCGTTATACGGTAAGCCTGCAATGCTACACTCGAGAGATTCCACTACCAGATCATCCACTACCAGATCTGAGCCTCCAGAGTCCCAAACACACCGTCTTGATGCGCTTCAGCACCGCGCGGATCAGGCGCTTGCTCGGATTGCCTCTGTTCCGGATACCGAACCGCTGGAGGACCGACCGCGAGCAATCCCGGCCGTACGGGATCGCTCTCAAGAAGAACCTAAGCTTACGATCGCATTTTTCGGTTTTCCGGGAACGGGAAAGAGTACTCAAGGAGAGCACCTCTGTCGCTTCCTCAAGACCCGCCCCTTTCACCTCGGTCGCTTCTCGAAAAGTATTGAGCTTCCAGAGGACGAACGAGCACGGGTAAACGAGCAACGACAACGAGGACAGGTCGTCACGGGGTTAACGGAGAGATTTCTTGAAACAGCCGAGAATTCTACCAGCTCTATTCACTTCTTTGATGGCTTTCCCCGCTCTTCTGAAGATGCAGAAAAATTACTGGAGTTTGTAGCGAGCACCGGCTCTTCACTCCGGGTGTTCTACCTGCACTTTCCCGACGGCGAATGTGTCCGCCGTTCTCTGATCAGTCAGATAGCACGACATCGCTCTCTACACGGTGGAGCAGAACCGAGCCCCGACGAGATTGCGCGATACTTCCGGAAAATCGAGCGAACTATTGAACACGATCTCGCAGCACTCGGAAAACTCAGCCGTGAGGGAGTAGCGATACACCGTATTCCCTCGGGGGTAGACCGCGATAATGGCGAAGCGCTCGTCAGTGGTCGGATTCACGAGCAGCTTGGAGACGATCTCCACCGCATTCACCTCCTTGAAGAACCACTCCAACAGATTGAAGAGTGTCTTCGAGAACTCTCCATTCCGCAGGCCACCGCAAGTTGCGGCCTCTTCTACCGCACCTTCTTTAATGGCCAGTATGGTCCTCCCCGACTTCCGATCGACCTCCACGTTGGAGTAAGAACACAGGATGAGGCAACACGGCTGCAGAGTCACTTCCGAGAGAAGTTCCCCTCCGTTCGCTTTAAAGCGAGGCCGATTGCTCACCTCTTAGAGCTTCAACTCGAGATGTCCGAGGGAACGATCCCAGCAGATCCCGAGCAAGCGCAACTCGTCGGACCGTGCGTGTGGTTACAGGGAGGAATCCTGCTCGAAGAGGGGAAGAGAACCTTTATCGGAACAGAGAGCGCATTCCACTGTCTCCGGGCAGGAATTCTTCAGGTTGATGAGGAACTGCTCGGAACACTTCCGGAAGACAAGGCACAGCAGCTGCTCTCACAGGCTGCGAAACGGGCACTCGCCCTACGGGAAGAGTACCCCGCCCTTAAACTCCAGGGAGCACTTGAGCAGCGGTGTGCCGAGCTGCTCGGTGAGTCTCTTCGGACCCCCTCTCGACTCCTCACCGGAGATTGGGCTGGGCAAGCCGTGCGAGAGGCAGAAGCTCGCCGCGGCGGAAAATCACTCTGGTCGACGGGAATTACTGCTGACGAACTCCCACAGGCGACAGAAGTACAACAGCTTCTTCGCACCCTTCCCCACTTCACCGAGCCGATTCCTATCCCACCACAGTGCTCACTACCAGGAGTTTTGGCCGCACTTCAAGAACAAAAGCGCCGGTGTAAAGATGCACTGGAAGAGCACCAGACCGACCAGATCCCCGCTTACCGGCAGCCCATCGAGCCGCCGCGAGGGGAACAAAGCTGGAGCGGATACCTCGCTCGAACCGCCTCAGATGGAGAGTGGCGAGAGTGGCTCCTAAATCAGACGAAGAGCAAACACCCCTTTGGCGGATCCGATGAATGGCTTACTCGCGTACTCCACTTGGAACAGGAAGAGCTCGCTGCTTTTGCTCAGAGTACGACCGCAAATCGAGCTGGACAGCAGAAACCGACCCATCAGGGGACACCACTCCGACTTCACCTGCTCTGGACCGGCATCTTACTCGAAACCGATCACCTGATGCCGGTACTTACAGAAGCTGGGTTCTCAGAAAGCGATCGGCATGAGATCAGAATGGGACTGCGAGCGGGGACTCTCGCGCATGACATTGGAAAGGTTGCGAATGAGGCGAGTATCGACACCCCCGGGGTGCACGAGGTACTCGGTCTGAGGGTATGGCCTGAGATAAAACCGGAGTGGCTCGGTGACCAAGGCGATGCGATCGCCCGGTGGTGCATTGAACACCACGACATATTTGGACGGCTCGCTCGCGGACTCTCTGAAAAGGAAACTGACAACGCACCACCCACCGCTCCTTCCACCTACCGTGGAGCCATGGACCCCACCGCCTGTCGAGCAGCAATCCGAGCACTTCCGCTTCCCCCGAAAATCGCCCTCGAACTCGCCAAAGCCGTATGGGTCGCCGACGTTGGCTCCGTCCAAAGCCTCCGATGGCTCCTGCCAGCTGCGGAACCGCTCAAAAAACTGGTCGAAATCGGTCTCCCCTAAAGGGCCTGTTCAGGGAGTCCCCGCACCAAAGGCACTCTCCCACTCGGGAACCTCCCCCTACCGAGCTCGGTACAGGGCATGTATCGGAACAACCTGAACTCCTTCAATCTCGCTATATCGATCGGCATTACAGAAGAGAAAGCCGCGCACTCTTGGTGACACCCCCTGAGCTCCGGAAACCTTCTTCTGAGCAATAAAATCAGTCAGATTTCTTACATCTTTTGCGGTGGGATTCTGCGTAGCTTTCACCTCAACCGCATAGACCTCACCACGCTGCTCAAATACGAGATCAATCTCAGCTCCCCCAGCACTCTTATAGTAGAAAAATTGATCCGACTCGATAAAGCCGAGCTTTCTCCGCTTCTCAAGCTCACTGACAACAAAGTGCTTAAAGAGTTGCCCCTCCGTCACCGGCTGACCAAGTGCCTGAAGAATCCCCGTATCACTATAGTAGAGCTTCGCCGCCTTGAGGTATCGCTTCGCAGGACCATAATGGTACCCGTAGAGCTTAAAAGCGAGCTCTGATTGAGTAAGCACATTGATATACTTCTTTGCCGTCGGAAAACTTAACCCAGACTCCTTCGCAAAGCTTGATATCTCGAGGTGAGAGCCCAGAGAGCGCACTGCATGGAGGAGAATCGCCAATAATCCCTCAACATTTTCGATATTCGAAAGCTGCGCAAGATCGCGGGTAAAATAGGTATCCCGATATCTTTTTAAGAGTATTCCCTTCTGCACCGGATCGCCTTCCTGCGCCACCTCGGGGAAACCACCATAACGGAGAAAGAGCGGGAGCTTTCGCCGGGCCTCATCAAGAGCCGGAGGAGAAAGAGTATCCTCAAAAACATCGTGGGTAGGGGGACCATCTGCCTCACCAAAGCAAGCCGTTGGAAAATGCACAAGCTCAATCCTCCCCGCGAGCGAGTCGGCAGAGGAATCAAGCAGTCCGATTCCGCTCGAACCGGTTAACAAAACCCGCAGATCCCCAGAGTCAATAAACTGCTTCACCGCAACAGTGACCTGCGGAGCGCGCTGCACCTCATCAATAATACTCTCCGGAAGCTGACTCTGCACAAAGCCCTTTGGATCACTCTTCGCAAAACGCAGGTAATCGAAATCATCGAGAGTCACATATCGATAGTGCGGAAACCGACTCCGAAGATACGTCGTCTTTCCCGCCCGTCGAGGACCACTCACCAGAGAACTCTCCTCCCGAAGCTGCAACCATCGTTCAAACATACTTCTATAATAACATGGATATATTAAAAGTCACTATTAACAATAACCAGACCATTGGTACCAGGTACCATCAGATTCCGAGTGTTTTTAGTGGGTTAGCGTCTGCCTTTGTTTTAGTCCCGCGGGAGGCGGTAGATGCGTGCGTCTGAGGTCTCCGCCACGGATTCGAGGTGGAGAGCCTGCACGAGTGCCGCCTCTTGCCAGAGGTACCAACGGAATTGGAAGGAGGAGTGGAAGACGAAGTATACCGGCTCCGATGAGTCGAGTTGAGCGGTGAACTCCGGAAGGGAGTTCGGTACCGGAGCCCTGGTGCTGGGGACGAAGCGTTTGGGAAGGGACGCGACCTGCTCCTTACTGAAAAATGAGAGAAAATCCGCTGCGTTCGAATAGATATGGTTCGGCTTGGGGACCTCCTGCAGCCACTCTACCGTTTCAGACTCGCTCCAGTAGGTGGTTTCAAATACGGACGGTGGCGGAGGAGGTGTTGCAAAGAAGATACCCGTACAAAAGACAACTCCCGCTGCCCCAAGAAGAGCGCCTTCGGTCCACCGTCGACCGAAGTGACAGGTATAAATGAGGAGACTCGGAATAATACCGAAAACGAGCGCGGGAAAAAGAATGCGGTTATTGAGGGGAATCTCAGCATCAAGAGTTACTTTCGAGAATAAGATCACAGAAATATAACAGATATACGAGATTCCGATGACGAAATACCGTCTCCTGAAGAGCGTTCCCACCGGAAGGAAGAGCACAAGACCTCCGAGAAGCCGCTCAAAGAGAGAGTTCCCGAGGAAAAGCCACTCACGTGTCACCCCAGCGATCAGGAGCTCAAGCTGTTCGAAAAGATTCGGTGGGCTCACCACTCTTCCAGACCGCGGAGCCTTGTCGAAACCATAGTGAAGCAGAACGATCCAGAGCAGAGAGAGGGTGAAGGCGGGCATGAATATCTTGCACGCCCCAGAAAAACGCCCTCTTTTCATGCTCCCAAATATACGAGCGAGGGGAAGTGCGATGAGCAAGGCTCCTCCAGCATACCTCGTGAGCACCGTGAGTCCGATGCAGACTCCAGAAAGGAAATGCTTCTGACGAACGAAATACCAGAGAGATGCGAGGAGCAGCGCGATAAAAACCGGCTCCGAAAGCGCCGCACGATAGACCTGATAGGTATGAGGGAGTGAAAAGAAGAGAAGTGCAGCAAAGAGCCCCACATTCTTTCCAAGACCAAGATCACGAATCCATAATGAGAGGAAGAGGCCGCTCAACAAGAGGCTCGTGATATTGAGGAGAAAGAAGCTCTCGATAGTCGAGAAGAAACTCGTGAACACCAAGAGAGCGAGCGGAAGCAGTGGTGGAAAATGACCGAGAGGACTCCCTCCACCTCCAGCCTCTCCCACCGAAGCAAGCGCCTCTGCTGCCTCTAAATAGGAGAGCGTATCGGGAAAAATCCGCAAACCACTGAAGAACAAGCGCAGAACCACCATGCCCGCAGCGGCAATCACCGTGATCAGCAGCACCTTTGACCGACATTCAGAATCAAGCGACATAAGATAGCTGTATCAACCTCCCATCCCCTTGAAAATACACGATATCCAGCAGTGCCACGCACCAATCGGACGGTACCGACGCACGGCAGACAGCTTGTGAACACGCCTGGAAGCTCAACCTCGAGGCTTGCCCATTTCTCATCAACGTTAAGTGCGTCCCCAAATACGTGCTCGCCGAATCCAAGAAGAAGGATTTCTTTTGTGGTGAAAAACTCCCAGCACGAAAACAGATTGATCTCTAATGACGTAAAGAACTCCAAATGGAAATCGGTCCACGTTCGCTCTTCTCACCGGCTCTTGAAAATACTTGTACATGGCGGGGGTTCGCTCCAAGCGACCGAAACAAGAGCGAAGCGATACCAAGAATTCATGACCAAGGCTCGGAACTTGTTCTTCATACCACTGGAAAGCAGCTCGAATATCCGACTCAGCCGGTGGTTCAACGATTACATCGAAATTCATGCTGGGGATGTAATGTCCTGCAGCACGTCGCGCCACGGTCGGCCCGTAGTGCCATTCTCTTCAAAATCAGCAAGTCGACGGGAAAGCTCCTGTCTCTGCTCATCCGACATCAGGTGAGCATCAGGAACCTCATCAACACTTTCCCAAATCAACTGCGCAATTCTGACCCTCTCAGCTGGACTGAGCTGCAGGATCGATGCTAGCCACTCATCTCTCATAGATCCAATCATACACCAAAATAAGTCGGAGGGATATCCTCTCATCCCCTTGAAAATACACGATATCCAGTAGTGCCACGCACCAATCGGACGGCACCGATCGGAAGCGGTTATCCTTTCCTGCTCCATTTGACTCTTCCGTTCAGTTCTGCCGACTACCTATACTGAAGGCCGCTGAGATTGCCGGAATTCTCCCAGAGGGACAACACACTCTGCCCACAAAAACTGGCGAGAGCGATCAGCTTTCGACAACCAATCCGGCAATTTGATTGGCGGACATGAACTCTCTTGAAGAAAAATGATGCTAGCTCGTAATGAACACCTTATCTGTAGTGTGGAGCTCGGTGGTCAGCCGGTCGATATTTCGATCTCTCGTACGAGGCGTGGTGATACTCCCGTCATGCTCCTGCATGGCATTCAAACCAATAAGGATGTCTTCGCAGACTGGCATCAATCCAGTATTGGGGAAGATTGCGACTTCATCGCGATAGACCTTCCAGGATTCGGGCGCTCGGGAAAGCCAGGACAACTTTCTTATTCAATTGATACTTTTGCGACCGCCGTACTCGCAGTCGCGGATAATCTCGGCTTGTCCAAGTTTCATGTGGTCGGTCACAGTCTCGGAGGAATGGTCGGAACAACGATCATATCGCGTCCTGGCAATAGAATCCTATCGCTAGCGAGCTTGGAGGGGAATCTTATTGCCTCGGACTGCGGCACTAGCGCTACTCTCGCCGATTGTGATCGAAATGTATTTCGAAAAAGCGGATACCAAGAGCTTCGAGAATCGATCCGAGATTCGACTTCTCCCAGCTCAGCCTTACGATTGGCCGCACTCGAACTAACCCCCGCAGATATCTTCCTCTCGACTGCTCAAGATATCGTACGGGTCTCTGACACCTCCGATCTCGAGAAGGTGTTCTTACAATCTTCCGTGCCGAAACTAATGGTAGTTGGAGGTGAAAGCGGATTCCACTCCAGGCCATCATCGGACGCTTGTAAAACCGTTGAAATACCTGAAACCTCTCACTTCATGTTACTCGATAACCCGACGACTACGATGACCGCCGTAGCAGATTTCTGGGCCGAGATATGGCAACAGAAATGATTAGCATAGGCGTCCTGGGATGGCTGTGAAGATGCACCTACAGGACTTCTAGGGAGATCCCCTAAAAAATAATGGTACATCCCTCTCATCGGCGTCAGGGGATTGCGTCTCGCATGTATCAGCATCTATTTGCAGAGTTTCCAGAGTGATAAAGCTTTTCCGACAGAGCCTAGATATACTTCGACATCTTTTGACTCCTTGAACTTAGTGCGGTCCAATACCTACGTTGTCATTTAGTCGAGGATCTATGAAGAAACTTCTATCTTTAACTTTTATCCTTCTCATGCCAATTATTGGTCTCTGCGATACCGTGAAGATCGGTGTAATCGTTCCGCTAACTGGCAACATGACCTTTGTGGGCGAAGACGTTAAGAACGGTTTTCTCTTGGCTCAGGAGCGGAAAAGTGACTCGCAACACAACTATCAAATCATCTTCGAAGACAATGCCTTGGATCTCAAACGAACAGCTTCTGCTGCGCAGAAATTGTTACATGTAGATCAGGTCGATGTAGTAGTGAGCCTCTGGCCACCGGCAGCCAGAGTCGTTGCACCAATGGCCGAACGAGCAAAAGTGCTTCATTATACGATTGCTTGGGATCCTGCTATTGCTGAGGAATACCACTATACATTGTCTCATCAATCTATGGTGGACTCTCATGTTCGCGAAACTCTCAATCTTCTGGAGAAAAAGAAGTTCAAAACAGCTGCGTTCTTTCAGCTCAACGAGGCCGGATTTAACATAGGTACGGATGTGATGCTTTCCGAAGCGGAAAACTACGGTGTCGAGTTTATCGAGAAGGTCATCTTTGATCCCTCCCAGAAAAACTTTCGCTCAGAAATCACTAAGGCTGCCAGTAAGAATCCGGACGTCTACTTGATTTGGGCTGTTTATCCGGAAACAGAGATCATCATCAAGCAACTTCGAGAGCAAGGAATCAATACTCCTGTTACCGGTTTTTTCGACGTCGTACAGAACTACGAGCTTATCGAAGGTACAACCTTCGTAAGTGAGATTAGCGCTACAGAGAAGTTTCAAAAATTGTATAGAGAGCGTTTCAAGCAAGAGTTTAAGTTGAAAGCTCCAAATGCCTATGACATTTTCAATCTACTCGTGAGATCATACGAGACCTCTCCAGAGAGAAAGTTGGATGCTGACTCTGTGATCACGCAATTGAAGTCAATCGAGAACTTCCCTGGCGCTGTCGGAAAGATCTCCATCGACTCCTCAGGGAATAGTGAGTACCCAGCCGTCTGGCACAAAGTTGTAAACGGAAAAATTAAGGTGTTACGACGATAGTGTATTGACCATGGCAAGCATCTATAGCCCTCCTCAAGAATAATAACGCTCCATTGACAGAGGGCCGAGGGGCTTCTCTTCCCCCCGAACCCTACCGGTCCAGGTATCGACCACAGAGGCTTACCGACCCACATAGGCTCGGTCGCGGTTGAGGCGATCGGTGTATCCCATGGCGGAGTAATGGGCTGCTGCCATGGGGGGGATGGTGATCACGTTATTGACTCCCTGAAGAAAGCTCGAGAAGCCGTTATCCCCGAAGAGTGAGGTAATGGCCTGGCCCGAGCTGACAGCATAGGCGTCATGTACCAGAGAGAACGAGTTCATCCCGGGTATCTGATTGACGAGTTGTGAGAAGTGCTCTCCTTCTGCAAAGAGCTTCTCTGCAAGACTCCACTCCCCTCTCGGAAGTTCTACTCCATTTCGAGACGGGCGAAAGAGGCCGATATTGTTCGCAGTCCTTCCCAGCGAGTCCTTCAGTGAGAAATAGTCTCCCGGGCCCTTTATGGTGGCATTTCCATCTGCCCGCTGAAGAGTACCGATCCCAGCTTCAATCTGATCTGGCTCAATCCCGTCTAAGCTTTCAAGGAACGCGCTCTGTCCCCACTGGAGGCTCTCTTCCATCAGTGCAAATGAGAAGCCTCGTTTCATATCTCCTCCCCGAAGGGCGGTGGAGATTCCACGCACGGTCGACTTCGCCCAGACCATTGGTACCAGGTACCATCAGATTCCGAGTGTTTTTAGTGGGTTAGCGTTTGTCCTTGCTGGTATCGGGCACCAATGGTTTCACCCTCCAGAATCTTCCCTAAGACCTCAATGTAAAGAGGGCTCCAAAGTTCCAATTCATGTCATCGGACGGCAACTGCATATCAATTGCTGCATGAGATTCTCGGTGTCTATTTGAGTGAATCTTATCGTTATCAAATAACCGAAAATCTATGAGATCAAACTCGCTGAAGTGATTAAGCCAAAACGAAAGGTTCCGTTTGTAAACGTTGAGCTTAGGATTTCGTTTATCTGGATAATGAACACTTTCTCTTGCAAGAAAGTCATATACAAAAAGATAGCCGCCAGGCTTTAAAGCTTGAAGGAGATTTTTCTTTACTTCGCTCAGCTCACTGTCAGTAACGTAGTAGGCAAAAAATCCATAAATAATGAGGTCATACAAAACGGGCGTCGTAAAGGGTTCACAAAGATTCACCTCTTGCGCGTGGAACAACTCTCGCTCTGGATGGGAAGAAAACGTTTTCGAAAAGCTTTTAACTCCTTTCTCGGACACATCGTAACCGTGACACCGATTTGCAAAATTTTTGAGCATCATGAGATTTTGACCAGCCCCAATACCAAACTCGGCTATGTCAAAATGAGAAAAATCTTCTTTCGGAAAACGTGATACAACGAAGTCAGGCAGAAACCCACGCTTGAATCCGTTGCGTTCAAAATAGCTATTGGCCTCTTCACCGGCAAAAATAACGCTCTGTGGCTCTTCTTTTTCCATATTCCTAAGCCCACGTTTTCGGGTCCAAGAGGCGAGACTCACACGCCGTACTTCCCAGCGCCCCGAATGCTTGTACGTCATTCTCACTCAATGGCTGTACCGCAGTACGGATTCTCGTTACGTTCTCACGCAGCTCCGCTGAGGATTGCACTCCCATCAGACCAATGTCGAGCACATCGCATAAATTTTGATAGATGTATCCGAGGGTTAATTCTGGAAGATCTCTGTCTCCTGCAACCCGCAAGGCGTCTGCTCTTAACGCCTCCAGTTCACAGCTTCGTGCACCTCTCTGTAACGGAACCCCCGGGATGAGCACCCCCTGAAGGAAAAGGGAACGAGCAATAACCCGCGTTTCATGCTCTCTGTAGCACTGTACGAGCTCTTCAGATACGAATCGTTGCTCTATCACGTTGACTGGAACTTGAAGAGCCGATACCCAATCACACTCTAGAGCGGCCTTCGCCTCCTCAACTTCATACACGGAGACTCCTATACTTTTTACGTATCCTTGCTCTAGGATATAGTGCATTACCTGAGAAACTGCATCGCTGGCAAGAAAGTCTACGGTGCATTGGTGGAGTTGAAGCAACGGATAAAACTCCTGACGAGTTCTCTTCAGACTCTCTTCGAGCTCCTTCACGACAAACTCTCTATACTTTTCTTCGGCTGACCATACTTCAGGAGCCACCCGAGGCAGTTTCGAGGAGACCTCTATCTTGAGCCGAGGGTTCTCGGCTACAAACTGTCCGATTCGAGCCTCACTCTCACCATATATGACAGCGGTATCAAAGAAGCGAATTCCAAGCTCATAGGCAGTTTCAAAAATAGAAAACGCCTCAGTAATGTCCATGATGGAATTGCTGCGATTTCCTCCATAAGGTAGGCCGATTTGGACGGTACCTAATCCGATCTTAACCATGAATTCATCTCATCGAGATAGAGCGTTACCGAACTTTAAACAACGGCTCTATCGGTTTCGCATACAGATAGTTTCTGAGAGGACCATTATGCACTGCTTGTGCAATGATCGGAAATACCTCGTCATAAACTTCAAGCAATTGATCAATATCAGCATCGGTGTGAGCGTAGCTCGGTGTATGCACTCCACGCGTCATTATGTTTCGCAAAGAGGCCTCCTGCATAAAGAGCGAAATAAGGTCAGATGATGATGTTGGTCCACAGTCCTTGAACTGAAGGAAGGTCCAGGCAGGATGTCCCGGAATGCTGAGCACCTCTTGAAGTGAGTGCTTTTCGATGAGTCCGTTTACACCGTCGATAATTCGCTGCCCCTTCTGGAGAATGTGATCAAGCACAGGCTCAGATTGAATCTTCTCAATGGTGGCAAGCGATGCGGCGAGAGAAAGAGTCTCTCCTCCAAAGGTAAAAGAGAAGAATATCTCCTCAAGCAACTTCATGATCTCTGCTTTTCCGCAGATAACGGAAAGTGGATAACCGTTCGCAATTCCCTTTCCAAAGGTAGCCAAGTCTGGAGTTACCTGAAAAAGCTCTTGGCCACCCGCTACTGCATGCCGAAACCCCATTATCATCTCATCAAAGATGAGGAGGGCTCCATTTGCATGAGCGACCTCTTTTACCGCTTGGAGGAAACCGTCCTGGGGGTAATCGCGGGCCATTGGTTCCATGATAACAGCAGCAACCTGATTAGGGTGCTCCTCAAAGCGTTGCCGCAAAGAATCGATATCGTTGTAGGAGAAGGGATGGCTCAGCTGAGAAGTTGATTCTGGTACTCCCATGTTGCGTGGAGTAGTTCCTATGTACCAATCATGCCATCCATGATAGCCACAAGTAAGGATGTGGTCTCTGCCCGTGTAAGCTCTTGCGAGCCGAATGGCGCCGGTTGTCGCGTCCGAGCCGTTCTTGCCGAAGCGCACCATTTCGGCACACGGGATTATCTCGGTGAGCTTCTCGGCAACGGTAATCTCTATCGGATGCGAGAGAGAGAAGATCGTTCCCTGCTCCATCTGCTCTTTCACTGCTGCCATGACATCCGGATCGTTGTATCCAAGATTGATGGCACCGAGGCTGTTCGTAAAATCAATATATTCGTGACCATCAGCATCCCAAACCTTGCTTCCCTTGGCCTTCTCCACGAAAAGCGGAGTAACACCGAGAGGAAACTGTGTTCGGCTTTTGCTAAATGTTTGACTTCCCAAGGGTATAACAGACAGGGCGCGTTCGTAGAGCTGCTCACTCTTTGCATATCTCGTGTGAAACTCGTCCTTCTTCTTCGATCTCTCTAGCCCTTCACCCCGAGCGTACTGTAGGTTCATGATCTGAAGCTGTGGAATTTCTTCGGTGAGTTCAAGAATCTGGGCTGTCGAGAAGTCAGGGTCCTTCGGGAAAAGGGTCGCATATATCTTCTGAACAAGCTCAAAATCCTCCGGCTCATCCACCGTCCAGCGGAGATATGACAGGTTGTGGTCAGAAGTAAACGAGCCGATTCTATATCGTGATGGGTTATTTCGTATGAAAGGGGTGACATGCTCTCGCTCAGAGGGAAGCGTTGCTTCTTTCCAGGCTTCTTCTAGGACTTCAAAGCTAAAAACTTCCCCGTCTAATCCATCCGGTAGAGTGGGAACGAAGTTGTTACTGGCGTACTCATAACCTCCCTGAAAGTAGAATTCGATAAGTTGGTCTATGAGCTCAGGATCTGTAAGTGGGCAATCGGCGGTAAGGCGAACAACGTGGTCCGCTCCAAAACTCTTCGCGGTTTGGTAGTAGCGGTCGAGCACATCATCGAGAGATCCGCGATAACATCCGAATCCATGCTGGTGGCACACCTCTTCTACCGGATCATCACTCGCATCCACACTCGTTGCTACAACGAGCTTGTTCACCCCCTTCATTCGACTGAGTCGATTGAGTTGCTGAATCATCATCGGCTTGCCCATGAGATCTTTCATCACTTTCCCTGGCAACCGAGACGAGCTCATCCGTGCTTGAACAATGGCGACTATCATTCTCTCTTTCCCCTTACATCACCCTCAAAAACGCAGCTGAGTTTGCGGAGTGGCACATAAGCGATACTGACCGCTTATGAAGATGTCCTTCACTATGAGATGAACACTCAAAGGAGAGGGATGCAGAAGAGCTAAAGAGAAGCCCAATCGAAGAGAGCAACGAGAGGTGC
>JALEGQ010000200.1 GCA_022763385.1 bacterium
GACAGAGCAGAGCGGGAAGCGAAAACGACCGCTCTGTTGTGTTTCCTCTGTTTTTTCGATGCCACACCGGTAGGAGTTCCTCTAAGTTCTTGATATCTATAATCTTCTTTTTGTTGACGGTATTCTTGCGAAAACTCTTTACTCGTTCAAGAAAGATTCCGATATCTCTAATGGAGCTCTGAAGAGATATCGGATATCTCTGGGAGAGAACACCCCATCACCGAAACCAGAGGAGAAATGCCGTGAGAGATGACTACGATTCCCCACAATCTGAGTGGCTCAGCAAAAATCACGAGAACTTGACCTGGCGGCTTGCAGGCCCGAACTTTCGCAATCGGTTCGATAGCAACGTCTCAGAGTCAAAACTGGAAGAGTACCTCCGTGATCGTGAACTCCTATGGGAGCACTGTTCCGCTCAGTGCTTTCTTGATGACGCGTGCATCTTGAAGGTCACCGATATGATGTTCTTTGAGTATGAAACGACCCATCCGAACCTCGTTGGTCTAGAACAAGAGGGGCTCCGGCGATATCTTGAAGGACAAGGGGTGTGGAGCAATATGAGAGATCAACTCGACGAGATGCTCGACCTCTGCGAGAAGGAGCTTCATGCGAGAAGAACCGGGGCAGATTCTCCGGTGTAAGGACTCTTTGGGTCTCTCGTTATCTGTGATATCTCTTCTCTATGGAAGAGGACCTCTGGAATCAGCAGGATAATCGAGATCTCCTTACCGTTCTCCTCAGCCTTGAAAACGAGGAGGAGGCGGAGTCTTTTTTGCGGGACCTCATGACGGAGAATGAGATCCGAGAGCTGGCCCTCAGGTGGAAGGTCGCTCGGATGCTCGATGCGCTGATCCCCTATACCCAGATCGAAAAGGAAACGGGACTGAGCTCCACGACCATAGCCCGTATCTCAAAATGGCTCAGTACTGGTGCTGGTGGCTATAAGCAGATGTTGAAGAAGTCGAAAGAGCTGTAAGGCATGCTCCTCGCCATTGAACAGACATCGCGATGGGGATGAGATGAAATCTCCTTCTTCCCGCTGGTGGGTAGCGAGGTGTTCGCACATCAGGCGGAGGACTTTTCTTCGACGTCCTCGACGAGTACGTGAGCAGTAATGGTAGCGGAAAGTTTCGGCTCGTCTGCGGAGTGTCTCTGAAAAGCCCTCCACCTGATGTGCTCGATACTCTTCTTATGCCGAGAGATTTGTGGGTGATAGTAAGGTGAGGTCGGTGAAGGTCTCATCCTCCCGATTATTCGTTTGTGCGATACTCTTGGAGAGTGATATTATCGAGTTATGAGCGATTCAGAAGAGCAACGCCTCAGACAGATTTTTGAAAATGCGAAGGCTCTCTCGCCTATAGATCGGGCAGATTTACTTGAACGGATTTTTGGAACCTTTGATTCAACTGGGCAGAGTGAGATCGACCAAAAATGGGCGCAGGAGTCTGAAGAGAGATTAGGTGCCTATAGAAGTGGGCTGCTCGATGCCGAACCCGTAGAGCAAGTCCTCAAGCGAATAGACAGCTCGACCGACTCATGAAATTCAACATTCTCGCCCCGGCACGTCAGGAGCTGGAGGAAGCAGTCGAGTACTATAACCGAGAACAAGCCGGGTTGGGATATGAGTTCGCTGCCGAAGTTCGACGTGCATTCCAACGTATTAGGAAATTTCCTCAAGCGTGGCACCCGCTCTCTGAGAACACTCGTCGCTGTCGACTAAAGGGATTCCCCTTTGCAGTGATTTACAATGCGGAAAATAAAGAGATTGTCATTGTGGCTATCATGCATATGCGGCGAGATCCCAAATCCTGGAGAGACAGACTTTGAGGGGGGGGGGAGAAGAGCTATACCCCAAAAGCAATCCGCAGAAATGCTGTCGTATTCTGAACCTCCTGGGAAAATCGAGGTAGTCATCTCTGGGAGGAATTATCATGGATAAACGTATTGGGAGACGTGTTATGAGAAGCCTGTTCACGAGATTCCGTGGAAGATTGCCGATCTTCCGGTAGAGCTGGAAGAGTGGTTCTCTTCGGGGCTCATTCAGCCTGGTATGGATGTTCTCGATCTTGGGTGTGGGACTGGGAACTATGCGTGAGGGTTGTCATGAGAAAAACCACCAGTTTTAACCTCGGGGAACATTTTGAAGGGTTTCTTATGAGGCAGGTAGAGAGCGGTTTGTTTGGTAATAAGAGTGAAGTCGTTCGTGCAGCGCTGCGAGATATGGAAGAACGACAGCGTCGTGAAGCGACCCTTCAGATGATGCGTCAGAGCATGGAAGATATCGATGCTGGCCGCACACAACCTGCAAAATACGCGCTCCGAGAAGCTGCGGATAAGCTTGGCTTCGATCTGAATCGATGAAGCGTTATGAGGTTGAGGTAACCGCCAATGCAGCAGCAATCGGAGCTCAGGCGTAATGCCGCCGGCGAACCCATGCTTGACAGAACGCTGATATGAAGAAGTAGCGAGGTGTTCGCACATCAGGTGGAGGACTTTTCTTCGACGTCCTCGACGAGTACGTGAGCAGTAATGAGAGCGGAAAATTTCGGCTCGTCTGCGGAGTGTCTCTGAAAAGCCCTCCACCTGATGTGCTCGATTCTCGTCTCATGCTTGTTCACCCTAACGTTGCATAAAAATTTGTTCGTAGAGCCACAAGAGTAGTGCAGATTGGGGCTTTGGGCGAGTTTTTAGGACGAAAGTGTACTGCACGTA
>JALEGQ010000201.1 GCA_022763385.1 bacterium
AGAGTTTATCCAAGAGCTCAGCATCGTACGTCACCACCCGAGCGGAGGGGTGCAGACCGTACTCAAGATAAAGCCGGCCACCCCGTACACCACGCACTGGGAACCAGAAACTGGAATTCTCACCGTCAATACGATCTTGGAAGATACCGACCCACCGCAACCGCCGGCATACAAACGAAGCCCCACACTTCTCTCTGCCCGTGTTTCTCGAAGCACCGCACCGAAAGAAGCCAAGCTTCTAAGCCCCGTCACAACAACCGCCGTCGTAAAAGCAACTCGGCAGAACAAGCAGAAGCTCGCTCCCCGTCTTCTCAGCTACGAACTCAAACCAACTGCTCATCCAGGAGGAGACAGCCAATCGACAGCCAGCGAAGCGACCCGCCTTGAGGCCCCTGAGCACGCCGTTTTTTCACTCACCTCTTGGCCAGAATACACCCTTGCCAGGACCGGAGAGAATCAATACGAGCTCACCCTCCCCGGCTTCCAGGTCGAGGACAAGCGACTTCTCCTCCCCAGGTATGCACCAGTATCAATCCACTCCTTCCGAACCATAGAAGTCACTGCAACCCCGGAAAAGAATGACCCGCCAGAAATCCGCATCACCCTCACCCTTGAACCCGGCATAGAGCTCACCTCCCGAGTAATCGGAACAAAACTCTTCCTCCTCCCGAAAAATTCGTCCCCGGGATGACTTTCCCAATTTTACGGTCAAAACTGAGTAATTACAGTTGATTAGGTTGAGAGAAAAAGGGGAAAGTCATCCCGGGGACGAATTTTAAGTTGCGCATATTACGTAATATGCGGATAATACGGATACAGGAGAAGACCAATGATTGTTCCATCATCTGAGTTTCAAAAAAACTTTGGCCACTTCAAAGAGTTGGCACAGAGAGAGCCGGTTACGGTGACGAGTAATGGGCGGGAGAGCGTTGTTCTTATTTCAGCGGCTGAGTTTGCTGAGCTCTGTCAGTTACGTGAGGAAAGGGCCAAACCGGTTGACCCCAAACTGGTTGACCGGGAGTTCCGCAAGCGCGCTGAGGAGCGGGCCGAAATTCATCGGGAGGTGCTTGAGGGTCTTTCTCGGTGAATGGTAAGCGACATGTTCCTTCTGCTCAATGGGCTGGAGCGCCAGCCGGCCAAAGATTCACGCTCACGGGTCCGATTCTTTGAAGATGTTGCCAGTAAGAAGGTGACCCGCTTTGAGCTCGCCGACTTTTACCGCGACAACTGTCAGTAGGCGTAGCTGTCGCCGCTCCGTTGGCGTTTTAGCTCGTCGATCTCACGCTGCTGGCGACGGAGCTGCTCATCCTGACGGCGCATCCGCTCTTCTTGCTCGGCCTGGCGCGCATCTTCCTTGTCAGACTCATTTCCGATAACTCCCCCAGCGAGAGCTCCGACACCACTTCCAATAGCCGTTCCAACTCCGGCATTTCCGGTAGCTGAGCCGATAATAGCACCAAGACCAGCCCCTGCCGCAGCTCCTCCAAGCACCCCCTTATCTCGCCCAGAGAGACTCTGACCACTACAGGCGGTCATCAGCGAAACAAAAGCAACCGCTACCACCACACGTTGGGTGAACACGAAAGAGGTCCGAAAAGACGGGTGCAACATGGAGTTCCTCCTCATAAATGGCATCAAAAAACTTATCGCCACCAGGATACCCTCCGTCCTGGGAAGAGAGCAAGCTTGTAAAAATTGTGTTTTTTGGGGGATAAGCATCTATTTCGGTGTATCCTCATCCTATGATGAAATTGTTTTGGAGCTTTCTCATGCCTTTTCTCCTGCTGAATTCGGCCATACCCCTCTTTTTTCTCACTGCCCTACTCCCTGGCCTACTCCTCGCACAGGATGCGACGGAGGGAGATCTTGATTTTTCGGACAAACCATTTTGCGCTGGTGAGCCAGAGCAACCACCAGTCGATCTCCCACCATGGGGGAAGTATGACCGACTCAAACTCGACGGGAAGACAACCGAAACAGCAGAAACGAACTGCGACTGCGAGGAAGAGGGTGAGCTCGTTCCGCTTGGGATACAGTCACGGTGTCGATATGGGTGTCAGGTCCGAAAATATCCCAAAAGACGGTTGGATGCTATCTGGGTTCAGCAGTGCCCGGCGCACCCGACAGAAGAAAACAGCCTCTGTGAAAAACTCGAGTCTCATTTGGTGACCGACTACTACGATTGTCGGACCCGTCAGGAGGATGGCGAATGTGAGGTGATCCCCAGACGGCCCAAAGGCCCAGAAGACCACAGCCACAGCACCTGCCGAATATGCAAGAGATGGATCTTTATCGAATCAGGCACCGGACACGATACTCATCTCACCGATCTGAGAGGAGAGCCGTACTTTATCAAGGATACTCCATCCCCCTACGGCACCTGGGTGCTGGTCGCCAGCTGTGTTCCATTCATTGGGCGCTACGATAGATCGAAAGCGGAGATCGCAGAGAAAGAGATTGAGGAGATGCAGAAGGAGGACGCAGCACTCTATTGCCACCGGGTAAGTGAAGCCGGTGAGGAGGTCCTCCCATGCGACTATGATCCGAATTCCACGAACCGCTCAAGCACCTCTCACTGCTCCGGAAGGTGCATAAAGCGGGTGAGAAGCCCTGAGAAGCAGTGCGAGCCTGTCGATATCCCGTTTGCTCAGTGCGATGAGTGTGATTCGGTCGACGAGGAACCGGTCAAAGACTCAACGAAAACATCTGGAACACGCTCCGACTTCGAAGCCGCTGAAACAACGGAAGAGGCCACGCCATCACAAGCGTCGCCCTCGAGAGCACAGTCTCAAGAGCTCAGTCTCGAGCCCTAAGGTAAGAGAGAACCCCTGAGCGTTTTCCTCCTCTCTCTGGTTGGGCGTCATACTCCAGAAAAAGGCGTGCCTCCTCATAGCTCCCGAGCGCCATGTGAGCGGCCGCCAGCACTTCCCGCTCCTCTCGAGAGAACGAAGGTGCACGAGAAGAAGATACACCGCGTGAGGAATAGAGTGTAACGACCTCCTCATAACCTCCTACCCCGAGGGATATCTGAGCGCGAAGCAACGTAAGAGCTCGTATTTCTTCCGTGTTCTGCGGGCACTGTTGCTCTGCCAAGATTCGTGCAGTCTGACACGCTGCATACGCTTCTTGGAGCGCCCCGTCGGCGAAGAGCAACTCGGCTATCCACTGGTGCCCCCGCCTCCAGTAGGGGAATTGCCGCAAAAGCCTCCGAAGAAACTGAATCTGTCGATGAGACGCCTGGGAGAGTTGCTCTCTCACTTCCTCTTCCGCAATAAGATCCTTTATCGCCGAGGGCTCTGATTCAAGAAATCTGAGGATCCACTCACGGGAGAGAAAGAAAGCAGTACAGAGAAAAGAGACCCCGGTGTGAGAAATCGGCACGAGAAACTATCAATTGCCCTGCTCAAGATTATCTTGCCGCGGGTCTCGCTCTCCAGAAGAAACCTCCGCCTGTGCAGAACGGAGTTCGTGGAGCGTTTTTCCGAGCCGTTCCTCCTTATCGGAGTAGGTGAGTACGTTATCAACCCGAAAGAGTGAATAACTGAGGAGTACTGCCACAGAGCCAGCAATAGCAAGCCAGATATAGCTCCCCTTCGTATTATAGGATTCAGAACTCATAATGCCCCCCAGAAGACCTCTTAAGAGCGTAAGATACTCCAGTTCATCCTGTAAACTCCCAGAACTGAAAAAACTCCTACACAGATCTGAGATTCCACGGCATCGTAAGGGGAGAATTTCGAAGAAGACGCTTTATGATGCTCTCTGATGTTGACCTCCGAGAGGTCCTCTCCACTGGCGAACTCGTCATCACCCCCTTCTCAGAGGAGATGATACGGGCGGCGGGGATCACCCTCCACCTCTCCCCCACCCTCCTCGTTCCACAGCCTGGAGTCGTGGTGGATCTCAAGCACGGCACTGTCCCTGAGCATGAGACCGTGACGATCTCTGGTGAGGAGCCGTATCGGCTTGAGCCGGGAGGCTTCGTGCTCGGTGCCACTTTCGAGCGGGTCACCGTGGGTGCATCGCTTGGCTTCTTTATCGAAGGGCGTAGCACCCTCGCCCGGGTGGGCCTCACAATCGTTCAAACCGCGATGCTCGTCTATCCCGGGCACCGCGATCGCGGAGTCACCCTTGAACTTGCCAATCACGGGCCAAACCCAATCCTGCTCTATCCCGAGATGAAAGTGGCACGCGCTGCTGTCTTTCGTCTTGAGACAGAAGCCGCTGAGCTCTACGACGACAAGGGGAAGTACCGAGAACAGGGCTCCGTTGGACCGCCGATCTTTCGAAATGAATTTCGAAGGCGAGAATAGAGGAACGATGAAGCACCGCTCTACCGCTGAAAAAGGGTCTCCTGGGCTGGACCTGTGGGCACCTGGGGAGTCCCCAGGGGATATCGGCCACTAAAACAAGCATCACACACCTTCCCCTTCTCGGTACCGACCGCTCGATACAACCCTTCAAGGGAGAGGTAGCCGAGCGTATCAACGTTCAGGTACTCAGCTATATCCTCGACACTCTTGCTTGCAGCTATGAGCTCTTCTTTGCTCGGAGTGTCAATGCCATAGTAGCAGGGGTCCGTCGTAGGAGGAGCAGAGATCCGAAGGTGTATCTCCCGAGCTCCAGCTCGACGAAACATGTCGATTAACTTCTTGCACGTCGTCCCCCGAACAATTGAGTCATCAACAACAACGATCCGCTTTCCACGAAAGACTTCTGCATTAGCATTCAATTTAATCTTCACGCCAAAGTCTCGAATGGACTGCTTCGGCTCAATAAAAGTCCGACCAACATAGTGATTTCGGATGAGGCCTAGCTCAAGTGGGATCTTCGCCTCCTGGGCATATCCAATAGCCGCTGTCACCCCAGAATCCGGCACCGGGATAACCATATCCGCCTCAACGATGTTTTCACGAGCAAGCTCTTCCCCCATGCGCTTTCGGATGGGATACACATTTTTGCCAAATACGTGAGAATCCGGCCGAGCGAAGTAGACATACTCAAAAACACACGGCGTCGATTGTTTCTTCGCGAAGGGGTAGTACGATTTCTCCTGCATCACTCCAGCGTTGTCTCGTTTGACGAGAAAGACCTCTCCCGGTTCAACATCTCGAACGTACTCAGCTCCGATCAGGTCAAAAGCACAGGTCTCCGAGGCGAATACGTACGCTCCGTCAACCTTTCCAATTGCCAGAGGACGAAGACCTCCTGGGTCCCGAACTGCAAAGATCCGATCTCGAAAGGCAATCAGAAGCGAATAGGCCCCCTTAACTCGCTCCAAAGCCCGAATAACCGCCTCTTCAACCGAAATATTCTTTGGTGCGCGAGCGATAAGGTGGAGAATGACTTCCGTATCAGAAGAACTTCCGAAGATCGCTCCCTCTTTAATGAGATCGTTACGGAGGGTATCGACATTAATAAGATTTCCGTTATGAGCAATCGCAACCCGACCAACACTGACCTCTGCCAACAGAGGTTGGACGTTTGCGAGCTTATTTCCCCCCGCCGTCGTATAACGAACATGGCCAACGGCATGCTCACCCGGGAGCTTTCGAAAATCGAAGCTTTTAAAGACATCAGAAACGAGAGATGTCCCCTTATGAACGTAAAATCCATTCGGTACCGCCGAGTCCGGAGAGGTCGTCTCAGACCGATCCGGATCGCTCCCACCCAGGTCACCAGAAGAGCTTTCATCCTCTTCAATCGAGACGATTCCCACACCTTCCTGGCCACGGTGCTGCTGCGCGTACAGACCGAGATAGGTGAGATTTGCAGCTTCCGGATGACCCCACACCCCCATGACTCCACACTCTTCATGGAAGGCGTCTCGCTCTGTAAGCCCGCACTGACGAATTACTTCAGAATCCGAATCGTCACCCACTCTGACCGGAAAATTTTTTGATTTTACCACCGTCATCCTCCGTCACCACCATCCACACGTGACCGTTATCTATTGCCCTGAAAAAGTCGCCTCATCGTCTCCGTATGTCGACGGTACGCTTCTCTAACAGAGATCTCTGCAAGAGGGATTGATGAGCCCTCCCCTCTCACTTCGAGAGAGAGCACGTCCCCCTGCTGAACCACCCCTTCGCCCAAAACCGAGAGAGAAGAAGCCTCGAACGCGCCCCGCACTGCATCCACAGATTCTCGCGAAAAGCTGATCAGATATCGAGGCCCTCCCTCACCGAAGAGGATGAGGTCTCGACGAACCCCTTCGGCGTGTTCCCCACTGATGGTGAGACTCGCTCCCAATAGTTCTTCTCCGGACTGAAGACGGTGCGCGGCAAAGCAACTCTCCGCAAGTGCTTGAGCGATTCCGCCAGCGCCGATATCGTGGCAAGAGCGAAGCCTCTTCTCCTCTATCAGCCGACGAATGACTGAGGCAACTGCCACCTCGCCATCGTAATCGATCTCAGGCAAGGCGCCTTTCTCAACATGAAACCGTTGTGCCAGATACTCGCTCCCTCCGAGCGACACCCCTTTTCCCCCTGGGCAGGTGGATGGTGCCCCCACCAGCACGATGACGTCCCCTTCTTGCTCAAAGGTAGAGCGTACGGCTAACCGATAATCTGAGATCCTCCCCACCATCGCAATCGTTGGCGTCGGAAGAATCGCCTGCCCCTGAGTCTCATTATAAAGACTGACATTTCCACTCACAATCGGAACACCGATAGCCCGAGCGGCATCTCCCAAACCACGAATCCCCTGCGCAATTTGCCACATCCCCTCCGGTTTTTCCGGAGAGCCGTAATTCAAACAATCTGAGATCCCAATGGCCTCACACCCTGTCGCCGTAATATTCCGGTAGGCTTCTAATACCGTGTGGGCAGCACCCTCGTACGGATCGAGCTCGCAGTAACGCGAATTACAGTCGAGCGTAGCGGAAACTCCGATATCCGTCGCCCGCTCTTCAACCTTCACTCGGATGACACCCGCATCCCCACCAGGGCCCACTGCAGTATTCCCTCGAACCGTTGAATCGTACTGCTCATAAAGCGCCGCCCTTGAACAGAGATTCGGAGAGCCGAGCAAGGCATACCAATCTGCCGCAAGGTCTTCAGACTCTTCAAGAGAGCTGACCTGAAAATCGAGTCGCTCTCTATAGGAGCTCGGCTCCCTCTCTGGCCAGTCGTATACCGGGACCGAGCTCGTCAACACGGATGCCGCCAAGGAAGAGACCTCTTTTCCGTTCCAAAAAAGCTCTACCTCTTTTCGATCGGTAACTTCTCCGATCTGAACGGCATCAAGCCCCCACCGGGCGAAGACCTCACGAACAGCATCCTCTCCACCCTTTTCAACAACAAGGAGCATCCGCTCCTGCGACTCAGAGAGCATGACCTCGTAGGGATTCATTCCCTCTTCTCGCATCGGCACCCGATCGAGGTGCAGGATGATTCCACTCCCCGCCCGTTCTGCCATCTCAAAAGAAGAGCTCGTCATGCCAGCAGCACCCATATCCTGAATGCCCACCACGTGACCGGTCCGCATCACCTCGAGGCATGCCTCAAGGAGAAGTTTCTCCTGTAACGGATCTCCAACCTGCACCGTCGGCCTCTTCTCCGCCGAGGAGTCATCGAACTCCTCTGAGGCCATGGTCGCCCCGTGAATACCGTCTCTTCCGGTCTTTGAACCAACGTAGAAAATAGGATTGCCTACCCCAGAAGCAGATCCGAGAAAGATCTTATCCTTTTCGACAATACCGAGCGCAAAAGCATTCACGAGACAGTTCTTCTCATACCGCTTATGAAAAAAGAGCTCCCCACCGACGTTCGGAATCCCCATACAGTTTCCATAGGTCCCGATCCCACGAACAACATTCTTTAAGAGATACCGTGAGTACGTATCATCAGGGGTACCAAACCGAAGACTATCGAGCACTGCAAGCGGTCGGGCTCCCATCGTAAAGATATCTCGGAGGATCCCCCCGACCCCCGTTGCCGCTCCCTGAAACGGCTCGATAAAGGAAGGGTGGTTATGACTCTCCACCTTAAAGGCCACGCCCAGCCCCTCACCGATATCAACAATTCCAGCGTTCTCACCTGGACCCTGAATAACGTTCTCCCCTTCGGTGGGAAGATTTCGAAGATGAGACTTTGTGCTCTTATACGAACAGTGTTCGGAATACAACGCAGAGCAGATCCCGACCTCCACCATATTCATTGGGCGACCGAGCACCTCGAGGACCCCGAAGAACTCCTGTTCCTTCAGTCCGTGCTGCAACGCATCATCAAGCGTTGCCTCCCGAAGCCACCACTGTTCCTGAGAGGAAGAATTCGAAACCACCGCACCCCCTATATCCGCAATTTTTTCAATATCTTGACCGACGTCACCCATGAGCGCCCCTCCGGCCTTAATCATGCACCGATTCGAAAGGTCATTCTATAGCGATCCTCAAAAATAATGGCACGAAGTGCCGTTGTTTTAGAGGAGCGATATAGCCCCCGGAGGGAAGACACAGAGCGTTCACCTGAAGGAA
>JALEGQ010000202.1 GCA_022763385.1 bacterium
TACGTGCAGTACACTTTCGTCCTAAAAACTCGCTCAAAGCCCCAATCTGCACTACTCTTGTGGCTCTACGAACAAATTTTTATGCAACGTTAGGGTGAACGCTCTATTCGCTACTGACGGCGACGAGTTCTTCAAGGGTTTCGTGTTGTTTAAAGTGGAGGGCGTGGTGCTGTTTGAGCATCGCTTTTGCTTCTTGATATCCCCGCTCTATGAGGCCGTGGATGTAGTCGGGGTCAAGGGCTACGTAGGTCATCACTTCGTAGGCGAGCTCCTCTCCGAGGCGGTTTTTGAGCAGGCGAAAGACGGGCCAGGTGGGGCCGAGCGCTTGGAGGAACTTCCGAGTGGAGCGTCCGACCGCTTCTTTTAAGATTGGGCCGAAGGGTTGCTGGTTTCTGATGACGAAGGTTTCTGGTGGCCTCATGCAGAAGGTTGCAAGCCCGGCGGGGACTTCCCACGAGGGACGGCTGTCGTGGGCTTCGTTGTACTGGTCGAGCCAAAATGCTCGTCCTGAGATATCGATAATGATGACGCGCTCTGCGCCAAGGCGAACGGCAGGATCTACGGGGACATTCTGGGAGATCCCTCCATCCACGAGGCGGAAGGTATTTCCGTCGCGATCATCGATCTCTACTGGCGGAAGGACGCTCGGAAGGGCGGCGGAAGCAAAGCCGTGTCGGGCGGTGAGTTCTTCAACTTGATAGAGTTCGAAGCTTGCTCCGGTGAGGTATTCTGGCGAGATCTCCTTGTGAGAGCTGAGAAAGAGGAGCGGCTTTCTCTCTGTTCCTTCTACGGTCGTCATAACGCCGACTGATTCAATGGAGGGGAGGCGATTTTTTGGATGAAGGCCCCCGTGACGGCGTAATACCTCATCGACTTCTTGCATCAGTGGGGAGGGGTCGAAGATAGCGTCCTGAGTGGGGCCGGGGCCAGGTGACATATACTGGAGAAAGGCCATCTTCATGGCTCGCAAGAACGCGGTGCTCGGTGAGCCAGCAAAGGTGTTCTTAAAGGTTCGCGTGCGCCACAGCTTTTGGAGTTGGGTGGCAGCATGTTCCAGCCCCTGCTCCATGCAGGCAGCAAAAACAAGGCCGTTTACCGAGCCGATGCTACTTCCAATGACGATAGAGATCTTGTCGGGGTGTTTTTCAAGATAGGGGATGAGTGCCTTCAGCGCTCCAGCTTGGTAAGCCGCACGAGAACCTCCTCCCGAGAGGACCAGGCCAAGCTTCAGTGGCGTGACGGTTCGCTTCACCGGGAAGGTGAGGGCCTGGTCGTCTGCTGATTTCGGGCGTGGCCTCATGTGAAATTACCGATTTATCCATAATTATCGACAGGTTATGACGATAACCTAAGGATCTGAGTCCGAATAGACTCTCTTTCCTTTTGATGCGATAAGCCGCTGAAACGATTGATGGAACGAGGTTAAAGGGTGGCTTCTGTCATTTTTCGAAGGGCACGAAGTGTCGCTGCTTTTGAGGATCGCTCGAAAATAGCCGTCCTGTTGTCGTGCGGTCTGTAAACTTTTCACCCCTTCGGGAGTTTGGTGCCGAAGACGTACCGTGATTTATGAAGGATTCTCTCTGGAGATCTCGTAGATATCTCCTTAATCCCCTCCTGAATTATGGGAGAGTTAGGTAGAGACTTTTGGCGTTTTGCTTGCATGCTCTCAAAACTATGATGACGAACACGGTACGAAATTTACGCCCTTCTCGTCGGCAAGAAGGGGGCTTCACCCTGACTGAGTTGCTCGTGGCCCTCAGCTTGGCCGGGATTATGGGCGGTGTTGCTTCGACAAACTTGATGGAGCTCTCAAACCCATCTCTGAGTGCGGCAAGTGAGATCGCCAGCTATCTGAAGCGTGCTCGAGCCCGAGCGCTGGCAACGACCTCAGCCTATACGGTATCAGCAAGCTCAACCGATACGCTTCAGGCAACGGTTGGAGATACCTGTGCGGCAGCGCAGACGGCTGATCCCTCTCTTTCTCTGACGATAGATAAGGCATCCCTGACGAATATTGCTTGGTCTGTTTGTTTTACGTCACGAGGATTTCCAGATGGGAATGTGGTAATTCCAGTGGCCGATCTTTATGCCGGAAGTAACACGGTTGAGGTTATGCTAGGAGGTTCGATCGTCGTTCAATGAGGCATCCTTCACCGATATCTCACGCTGATCGTGTTTCATCGGCTGCTGGTTTCACCTTGATGGAGATCATATTTGCACTTGGTCTCTTTTCCCTCGCCGTATCAGCGCTCTTTCCAGCGTTTCTTGATCATGTTCGTTTTAATACCTTCAGTGAGATACGGAGTAACGCTTACTCAGCAGCTCAGGTGGTCCTCGATGATATTAGATTGGAAGATCCGAGCTCGTTGCCTGCAACTGGAAGTGATGCGGATCGTACGGTTGCGGTCGGAGAACGGGAGTTCGTTGTAGCGGTGAGTTACTGTGAGGATGGCACCTATTGTGGCGCAACGACGCGGTTTATCACTACTCGAGTTTCGTACCGAGGTGAGGAGATATATGAAGTATCGACGCTCTATACACAGCTTCGATAGGTGGCCCGAAGGTGAGCAGGGATACACCCTCCTCGAGCTTACTGTAGCAGTGGGGCTTAGTCTCGTAGTCGGAGCTATTGCCCTCACCAACTTTCAAGGTACCCAGCGGATGGTGCGTTACGATACCGAGCGCACCTCACTGAACCAAAATTTGAGAAGTGGACTCGATATTCTCGGAATGAATGTCCGTCTTGCTGGTGAGAATCTTCCGGGCTTCTTCCCAGCGATACTTGTCACTGACAACGGTGCTACCGATACCTTCACGATCCGTCGGAGTATTCTCGATGAAAATCTTGTTGGGTGCCAAGATATCAATGCCGGAACATTCTCACCAATTATTTTTGGAGACTCCTCAAGCACGGAGGCGCAGTGCTCCCTCTCAAATAAGAACGAGGTTCTTACCGCGTGGGCTGGTTCTCGGGTAACGCAGGGAGGTGTGGGGCTTGGGTATATCTATGAACGTGCCGCAGATGTTGGAGAGTGGTTTGAATGGGACAGTGAAACAAGTAACGCGAATATGATGTTCATAACTCCAATCAATAATGCCTGGATCAATAGCTATGGGGCGAACCAAGCCTTCGCCTATGTGCTGGAAGAGTGGCGGTTCTCGCTGAATGGAAATACTCTTCAAATGGTCGTCGATAATGATGTGGCTAATCCGATTAATATCGTGAATGGGCTGACGGAGTTTAATGTCACGATTGAATTGAGTGACGGAACAACGGTTGATTCCTATGCCAATGGTGATGATTGGTCGGATGTTGCGCTCGTTCACATCACGCTTTCGGCAGAGGAGCAATCAGGAAAGGAGATGGTTCGTCGGTCGATGAATGGCAGTTTCTTTCCGCGGAATGTGCTCTCTGGATAGAGCGTAGGTGAGATTCGATGAGCAAGGAAAATTATGAAAAACGGTGATGATGGATTTGCACTGATTACGGTGTACCTTCTTCTCGCATCTCTGCTGGCGATGTTGGGTGCCTACTTTACGATTACTACCATTGAACTGGCGACCACGAAGCACTCGAAGGACTCCGCAACCGGTTTTTACTCTGCTGAAGCAGGGCTTAACATCCGAGCGCAGCAGGTCAGGAGTATCTTCCTCGGGTATAATAGGCCGAGTGGAACAGAGGTTGATACGGCACAGCCTGTTTGTGAGGGAGGAAACATTGGGAGTGGAGACTTTGCCTGTACGACCTATACTTTCAATGGGCGGGATGTCACCACATATGTCACGGAAGACGCTGATAATCCCTATAATCAGCCAGTGCCCGCCGGAGATCGGTACGAGGGGCTGGATATGCAGGAGTACCGGTATACGGTGATCTCTGAGGCGCGAAATGCCATGGGAGACACGGAAGCGATATTGGAGCTTCGGTTCAAGAGTCGCCTTGTTCCGATGTTTCAGTTTGTCGCGTTCTACGATAAAGACCTTGAGATAAATAATGGCCCAAATATGACCCTGAGCGGTCCGGTACATACCAACGGCGACTTCTATAGTGATCCGAACAATGGCCCTCTTACGGTGAATGGAGATATCACGATTGCAGGTCGTATGTTCCAGGGGAAGAAGCAGGAGTCTAATTGTAACGGGGGAACGACTCGGGTACAGGAGAAGTTGAGCGGGACGGTGTCCGCTTTCCCAACGTGCGGCTCCCGCTATGAGCGCTTTGCGGCTGATGTGGAGGATTGGGAAGGAGCAGTTGAGATCGGGGCGCCAGTGGTTGAAGTGCCGGCGGCAGAAGAGTTTGAAGCGACACCGGGATCGCTCTACTTCGACAGTGCAGACCTTCGGCTGGCGTTACTCGTGGATGCGTCTCGGAATCCTCTTACGACGAACTCTCCAACTGGAGTTGAAGTGAGAGATGCTTCCGATAACCTCATGGTGGATGCTACGAATGAGTTGCATAACTGTGCTGGGTCTGTTTCCGGGCGGCCGGTCGGGACGACGGGGTCTTTTACGAATAACAGAGAGGGATATGCTATTCGGATGCTGGAAGTCGATATGCGGGCGATATTGAACTGCATACGGTCGGTCAATGTGGCTGGAAGCGCTGGAGCTATTCTCGGTGGAAGAGCGCTTGATGATGACACCGACGGGGGGTTGGTGATGCACCTTACCGTCGATGGCCCTGCCTCTCTCAATATGGATAACCGGTACGGTGTGCGTATTCGAAATGCTGCAGAGTTGCAGTCGAATATCGCTGGTGCTCCGGCTGTTCGAGGAATTACCCTTGTGACTCCCCAAGCGATCTATACGGCAGGGCATTATAATTCAGTAGGCAAGATCCCGGCAGCACTCCTGGCGGATTCTTATAATCCGCTCTCGGTGAATTGGAATGATACTAACTCTGCTGGCAACCTGTGGCAGGATGGCGACAATAATAATCTGACCAATCGGAAGGCAGAGACGACGATCGTGAATGCAGCGATCCTTTCTGGAACCGATAGCACCGGTGGAGCAGAGGGGGTCGGTGGCCAGGATAGTAGCAACTACAACGGTGGGCTGGAGAACTATCCCCGTTTCCATGAGAACTGGACTGGAAAAACCTTTCAGTATCGCGGTTCCTTTGTGAGTCTCAATGTGCCAACGAGGGTGAATGGAGCGTGGTTTTACGGGAGTAATCGGTATACGGCTCCGCAGCGAGACTGGGACTACGATACGGACTTTAATGATGCCTCGAACCTTCCGCCGCTGACGCCGCGGTTCGTCTACTTACGGCAAGAGCTCTTTGTGAGAGATTTCGAACAGTAAGTGTTGCCTCTTCCATTCTCTGGTTTTCACCTGTCATACTTCTCTGAAGAGGGTGCGGCCTCGAGGAGAAGAGAGATGGATGATGTTCGAACGATTATCACGGTTGATGGTTTAGCGGGAACAGGCAAGACCACGTTGTCGGCGATGCTTGCAAAGGAGCTTGGGTTTGTACATCTGAGTACGGGGATCCTCTATCGGGCGGTGGCGCTTTTTTCTCATCGTGAGGGGCTTGCGGTGGATGATCCGGTCGGGATTCAGAGAGCGATGAGCGGACATGAGATTCAGCTTGCCCTTCACCAGAGTAAAAGTGTGGTGACTCTCGATGGAGAGGTTTTGGGGGATGACTTGTATACCCCAGAAAATTCCGAGCGAACTTCTCAGGTCGCCGTTCACGAAGAGGTTCGCGCAGCGCTTGTTGAGGTGCAGCGAACAGCGTATCCCGGTCTCGGTTTGGTGGCGGAAGGGCGAGATATGGGAACGGTGATCTTTCCCGGTGCCCTCGTAAAGTTTTGGATTGAGACAGAGCTGAATACGAAAGTTGAGCGGCGGATCGAACAGATCGTACGGAAGGAAGGTTCTCCTTCACCTGAGCGGTTAGAGGAGATTCGACGTTCGATGAAGGTTGAGATTCACGAGCGAGATACCCGGGATCAGGAACGAGCACTCGCTCCAACGGTCTGCTCCGCAGAGATGATTCGTATCAAGAACACCGGCCGTTCTCTCGAGGAGGTCTTTCAGGAGATGCTTGCCGCTCTTCCGGAGGCTCTTCGAGGAGGAGGAGCATGACCGGAGCAGGATCGCCCCAGAGAGTCTTCGGGATCGTACTTGCTGCTGGACAGGGGACACGACTCGGTTCAGCGCTTCCGAAAGCGTTTGTTTCGGTCGGGGAGGAGACTCTGCTCTCGCTTTCGCTCGCGAGGCTTCAGCGGGAAGTCTCGTTCGAGAAGGTTTTTATTCCCTATCCGGATGGATACGGAGATCGTTGCCGGGAGGTGCTTGAGGGGTCTTCCCTCTTGAAAGGATCTCTTCGAGGAAGCTACGAACTCTGCCAGGGAGGAGATACTCGACAGCAGTCAGTTTGGGCGGCGCTTCAACGGGTATCTGAGGAGGTCGATGAAGAAGGTGAGCGGGCGGTGGTGCTCATTCACGATGCGGCTCGGTGCCTCGTAGACCCGTCGTCGGTTCGGAGGGTGGTTGACGCGGCCTCGCTCCACGGGGCGGCGACCCTTGGCTTACCGCAGACGGATAGTCTGAAGCGCGTTGAGCCCGAAACTTCTGTCGCGGAAGAAACTGTTTCGCGAGCAGGTCTTTGGCGGATCCAAACGCCGCAAGTATTTGAATTTGCACATATTTTTCGAGCGCACCGAGAGGCAGTTGAGGCCCAAGAGCCCCCGACTGCTACGGATGATGCTGACCTGGTGCAACGGTTTTGCCCGGTACGAGTGGTGCTCGGGGCGGAGCAGAACCTCAAGGTCACGACCCCCTGGGATCTCGACCTGGTTCGGATGCTGGTTGGTGGTTCGAACGGTCCATCCTCCGCCGTTTGAAACTTTGGGCGCTTTTCGGCATACTCATGCCGAAAGCGTTGGGGACATGTCCCTCCGACGAGAATACTCTTCTGTGCCGTGTATTCTCTGTCTGACATGGTTTCCGAAAACTAAACCTGGCACCTCAAAAAGAAGCCCCTTTCTTGTTCTCTCCGGACCGATAATTTTTACAAGACGGTTTTTGAATGGCCCGGTTGGGGTCGTGCTCTATCTCTCTTTGCCGTGATGGCAAGAGCGGGGGCATGGAGAGAGGCAGAAGGCTTGAGTAAAACGAACGGAAAAAGAATGACATCAGGAAGTACCACAGGAGAGACCGGAGGAGAGAACCTTCGGCCAAGAACAGATTTTACTAGCTTTGCAGAGGCCTTTGACGCCATGGACGGCCAGCTCGAGGGGTTGCACTCCGGGAGCGTGGTAAAGGGAACCCTTGTTGAACTCGGGAAGGACTATGCCCGGGTTGATATCGGTTTCAAGCTCGAAGGGATCGTTCCGATTGAGCAGTTTAAGAACGCCAAGGGTGAAAAGACACACGAAGTTGGTGATGTCATTGAGGTGTACATCGTGCACCTCGAGAACGACTTCGGTCAACTTATTCTCTCCCATGAAAAAGCGGTTCAGAAGCGCGTATGGGGTGAGGTCGAAGCGATCTTCGAGAAGGATGGGATCGTCAAGGGGACGATCGTTCAGAAGGTAAAGGGAGGTCTTCAGGTTGATATTGGACTTCCTGCATTCTTGCCCGGGTCACAGGTTGATATCCGACCGCACCGGAATCTTGATCGCTTTCTCGGTGAAGAGCACGAATTTAAAGTTCTGAAAGTCACCCGTGACAAGGGGAATATCGTTCTCTCTCGTCGCGCTGTTCTCATGCATGAGCGTGATGAACTCCGTTCTGAGACCCTCCAGGTGCTTGGAGAAGGGGTCGTCATGGAAGGGGTGGTGAAGAATATCACGGACTACGGGGCGTTTATCGACCTCGGTGGTATCGACGGACTTCTTCATATTACTGACATCTCATGGGGGCGGGTGAATCACCCTTCTGACAAGCTCTCTGTCGGAGAGAAAGTTCCTGTTGTGGTGCTTAAGTACGACAAGGAGAAGGAGCGGGTCAGCCTTGGAATGAAGCAGCTCAAGCAGGATCCGTGGGAGTCTATTGACGAGCGGTTTGCGGTCAATAGCACCGTGAAAGGGAAGGTTATTAGCCTTGCCGATTACGGAGCTTTCGTTGAGCTCGAAGAGGGCGTTGAGGGACTCGTTCACGTTTCTGAGATGAGCTGGACGAAGAAGGTTCGCAATCCGAGCAGCATCATGGCGACTGGTGATTTTGTTGAGGCGGTCGTACTCGGTATCGATCGAGAGCAGCGCCGGGTGAGCCTCGGGATGAAGCAGTTGATGCCGAATCCGTGGCGAGAGCTCTCTGAGCGTCTTGTTCCGGGAACCCGGGTGAAGGGAAGTGTTCGGTCTATCACTGAGTTCGGAATCTTTGTTGGAATCGAAGATGGGATCGATGGATTGGTTCACGTTTCTGACTTCTCGTGGACGAAGCGGATTAAAGACCCGGAAGAGATCGGAAAGCTCTACTCTAAGGGTGATGAAGTAGAAGCAGTTGTTCTTGAGGTAGATGTCCAGAACGAGCGGCTCAGCCTCGGTATCAAGCAGCTTGATTCTGATCCGTGGGAAACGATCGCTCAGCGGTACCCGGTTGGAGTGAAGATCAAGGGGAAGGTGAGCTCTCTTACCGACTTTGGAGTCTTTGTTCAGATCGAAGAGGGCATAGAGGGTCTTATTCACAATTCGCAGCTCGGGCTGAGTCGAGAAGAGGATGTGAAGGATCACTTCAAGGTTGGCGATGAGGTCGAGACCGAGGTAACCAATGTGGATCGGGCAGAGCGCCGGATCAGCTTGAGTATCCTCTCGATCCAAGAGCGAGAAGAGCGGGCTGATATGGATCAGTTCTCTGGAGACTCTGGCTCTGCGCTGACGATCGGTGACCTTCTTCGAGAGAAGATGGGATCTGATAGTTAGAGGGTCTGTCCGTTTGGGAAGCTCTCCAAACGAACCAGAACACTATGCCCGCCCGGAGAGCTTTCGCTCTTCTGGCGGGTTTTTTATCGGCTAGCTGGGGTGAGAGCTCGCTCGTTGTTCGTATTGGATCAGTGAGACGAGTTCTTGGGGGTCGAAGGGTTTTTGAAGGACTGCCTGAGCTCCGAGGGCTTTTGCCTGCTCGATCTCTTCGCCCCTGGCGTGGCCAGAGATGAGGATAAAGGGAATTTCAGGGTAGTGTTCATTCCGCCGTTTCAATACTTCAAAGCCATCAATCTCTGGCATTCTGAGATCTGAGATAATCCAATGAGGAGCCTCCTCTGGGATCTGAGCAAGCGCATCTGCAGGATTGGTGAAGGCTACCACGGAGAATCCGAGCGCTTCGAGCATAAGTTGAAATGCCCTGAGGACTCCCTCTTCATCGTCGATGAGGAGGAGCTTTATCTTTTTGTTTTCTTGAGAAGTCATTCAACTCTTTCCCCGCTTCTGGTAGTCTACCCCATAGGGGAAGGGTCCACTAGGCCTTCTCGGAATAACGACTTGCGGAATGAGGAGGAAGGGAATGGGGGACTCCAAGCGGAAGCTTCCGCCGATGCTGGAGGAGTATCAGAGCTATAAGCAACGGTACCCGGATCACTTTCTCTTTTTTCAAGTCGGAGATTTCTACGAGCTTTTCTTTGAAGATGCGACTCAGGTTGCGTCTCTTCTCAATATTACCCTCACGAGCAGAGATAAGAAGGATGTGAATCCGATTCCGATGTGTGGGATGCCGATCGCGGTAGTGGATGGGTATCTCGAACGGTTGGTAGACGGGGGGTACTCTGCGGCGGTCGTCTCTCAGGTCTCTGGCCCGAAGTCCTCAAAGGGGATGGTCGAGCGGAAGCTTGAGCGGGTGATCACCCCGGGGGTCCGCATTATGAGCTCTGCTGAGAGCGGAGGTGGGAAGGGCACGGAGCGAATACTCGCGGTCGGGTGCGGGCAGAGCGATCTCAGCCTGGCGTGGGGAACTGCGCTTGATGGTCGGGTGCAGGTTCGTGAGCGGGTCGCTGTCTCTGAGGTCGTAGAGCTTGTCCTTCGTCTTGAGGTCTCTGAAGTGATCGTTCCGAAGGAGTGGAACGGAAAGCGGCTCGATAAGAGAACTTCGTGGATTCGGGAGTTGGAGCGCCACCTTCCGCCGCACGCCGTCCGTTTTCGGGCGAGTGAAGACCGTGTATTGCCCCAGGAAGCTGAGCGGCTCGGAGAGAAGACACAGTTCTCCCTGCTCAGTCTGAGCGGGAAGCGGGCGGTTCGGACCTTCGTTCGATTCGTTGATGAGGCAACCGTATCAGCAGAGCTCCCTTTCCTCGCTGTGGAGCTTGAGGATTCTCTCGGAAAGATGACCATCGACACCATGACGAGGAGAAATCTTGAGCTGACAGAAACGGCGCGAGAGGGGACCTATCAGGGGTCACTCCTTCACTATCTCGATAACATGGTAACTCCAGGTGGAAAACGGTTGCTCCGGAGTTGGGTGAATACGCCGCTCCTTGAGGCAGGTGAGATAAAACAGCGGTACGCGGCCGTCGGCTTCCTCCTCGAACACTTTACGTTGAGAGCCGACCTTGTCCCGCTGTTAAAGAAGATTCCGGACTTTGAACGGATATGTGCGAGGGTAAATCTCGGAATTGTGTCTCCTCGAGAGTTGGGAGCGCTGCGAGATGGGCTTGAGGCGGTACGAGATATCGGTGGTCGCCTTGCGGAAGAGACCTCCATTGAGGAGAGTTTGCTCCTCAGCGCTGCCTCAAGGCGACTTCAGATCGAGGGATCACTCCTGCAGCAGCTGACGGAGACGCTTACGGACAACCCTCCGCTCCAGCTCTCTGAGGGGTTGGTTATCCGTGAAGGGTACGACGAAGAGGTTGACCGGCTCCGAAATATCTCTGCGGAGACGAAGGAGTGGTTGACTGCCTACGAGGCGGAGCAACGTGAGCAGACGGGGATCTCTTCGCTGAAGGTGCGTTCGAATAACGCGATCGGACTCTATATCGAGGTCACAAAGGCGAATAAAGATCGAGTGCCGGATCACTATGTTCCTCGACAGACCCTCACGAACGGAGTGCGATTTATTACGGAAGAGCTTCGTAAGTGGGAGCGTTCGCTCTCTTCTGCTTCACTTGAGCTCCGGGAGCGGGAAGCAACGCTCTATCAAGCGCTGTGTCTCTCGCTTCAGGCACACTGCTCGGAGATTCGCACGGTACACCAAGCGATATCAGAGCTGGATCTCTTCGCGGGATTCGCTGCTCGTGCCGAAAATGAAGAGCTTGTTTGTCCTGAGATCGCCTATGAGGATCCCGCGCTCAGTGCAACGGGGAGCTGGCATCCGGTGCTCCGGAGGCTGCTTCAGGAGCAGTGTATTACGAACGATGTCTCTTTTCACGGTGAGCGGAGAACACTGCTCTTAACGGGGCCAAATATGGGGGGAAAGTCGACCTATCTGCGGCAAGTGGGGCTTCTTGTTCTCCTCGCGCAGATCGGGAGCTATGTTCCGGCTCATCGGTTTCAATACGGACTTTTTGACCGAGTTTTTGCTCGGCTTGGTGCTTCCGATGATCTTCACGAAGGGGATTCAACCTTTATGGTTGAGATGAAGGAAGCAGCGGTAATTACCCAGTACGCGAGTGATCGCTCTCTCGTATTGATCGATGAGCTTGGACGAGGTACGGCGACCGCAGATGGTCTCTCTCTCGCTAAAAGTCTCCTCGAGCATCTGATGAAAACGGTTCGGTGTTACTGTCTCTTCGCGACTCACTTTCATGAGCTGATCGAGCTCGAACAGGAGTACGAGTTCCTCAAGAATATCTCGGTAAAGGTGCTTGAACAGGCGGGAGAAGTCCTCTTTACGCACGAGGTCGTCGAGGGAGCGGCGAGTCGGTCCTACGGAATTGAAGTAGCCCGTCGGGCTGGTCTTCCCGCCTCTCTCATCCAACGAGCAACTGCTCTCCTGGAAGAAGAGCTCTTGAACGGAGCCATCCCCATGGAGCAGAGCAGCGCTACTCGAGCACGAGAAACGGTGGGCGAAGCTCCTCCAGCCCAACAGCAGCTCTCGCTCTCCATTGTGCCAGGTATGGTACGAAAGGAAGAACGCCCGTCCGTTCCTCATGAGATACTCCGAATCCTTTCAGAACATGTTCCGGATGATATTTCGCCTCGTGAAGCCCTCGACCTGCTCTATCGCCTCCAGCCTCTGGTAAAGCAGGAGAAGGCGCCGGTCGTGAAGAAGCTCGGGTAAAAGGTGTGCAGAGATGATAGGGGGACGTTTTTTGGCGAGTCGGAGCAGTGCTCGGATAGTATGGCTTCTGGGGATCATCAGCGCCTTTCTCTTCTTCTTTCCCGTCATTCTTTGGGGCGATACTGCTGAGGATTCTCTCAGGAATGTGGATCCCCTTGTCGCGCAGTTAAAGTCTCTTCGAAATACCGATCCTTCCTTTGAGAGGGCGCGCGAGTGGAAAGAGTTAGAGCGCCGGTTTCGAGGTGAGATAAAAGAGGCGAAGGGGAAGAGGCTCGCTGACAGAGCGAAGTTGTTCTTTCATGCCGCACTGCTGTTTGAGGAGATCGCACACCGCTCCGGAGATATGGAGCGGTATCGTGAAGCGTATACCCTCTATCTCAAGGTTGGAGAGGACCATTCGGCCGGGAAGTACGGTGATGATGCACTGTACCGTGCGATTTTGCTGCAGAAGAAGTTTTTAAGAGAACCAGAGGAGATGCAGGCAAAGCGCTCACTCTTCTTTCAGCGGTATCCGGAGAGTGAATATGTGGTGCTCTTGCAAGGAAGAGAAGGTAGTCGTCCGCAGCGAGATCAAGATGAAGGAGCGCCGATTGAGGATCAGCACCTTCCGCTCATCGTGATTGATCCGGGGCACGGTGGGGATGATGAGGGAGCAGTGGGACCAGCGGGATTGCGGGAGAAAGACCTCTCGCTTTCGATCGCGAAGTTGTTGGTCGAGAAGTTTCGCGCTGAAAAAAGGGCTCGCGTTGTTCTGACCCGTACGGGAGATACCTTTGTTCCGCTTTTCGAACGGACTCAGATCGCGAACCGTGCGTCAGCAGACCTCTTTCTCAGCATTCATATGAACGCTATCGCAGAGAGGTCGGAGAGCACCCAAGGTTTCGAGATCTACTACGTCTCTCAGGAGGCGAGTCCGGATGCTATTCGCTTGGCGAATATGGAGAATCGACAACTTCAGATTGATGTCGGTGCTCTCGGAGCGTTTCTTGAGGAGCTCTATCGCCGGGGGGCGAAAGAGGTCTCTCGTCCGGTCGCAGAAGCGGTTTTTCATGAAATGGATAAAGTTCTCCCGAAACAGTTCCAGGGAGTGAAGCTTCGCCGTCGAGGAGTAAAGCAGGGACCGTTTTTCGTTCTCTTTGGCGCGGAGATGCCGGCAATTCTCTTGGAGCTTTTTTTTCTTTCTCACCCCGATGACTCGTATCTCCTCTCTCTTCCTCAGTTTCGCAAGACTGTTGCCGATGCGATCTTTCGGGGGGTTTCTCAGGCATTGGTTCGTCGGACGGAAGAAGAGGAGGGGCCGTCATGAGAGGCTTAACGCTCCTTCAACAGCAAGAAGAGCTTCTTGAGGCGGTATACCGTTGTTCACAGGAGCTCTCCTCTGAATGCTACCTCGTTGGGGGATTCGTCCGGGATCTCTTTCTCTTCGAGAAGCTGCCCGAAGGAGATATCGATATCGTTACTCTCGGTTCGTCGGAAGGCTTGAGTGCTCTGCTCCACCAACGGGTTGGAGGGCAACGGGAGGTGTTTCGTCCGTTTCTCACCTCAAAACTCTCAAGCATGAAGAGATATCCCCTGGTTGATGAGATTGATCTTGCCACGGCTCGGAGGGAGCAGTATGAGGAAGCGGGAGTCCTGCCGAAAGTTGAGGCGGTTGGAGATCTCCTTCCGGATCTGGCTCGCCGGGATTTCTCTATCAATGCGCTTGCCCTTCCTCTTGGGGCGTTCCTGAAGTTCCTTGGAGCAGAAACAGGAGATCTCTCTGTGCTTCGTCAAGCGGTGATGGACCCTCATCACGGACTGCAACACCTCTCTCGCCAAGAGCTTCACGTGCTTCATGATGAGAGTTTTTTCGATGATCCTACCCGCCTCTTCCGCCTCTGTCGGTATGAGACGCGGCTGGACTTCCGAAGATCTCCACAGACGGAGCGTCTCGTGCAACGAGCGAGAGAAGCGAAGGTACTACGCCATCTCTCGCTCGAGCGAATTCACAATGAACTCAAGAAGTGTTTCTTGGAAGGGGATCCCCTTTTGCTTTTAGAGAGACTCTTTTCGATCGGATTTGGCGACTCCGATGAGGTGGTTGAGGGGGTGCTTCAACTTCCCTCCTTAGAGCAGTGGCGTCTTTTGGGGGAGTTCCTTAGGCCCCTCCCTTCTTCCGCTCGAAACGGCTTCTTCCAATTCTTTCTCTGGTTCTGTGAGGAGGGCGGGAGAGGCTCTCGAACGGCACCGGCGCGAGAGCTCTGCATCTCGCAGTTGCAACGCTTGGGAGTTGGAAAGAAAGCCTCTCACCGCTACCGTCGGTTTCTCGCTATCCATTCTCTCGATGGTGCAAGCCCGTTTCCAGAAGTAGGAGCTGCCTACAGTGAGTTTGTCAGGGAGTAAGAAAACCACTTTCTTGATCAGAGCTGACCCCTCACTATAGAGCCTTAAGAGGGAATGTGCGTGGGAATAAGAGATCTGAAAATGACGGAAGCAGAGACGGTGGCGGTAATGCTGATAGGAGTGATATGAGGCTTTCACTTGGGTTTTCACAGGCGGTGGTGTTGCTCGGCGTTATCCTCGGAGGTTTTGGGGTGTCGTATGTCCTCGGTTTACGGAGCGGGCAGGTGCACCGTTTTAATGAGTATGCTTCGCAGGCGCTTGAGCGGATGCCTCGACTTGCAGTTGATGAAGAGCAGGAGCCTGAGCAGGTTTCAAATGAGTTGGTCGCGGAGGTCTATGCAAAACTTCAGGACAATACCCCCGAGCGAGCACTGTTTGATGATGAGCCCGCACGGGGAGACAAGAGAGCTCGGCAGGGTGAGAAGCCACGCGATGCAGAGGAGATTGCGCCAGTACGGATCGTCCCACTTTCCGAGGAGCGCTCAACGAATGCCGCGAACAAGAAGGTTCTCGGAGATCTTCAAGGGGGGGCTTCCGATGGAGCCAAGAGTGGAGATGGTGCCCTCCAGAGGCAGCCATCAGCGAAAACTGTCAAAGAAGAGGTGAAGCCTTCGAAAGCATCACGGAACGCAGGTTCTGGTGCTACTCTCGGGGGGCTCTTTGAGCTGACGAATGAGCAGAAACCAGAGGCAGAGGAGGGGAAGAAAGGGGTAACGCTTACTCCGCCGCTTCAGCCGAGACGCAAGGAGGTTGCCGCTCCGGTGGCTCCGAATGCTCCATCGGGTTCAGCAACCCTGCCGCGGGGGTGGTACGTGCAGTTAGCAGCACTGGAGAACGAGGCAGAGGCATTACGGCTTTTGCAGCAGCTCCACAAGAACGGTTTTCTTGAAGCAAAGATTCAGACGGCTCGAGTTCGGGGGACAACGTATCACCGGGTGCTCGTCGGACCAGAGAAAAACACTGTTTTTGCAAAACGCCTTCGTGACCAGCTGGCAAGAGAGCCGTATGTTGCTTTCAAACCATATTTGAAAAATATACGTTAAGGGGCTGATTATGCTACTCTTCTCCTGGTCCAATGCGATTTGGGCGGGATCAAGGGTGAGGTGTTTGTTGGTGAACAAGACGAATTCCTTTCCGAGTTTCGGCATCTAAGGTCTTATGTGCTCGGGGTGCTCGCTCTCAGCATCGGTGAATATTGGTGTCGGAGGACATGGAGAAGCAGAAGTCAGTTGAAACGGAGTCTGAGACGGATGAACAGGATCTGTCTATTCTCCCGTACCTCTCCTACGCATCGCATACTGATGTGGGGAAGAAGCGTGAGGAGAACCAAGATTCCTTCGGTGTGATTGAGCGAGAAGAGGGGCAGGTCTTCGTTGTTGCTGATGGAATGGGCGGTGTGCGCGGCGGAGCGATTGCCTCCCAGCTCGCCATCGAGGTTTTTGAGAATTCCCTCGCTGATACCCTTACTCCGGAGAACTATGTTTCTGCGGTGCAGCTCGCGAACGATTCTGTTTTTCACCGTGGAGTTGAGAGCCCGGGGTTGTCGGGAATGGGAACAACCTTTATTGCGCTCTGTTTTTCTCGGACCACCCTTCACGTTCTTCACGTTGGAGATTCCAGAGCGTACCGTTTTCGCTCTGGTCGAGTAGAGCAGCTCACTCACGATCACACCCTCATTCAAGAACTCGTTGATTCGGGAGCACTCACCGAAGAGCAGGCCGAAGACCATCCCGTTTCTCACATGTTGACCCGTTCGCTTGGTCCAGCGGATAAGGTAGTTCCGGACTGTCTCCTGATGAAAGATGGTCCTGTTTCTGGAGATCGGTACCTCCTCTGCTCGGATGGTCTGTATAACTTGGTCGAAGCGGAAGAGATCGCTGAGCTGATCAGTGGAATCTCTGATGAAGAGGCGGTGCACGTTCTCGTTGATCTCGCCAATGAACGGGGTGGAACTGACAATATTACGGTCATCCTCGTATCGGTAAGTGATGAGTATCCAAAAGGAATAGAAGATCTCCCTGCTACCATTCGTGCCGCAAGCTCTGCCGAGGATACTCAGGAATTGAGCAGAGCCACGCTTATTGAGGCGTTTCGCCAAACGTCAGAACCTCAGAGCGGAGAGCTGGAAACAGGCGAGGAGGTTGAGCAGGAGCGTGATCAGGAAGACGGGGCACGTATGGTTCCCTACGAGGGGAATGGCCTCCTGAGAAATGGATCGCACCGTGAGACGACTGATCTTTCGCTGGAGGTTTCAGACCTGGTCTCTGGCTCCGATGGAAGACAGAGGAGTATCATCCCTGTTTTTATCGCCTTTGCTGCTGGGCTGGCCCTCTTCGGAGTGATGCTCATTGGCCGTACGGTTCCGCCCCGCAGCGTTGCCGTTGCACGGGTGCCGGAGGGAGAAAATCCCATAGGAAAGAGCCTCCCGCCGGGAGAAGCAGTGGTTGAGCGGGCGCAGACCCCGAGCGAATCCACCCGTGAGGAGGAGAGCACTTCCCTCCCCCCGGAATCTTCAGAGAGAGATCCCCTCTCTTCTGGGGGACAGGCGGGGATTGAATCGGTGAAGCAGACCAAAGATGCGCCAGAGCCTGAGCCGGTCGAAGAAGGTCCCCGTGAGGAAGGAGAAGCTGCTTTCACTTCAGATGAGGAGCTCGATACCATTCTTGCCTCTATTAAGAGTGATAGAGAGGATATTCAGCGGAGTGCGGTGAGTCCTGCTCTGGTTGCCCGAAAGCTGCTCCTCGAGCAGCAGGCCGAGAAGTTTGAACGGTATGTGAGTCTCCTGCAGGGGCCTGTTTCGGGGACGGTAGGAGAGACACTCCGGGTTGCTCCACAGGAAAAAAAGGAGACTCAACGGGAACTTCGTTCGGTCAGGTCAGAGATCGATGTTGCCACGCGGAAGCTTTCTGTGTGGTACGATCGAAAGCGTCGACTCGAGAGTGCTGATATCCTTTCACTCAGTGCGGAGGTAGCGGGGATCTCTCCACCGGTGAGAGACGCGAAGCAGGTGTTCGACCGGGTAACGTGGGAATACCTCCGCCAAGCAGAAGCTTTTCAGTATGATCCCGGAAATACGGATCTTCGTAAGAACCTTGTTTCGCTCCGCAAGAAGAGGCAAGCACAGCTTATCGAATTAGAGCGAGTGGTGAGGGATATTGTTGTTGGAGAGATCCAAAGCTCAGATGAAAAAATCGCTCAACTCACTCGTAAGCGAGAGTTGATAGAGGAGCGGCTTCGTTCTCTCAAGAAAGATGAAGAGATTGCTCGTGTTATCCTTGAAGGGAACCAAGAAAAGCAACAACAACTGCTTCAGGCGGTCGAAGAGGAGCTCAAGGTTGTCCTCGGCGAGCTGGAGGAACTGCGAGGAGTTTCTTCTTCTCCAGGTCTGTCAGATGTAAGTATTGAAACCCCCTAGCCCTACACTCCAATTCAGCCCATTCGTTTGCCCTTCAACTGAGACTTCATGCTATACTTCCGCGCCTGTGGTGTCGGCGGGATGTTGCATCCTGTCGGGAGTGATTGGAGAAGAATAGCATGGAAAAGTACGCCCTTATCAGTGTCTCTAATAGAGCAGGGCTCTCGGATTTTGCCAAAGGGCTGCAAGCTCACGGGTATACGCTCTTAACCACCTCTGGGAGTGGTGCTTTTCTTCAACAAGACGGCATCTCTTCTGTTGCTATTGATGAGTACACCGGTCAACGAGAGATCTTGGGAGGGCGGGTGAAGACCCTCCACCCCAAGATTCATGCTGGGATACTCGCTCGGCGCTCTGTAGCATCTGATCTCGAAGAGCTCCGTGCCCAGGAGATTCCGCAGATTGATATCGTCGCGGTCAATCTCTATCCGTTTGAAGCCAAGTTACGAGAGAATCCTGACGCAGATCGTGCAGAAATGATCGAGTTTATCGATATTGGCGGACCGACAATGATTCGGGCGGCCGCAAAAAATAGTGCGGATGTTTTCGCCGTTATTGACCCGGAAGACTATGCCAAAGTTCTTGAAGTGCTCGATGAGTCGCACGACGATCTGAACCGTGCTCAGCAGGTACGCTCTGAGCTTTCAACGAAGGTCTTTGCCCAGCTTGCTCATTACAATCTCGAAATAGCGAAGTTTCTCTCTCGAAATGAGCACGAGGAAGAGTCTCTTTCTTGCTCTTCCATCCAGGAGCTCTCTGCGGTTTCAGGTGCCGTTTGGCCCTCAAGGACTCCTCTTCGCTACGGAGAGAATCCCCAACAGCCAGCAGCTTTATATTCGGGAGGGGGTGAGCGCTCTTGGAAGCAACTCGCTGGAAAGCCGCTCTCGTATAACAACATTCTTGATGCTGACGCGGGGTACCGTCTGATCCGAACACTGACGACTTCACGAGACCGATTTGGGGGGAAAGAAGTCGTGTGTATTATGAAGCACCTTACTCCGTGTGGGGTGGCTACCGGGGGAACAGGCGCAGAAGCGCTGCGAAAGGCAAAGCAGTGCGATCCTCGTAGCCATTTTGGTGGAATTATCGGGTTTTCGTCACCGCTTACCTCGGAATGTGCCCAAGAGGTCATTCAAGACTTTGTTGAGATCATTATCGCTCCTGGTTTTTCGGATGGGGCCCGAGAGGTTCTTTCGCAACGCAAGAATATTCGGCTTCTCGAGTGTGACTACGAGGCAGAGGTCGGGTACGAAGTTCGTTCCACTCTTTTTGGTTCTCTCAAGCAGGCTCCAGACGCTTCCATTATCTCCTGTCGCGAATGTGAGGAGGTGGTTGAGTCGGAGTCGCGGAGTGATTCTGAAGGAGAAGATCTTGAGCTCGCCTGGATCCTTGCGGCCCATACGAAGTCCAATGCTATTGTGCTCGTGAAAAACCAGATGCTCATCGGGAGTGGTGCGGGTCAGACAAGTCGTATCGATGCTGTTGAGGTAGCGATCTATAAGGCGAAAGAGCATAAGCACGATATCTCCGGTGCTGTGGCGGCATCTGATGCATTCTTTCCTTTTCCTGATAGTGTTGAGCGGCTCGCGGAGGAGGGAGTTGCGGCGATCGTTGTGCCGAACGGCTCGAAGCAGGATGAGATGACGATTCAAACGGCGCGAGAGAAGGGGGTCGGGCTTCTCTTTGCACCGGAGCGACATTTTCGGCACTAGGAGGGGTCATGAAGAGAGTTCTTATCATTGGAAACGGAGGACGGGAGCACGCCATTGGATGGAGTATGGCCAATGTGGGTAAAACTCCCGTTGAACTGTACTTCTCTCCGGGAAATCCGGGAACTGCCCAACTTGGGAAGAACCTGGATATCCCGGTGACAGAGATCGGGGAGCTTGTTGCAAAGGCGAAAGAATTAGAGATCGATCTGACGGTGGTTGGCCCTGAGCTACCGCTCAGTATCGGGATTGTCGACGCCTTCCAAGAGGCGTCTCTGGCGATATTTGGCCCCTCGCAGGCGGCTGCTGAACTTGAGTCCTCGAAACGTTTTGCGAAAGAGATTATGGCTTCTGCTGCTGTGCCGACAGGGCGGTATGAATTCTTTCAAGATGCAGCGGCAGCGATTGCCGCTCTTTCACAGTTTCGAGCACCGTATGTCATCAAGTCGGATGGTTTGGCTGCAGGAAAGGGGGTAGTCGTCACCCCGGAGAGAACGGAGGCTGAGCAGGCGATTCGGGATTCTTTTGCGGGGAATTCCGGAGGGGGTTCAGGAGTCTTGGTGGAAGAGTTTCTCTCCGGAAGAGAGGTTTCATACATCGTCATGACGGATGGAACACGAGTCGTGCCCTTTCCTGCATCAAACGACTATAAACGGATCTTTGATGGAGATAGAGGAGCAAATACAGGAGGGATGGGAACGGTTTCACCGACTGAGCACCTCCAGGGAGTTGATGAGGAAGAGATACTTGAGCAGGTGATTCATCCGGTTCTTTCCGAGATGAAGAAGAGGGGCATCCCATTTGTTGGTTTTCTCTACGCGGGTCTGATGATCTCTGAACAGGGCGAGATGAATGTGGTTGAGTTCAACGCACGGATGGGGGATCCCGAAGCACAGGTCTTGCTCCGGCGATATCGTGGGGACCTTTTTCAGACCCTCTATTCCCTGACCACCGGAGGTTCACTTCAAGAGCAGTCAAAAGATGAAATCTCTCCGCAGGCAGCAGTGTGTGTGGTACTTGCTTCGCACAGCTATCCACAAAGCTCTCGGAAGGGAGACCTCATTCACGGAATTGAGGCGGCCGAAGCCCTCGGTAATATCGTTGTTTTTCAAGCCGGTACCGAGCACCGTTCTGAGGGGACGGTTACTGCTGGAGGTCGCGTGCTTGGAGTAACCGCGCTCGGTGATACCGTCGAGGAGGCGAGATTGAAGGCCTATGATGGGGTAGAGAAGATCTCCTTTGATGGTCAGCAATACCGCACCGATATCGCTGCTTCTCATTCGTAAGTTCGTATCAGATATGAAGAGCCAGAATACCTTAGCGGTGCGAATTGCTGGCGAGTTGTCTGAGGCGATCGCCTATCACCTCGTTTCAGAGGGAGCTCTCGGCTCATCTCTTACTGATGATGAAGGAGCTCTACCAGAGCAAACCGTTACGGTGTACTTTCTTGGAGAAGAGATTCCGGAGAAAGCGCGCGAGTATATTGATGGGTATGGAGGGAGGATTGTCGATCAGACTCTCCTCTCTTCTGATGTTGACTACGTGAGGGAGAGTCAGGCTCAGTGGTTTCCGATCCACTTTCCCTCGTGCCAAATTGTGCCTTTCGGGAAGGAGCAGGATTCTTCTTCGTCGCTGGTCTCTCTTCTCATAAAACCAGGAAGTGGATTTGGTACTGGTCATCACCACACCACAAAGATGTTGGTTGGCTATTTGGATCGCCTTTGCCGGCATCGTTCGGGAGGATCGGAGCCTCCATTTTCTCACTTTTGGGATATTGGGGCTGGGAGCGCGCTCCTGAGCATCGCCGCCACAGCCCTTTTTGATATACCTGGAGTCGCATGGGAGTGCGATCCCCTTGCGGTGGAAAATGCTCAAGAGAACATCGCACTGAATGACATGCAGGATCGAATTCGACTTATTCCGGATTTTTTTCGAGAGTCCGTGGAAGGTTCTGAGGAGCAAGGTTCCTTACCTCTGAGCAGAAAGAGTGAAGCTTCTCCGGAGATAATCCTTTCGAATCTCTATTCTACCCTGCACTATGAATTTGAGGAGACGTATTTTCGAAGTCTGGCGCCGGATGGACTTCTCCTCTTGTCTGGTGTCATGGCTGAAGAGCATGAAGAGTTTTCCCGTACATTTGGGAAGTGCTCTTGGCAGAGAGTCTCGGTACTCCGCTCAGGGGCATGGCTTGCTTTCGTGTTTCAAAAGCCAAGCATCGATATACAGAGCAACCGATAAGGAGTTTTTCCATGAAAGCGCTCTATTTTACTGAGCACGGCGGAGCAGAGAAGCTCTCTTATGGTGAGATTCAGCTTGGCCCGTTACCACCTGGATTTGCAAGAGTCCGGGTGCACTCGGTTGCGCTGAATCACCTCGATATCTGGATCCGTCGGGGATGGCCAGGTTTGAATCTTTCGCTGCCCCACATTACCGGAGCTGATATCTGTGGTGTGGTGAGTGAGCTTGGGGAAGATTCAGGTGAGGGAAGTGCCTCCGTCGGTGATCGAGTAACGGTATATCCCGGGGTCTACGGCCCCGAAGATGAGTTTATCCTGCGGGGCGAGCCGAGTGTGAGTCCGCAGTATCGAGTGCTCGGTGAACACCTCTGGGGTGGGCTTGCGGAGTATGTTGATGTTCCGATCGAGAATCTCGAAAAACCGCACTCTTCGTTTTCGGATGATCAGGCAGCAGCGCTGAATCTCGTGGTCACCACGAGCTGGAGAATGCTTTTCTCTCAGGGGAAGTTGCAAGAGAGAGAGACGGTTCTTATTGTCGGCTCGGGGGGTGGAGTGAACATCGCTGCTGCACTGATCTGTGTGGCTCGTGGTCATGAGGTCTTCATGCTTGCGGGAGGAGCTGAGAAGGTCCGCAAGGCGAAAGCGCTCGGAGTAGCACACGTTATCGACTATACGGCAGAGCTGGAGTGGCAGCGCGCCATTATGAAACTCACGGGAGGTCGGGGCGTTGATCTCGTCATTGATAATGTGGGAGCGAGTACCTTTCAGCGGAGTCTTAAGTCCTTAGTTCGGGGAGGACGTCTTGTTACGGTAGGAAATACCAGTGGTCCTCAAGTGAACCTTGATAATCGACTTCTCTTCGGTAAGCAGCTCTCCATTATCGGATCAACTATGGGGAGTCGTGAGGATTGGCAAGCAGGACTTCACTTCTTTGCAGAGCATGGACTATCCCTCCCACTCGAAGGGGTATTCCCGCTCTCTCAGGGAAAGCAGCAGCTCCAGAAAATGGAGAACGGAGAACACTTCGGAAAGATCGTCCTTCAGCCGGGATTGGCAACTTAACTGGTAGGCGGTGTTCTCTCGAGTTTAGGCGGACGAAGCAGTTTCTGAGTCTTCACCCTCTTCTAATCCCTCTTCAAGTTTCGCAAGGAGCTTTTTCTCCATCTTCTCTTTTACTCTCTTGCTCGCTCCCTTGTATTTCTTCTGATAGATCTTTTCTGGGAAGGGAGCATTCTCGAACTTTTCGACGGCTACTTCGTAGTACACATTCTTTGATTCGCCTTCAAGAGTGTTGAAGACCTCACACATCTGGCGAAAACGCTTGATGCCTCTTCCGACATCGTAGCCGACGCTCTTCAGGTAAGCGATCATATCAATCTGAGACATGATATCGTTTAAGAGAAAGCTGAGAGCGGCCTTCTCCCGACCAGCGGATCGTTCCGCTTTTACCTTTGCGGCAAGCTCCGTAATCTCAATGAGTTGATCAACGGAATAGGGCTCAAAGAGAAAACCATCTGCTCCGATCATCACATTGGAGGCGACCGTTGAGCTCTCCTGATCTTTTGCTGGGAGGACGAGGATAAAGGCAGCATCCTGGGCCGATTTTTTCTCCTTTGCTGCTTTAATGAAGGCCGCTATCTCATCTTGTTGGAGGGAATAATTGAGAAAGATGACGTCCCACGTGTCCTCTCCCGCAAGTCTATCGTTTGCCTCTTCCAACTTATTGGAAAGTTGAACTTTCTTAAACTGAACCACCGAGGTCGTCGCACTCTTGAGTCGCATTCTCCGATCAATATCAGCGTCAACGATAAGAGCGTCATATTTCACCATGTGATGAGCAGCCATGTGCCAAGTCCTCTGCAATACAGTTGTTTCACCAACAAAATGTGGCAAAATAGGGGGTGGAAAGAGATGCCGTTTTCCTCCGCTTGAGTGGAAGGTCGGCACTTTTAGCGCTCTGCTGAAGTATTTCTCAGAGATTTTGTGATTCCCCATCCGTGATTTCGTCAATTTTTCGAGATTTTCAGAGCATCGCGAGGTGGGGGTCTTGCATAATAAGAGTATAGGGAGTCGATCGGTCGCCCAAGACTTATTCTATGTATCTGATATGATAAGATTTTTATGTACATTTCTTCTGGGGTTGGCGGTCTCAAACTGGATCGTGGCGGAGTTCCTCTATTTTCTCCCCGAGGCGGAGCCGGTGATGGAGACGGTGACGGAGACGATTACCATTCCACGGCACGATGAATGGAAGTTTGAGAGAGTGGTGGAGGAAGCGCAACGCGTGGAGGCACAACTCGCGTCGTTTCCTTCGGCGCAGGAGCTGTTCTCTGATGTTATCCAGGCTCCGGGAGAAGTTCCGTCCTCTGTCCGGTCAGATATCGTCGAAAAGTCGGCAGATGGAACGCTGTTCCCAGCACTTCAGGAAAATGCCGAAAGATTCTCTGTCATCATTGGTTCAGAACCACAAGATGAGCTGGTATTCGATAGCTTTCTTGAGGCTTGGCAGTGAAGTAGTGATGCCGTCAGGCATGGTGAGCAGCTGCTAACAGGGAGCGCATGCGTTCTTTGGATCTTTGCTTTGCTCAGCCTCTGATTCCTCTTCTGTCTGATCTGAAATCTCAGCCTCTCGATTCTTTGCGAGAGATTTTTTACTGGCTCTGGCTGATACTTTTTGCTTGTACTCTACAAAGTGTTCACTTTTTAAAAAGATAGATTTTCTTCGCACCAAGGTGAGTTGGTCTCTATCTTTGCAGCTGAGAAGAGAAAGAAGATGTTGAGGAGACCGAAGTTGGGAAAAGCGGAGTTCGTCCTCTGTGACACCGACAATATTTACGTATTGGAACCACCCGGTTCTCCCATCTTCTCGAAGATACTTTTGAGAGAGCGGGATAAGGCGATACGGGGTTGAAAAAATCCCTGTCAGGAGTTGGGAGGAGTGAGAGTCCAGAGGAGCTTCGGCCGAAAGCCCACATCCAAACGGGACTGCCTTGTCTGGAGAGCTCTGAAGGAGGATCCATCCAAGGGTTAGCATTCGCCTGGGGAGAAGCGCAGAGGAGCAAGCTCGACCAAGCTCGTCCTGCGAGAGCGATTCTTCTTCCCGAAAAATATTTTGGGAGGGAAGTTGGATGACGAGTTCAGAGCCGATTGAAAGATCTTCGTCCGCTGATGAACTCTGCGATTCGTTTCGGCTCAGACTTCCCTCTCGTAGTCCGTCGGTGCAAAAAATTATGCGGGTTTTTTCTCCTTCTTTTCGGAGAAATGTTCCAATACGGAGGATCCTCTGTTCTCCCGATATCATTGAGGTGAAGGTGCTTCTGTCATAACCAAGAGCCTCAAGCTCTTCGGCGAGATCAATTTGAAACTGAGCGAGAGGTGTGCCAAGCCCAGCTTCAAGGAGCTCCCACGATGAGGTCAGCGCTGGTTGAGGGCGACGCGACTGAATCTCGGCCTCGAGTGGTACTACGAGGAGGGGACGAAGGAGGAGGTCTGCTCCTGCAAACCAGTCATCTGGATTGTCTCCTTGACGATTATGGAGAGCAAAGAGTTCTCCAACCTCCGAAAGTTGGTGTGAGAATCCATCAACAATGACTTCATCGCGGATAACTCGGTTGAGTCCTCGAACAAACCGGCGAGTGACCTTCTCACTCCACACGGTTTGCTGATGGAGCGGAAGTCGGGCGTAGATAAAGCGAGAGAGCTCGGGGGTTTCTACAATCTCTGGATATCGCTCTCTGTGGTAGGGGATAAGTTCGCTACACTTTTCAAAGGAGATCCGCAGTTTTGTCTCGGTGCGAATAACACAGTCCTCACCGAGTTGGTGCGAAACACGCTCTCGACTGCTTTTCGGGATAAAAAGTCCGAGTTTTTCGAGGTACACCACCTTCCCAAGAGAGAGGAAATGGACCATCGCCTCGTTCAGTGAAATTCGGAGGAGTTCTCTCTCTGCGGCAGAGGTGGATTCGGCAAACTCTTTGGCAGAGATTCGGTACTCCCACAGAAATGGAGCTCGGTGTTTCGAGCTCTGTTTTTTTTGGGGGGGCTGTTTTTGTGAATATTGGGGTGAAGCGAGCGCAAGTCGAGTTCGACCACCTGCTACTTCCTCGTCATGAGGAGTACAACTATTCGATGTGGAACCTGCAGCGCTCGACAATGTATACCTACCCCCGAGAAATAGAGCGGAGAGTGTAAGTTATTCGCAAAATACCGTCTAGCGCCGAAAAGAGATGAAAGACTTTTTGCGGTTCACTCTGCCTTTAAAAGAAAAAGGTGAGGGGCAAAATATCTTCACACCACCTTGTCGATGGCAGCGGTAAGTTGCTCTTTCGGCACGGCTCCTACGACCTGTTCGGCGACTTCGCCGTCCTTGAAGACGATTAAGTTCGGAATACCCCGGACAGAGAACTTGGATGGAGTCGATGGATTCTCATCCACATTCATCTTCACGATCTTCAATTTCCCGTCGTACTCTTCAGCGAGATCTTCGAGCACTGGAGCGATGCTTTTGCACGGACCGCACCAGGGGGCCCAAAAGTCCACGAGTGTCGGAATCGAAGATTGAAGAACCTCCTGCTCAAAGCTCGAGTCAGACACCTCAGACACCCTACTTTCCTTCTCTTCTTCGCTCATACCTGCCCCATAGACCTATTTCGTTTCATAGGCTGATACAAATAACGGTCCTCTCGAATAATTTCAAGTATTTGAGCTTGAATATGCAGGGACAGGCCCTCATCAGACGAGAGATCTCCTCTCGGTGCTCAAAGAAGGGGGGAGTTTTTTCAGGTAATGTGCCGTTCTATTTTCTAACCTATTGAAATAACTAGATTGTGCTCAGATTCGCTTCCGAAGAAACCTTCACAGGAGCAAAAATTCTCTACTTCCGGAATCCTTCTTACACGAGCTTCATCATAGGTTTAAGTAAGTTAAACTTAAGATGGGGGGGATCATGAAAGCGGAAGACTCGACCAATTACACAGACCCATTAAAGAGGACTATTTTTTCCGTTGATGCCTTTGAGCATGGCCTGGCCTTTGGCCAGCACGTGATTGATTCAGGGCAAAGTGAGTTCTCGAAGCTTGCTCTCCGTCTTCCTGGAGAAGAATCACACATCAAGCTCCGAGCGCGATACCTGATCGAAAAGGACAAGCCTCTCATCGAATTGGAGAAGCAACTTCTTCGTCTCTCAAATAGCGGAGTGTTACGGAGGTCAGTGATTATTCTCGGAGTACACAATGATCCGTTTCATCCCTTCGAAGGACGTTTTGACGCAGCAATGAAATTTCTTGCCCTCTTTGAGCGCTATACTCCAGGCCTGCTCTGCATTCAAACGAGGTCGCCCCTTCTCGTCTTATCACTTCCTCTATTGAAGAATCTTGAAGAGAACGTGGTGATTCACTTTGGGATTGAGACCCCGTTAGACTCCGTGGCACGACGTTATACGCCCTCTCTTCCAACTGTGAGTGAGCGAGTAAAAACGGTTCGAGCGCTCTCTCGATTTGGGATCGAGACCCGTGTGCAGGTCAGTCCACTGTTGCCCTACGGAGATTGGAAGCGTGATGCCGGCAATTTTTTGGAGCTCCTAGGTGACCTGTCCTGTGGGGTTGATCTCCGAGCGCTTGGTGATGGTTCCGTGCTCTCTGAGTCAAAACTTCGGAACCTTCCACTCGCTTTAAAGCTCCAGAAAGATGCAAAATTTGACTGGTTGAGACCGGACGCCATCTTGCCGCTGAAGAGCGCTCTGGAGCGTCACTCTCCCGAATTGTTAGAGAGGCCTGAGCGACCTCAGTTAAGTGATTCGCAAATGGACATCTTTGCCGCGTAGGCTCTGCACAAATGTACCTGTGTTTTCTTCTCACCTTTTTTGGGGGGCATCTCACTGACCCGGAGATGCCCCCATTTTTGTGGCCAGTATATACCCCAGCGTTGCATAAAAATTTGCCCGTAGACTGCTTTGCTCCCACAATAGCAGCACATCTTGAAACTTTAGCTTTCTTCAGCCCAAAGAACCGTAATTGTGTGAAGTAGCGGAGCGCTGTACCGTATCCCAAGCAGAGTGGTGGTCAGAGAGGGCAGGGGGATCGTAATGGCAAGAGTGGCACTGATTGGTGGAAAGAGGACACCATTTTGTCGAGCTGGAACAGCTTTAAGGGGGTATTCGTTTCTTGACCTCGGTATCCACGTCACAGAAGCTCTCATTCAGGAGCTGAATCTTAAGGATTCAGAGATCGATGAGGTCAGCTTTGGGACCGTGCTCCTGGACCCCCGAATCCCGAATGCGGCTCGGGAGCTTGTGTTGCGATCACGCCTTTCTCCATCCATCGGGGCTCATTTTGTATCGAATAACTGCATTACCGGCCTAGTCGCTGCAAATGCGATCGCTGAGGGCATTCGCGCAGGGCGAATACAGTGCGGTCTCGCTGGCGGTTCAGAGTCGATGTCTCAACCATCTCTTTCATTTTCAAGAAAGGCAGAACGTTTCTTTTTGCGGCTGAATGCGGCTCGCACGTTCTCTCAGCGCATGCAGGCGCTTGCTGATTTTAGACTTGGTCACCTCATGCCAGTTCCACCGAGTCCGAAAGAGCCCTCTACTGGACTGACGATGGGGCAACACTGTGAAATTACAGCGCAAGAATTTCAGATTTCACGAAAATCTCAGGATGAGTGGGCGTATCGTAGTCATACCATGGCAGCAGCGGCAGAAGAGAGAGGGATTCTCGCGAAAGAGATAGTGGCTCTCGGTGGAGCAGAAAAAGATAACTTTATTCGTCCTGACACTACGGCAGAAAAACTGGGCTCGCTGCGTACTGTCTTTGATAGAAGTGACAAGGGGACTCTTACTGCTGGAAATTCGAGTGGTCTGACTGATGGCTGCTCGATGGTCTGTCTGATGAGTGAAGAAAAAGCGAAAGCGGAGGGACGGGAGGTGCTTGCGTATATTGAGGCGATTGAGTTTGCTGCAATTGCTCCCAAAGAAGGTCTTCTCATGGCTCCTGCCCTTGCTGTTCCGGCTGTTTTGCAGAGCTGTGGGCTTACCTTGGCCGATATTGACCGGTTTGAGATTCATGAAGCCTTCTCTGCCCAGGTAATTGCAAATCGGATCGCGTGGAGAGATGGGTGGCAAGCCTATCCTGAACTTAAGCCCGTCGGAGAGATCCCTGATGATCGTATAAATGTGAATGGAGGCTCTATTGCGATTGGTCATCCCTTTGCTGCCACGGGTGGGAGGCTGTTAACGTCAGCCGCTCACGAGCTCGTGCGATCGGGAAAAGAAAAAGCGCTTCTCAGTATCTGCGCTGCTGGAGCGATGGCCGGTGCGGTTATCCTCTCTCGGCAGTGATGGAGCACGAGCACTGAAAAGCCAGGTCTTGCCAAGTAGCCGGAGCGTTTCCTGACAAGACCTGGACAGAAAGTAGCGAGGCACCAAAAATCTGTTGGCCGTCTCCGCTGCTTAAGGGTCTCTCGTCTGCTACGGCGAGGAGTTAAGTCTGCCTCGCCGTAGCGTTATGGTTTATTACGAAAGATTACCCAAGAAGCTGAAGCGCTAGCTGTGGCTGCTGATTCGCCTGAGCAAGTACTGATGCACCCGCCTGCTGTAGGATATTCAATCTGGTCAGTTCGGCGGCTTCTGCTGCAACATCCACGTCTCGAATCCGACTCTCTGCGGCGGCGAAGTTCTCTCGGGAAACCGAAAGGTTCTTAATCGCAACATTCAGTCGAGCTTCTGACGCTCCGAGGTTACCACGCTGAATCGCAAGAGAGGTGATTGCATTGTTTACCGCATCAAGAGCAAGTCGGGAAGCAGACTGTGCCGCCTCACTCGAGTTTGCGCTGATAGAGAAACTCAGTGCAGATGACCCAGCATTCGCGAGTCCAAGAGCTGCAAGAGTTCCCTCAACACCGGTAAACGAAATCTGCGATGTTGAAGCAGAGTCGAATCCTACCTGGAGGACGGTAGTTCCACCTCCAGAAAGTAGGCGAACCCCGTTAAAGGTTGTTGTAACAGCGATACGTTCGATTTCAGAGCCGAGTGCTGAGAACTCGTTCTGGAGAGCTGATCGCTGACTGTTTGAATATACACCGTTTGCTGACTGTTCGGACAGTTCCGCAAGACGAGAAAGTACCCCGCCGATCTCACCTAGTGCAGAGTCTGCAATGGCAATCGTTGAGATACCGTCGTTTGCGTTTCGAATAGCGACCGAAGCAACTCGTTGATCAGCTCGAAGAGAGTCAGCGATCGCAAGTCCAGCGGCATCATCCGCAGCCTTGTTAATCCGTTGACCAGAGCTCAATCTCTGAAATGTTGATCCGAGTAAGTCGGTGCTGATAGAGAGTCGTCTCTGAGCTTGCAGGGACGATACGTTGGTTCCAAGTGTAATACCCATCCTTTCCTCCGTGAATGATGAGCCAGTACCGATCCCAAACAGAGGGACAGCACCGCCGCGTTCCTTCGCAGCTCTGGCTCTAGGGCTATGTTCACTTTCAAAAAGGGGAAAGGTTTAAACCGAAGGCTTTCCCCGCTACTTTTCTTTCTGGTACGACTGGTACAGCTTGTTTGCTGCGAAAGCAGGAATGCTCTGCAAGCGGTGGAGCGACTAGGAAATTCTCCGCTCAGATATGGTTACGGCAGGTATATGGGATCGCTTGAGGGAAAAGTGAGGGGATGGGAATAAAAAATCCAGGCCTAACTTCTTGGTAGGAAGCAAGGCCTGGAGCAGAAAGTAGCGAGGCACTAAATTTAGCACCTACCTTCGCTATGAGATCTCTCGGTGTCCTCGCCAAGAGTTCGCTCCGGAAGGGGATTCGGAGGCTCAACCTCCCCTCTGATTTCCGAAGAGCTTCTGTGAGAGATTTTTTCCCTGCGAGAAGCCATCCCAGAATCAGAGGGAAGGGAGTCTTATCTATTTTTATCCAAGTAGAGAGAGTGCTAGCTGAGGCTGCTGGTTTGCCTGAGCAAGTACTGATGCACCAGCCTGCTGTAGAATGTTCAGCCTGGTAAGCTCCGCTGCCTCTTGAGCAACATCAACATCACGGATCCGACTCTCTGCAGCAGCGAAGTTCTCTCGAGAAACTGAGAGGTTCTTAATGGCTACGTTAAGTCGAGCTTCTGTTGCACCCAAGTTCCCTCGTGTTACCGCGAGAGAGGTAATGGCGTTGTTGACCGCATCGAGAGCCAACCGAGAGGCTGACTGAGCTGCTTCACTGGTGTTTGCGCTGATCGAGAAACTCAGTGCAGATGACCCAGAATTCGCGAGTCCCAGTGCAGAGAGTGTCCCCTGAACTCCCTGGAAGGAGATCTGAGACGTCGAATCAGAGTCAAATCCAACCTGAAGTACGGTCGTTGACCCACCAGAGATGAGAGCAACCCCGTTAAAAACAGTGGTGGAAGCAATACGTTCGATTTCAGACCCGAGAGCAGTAAACTCATTCTGGAGAGCAGAACGCTGCGTATTTGAGTATACGCCGTTCGCTGACTGTTCCGAGAGCTCTGCGAGCCTTGAAAGTACTCCACCAATCTCTGAAAGAGCTGAGTCAGCGATTGCAATCGTCGAAATACCGTCGTTCGCATTTCTGATGGCGACCGAGGCGATTCTTTGATCCGCTCTAAGTGAATCCGCAATAGCAAGACCGGCAGCATCATCGCTTGCTTTGTTGATTCTCTGTCCAGAACTCAGTCTCTCAAAAGTTTGTCCGAGAAGACTTGTTGAGTTTGATAAACGTCTCTGTGCTTGTAGTGATGATACGTTTGTACCTAGTGTTATTCCCATGGCTTTCCTCCGTGATTGAATGGTCCAAACAAGGCCAATCCGTTGGCCTCATGCTTTCGCCACAACTGTTCTGTATCTCTGCATCGAGGCCCTATTGGGGCGTAAATACAGGGGGGCACAGAACGGAAGTGCCGAACCAATCGTAAATTATTTGGGGAAAATACAGACCTTCCCGCTACAACCGTGTAGCGCCGGAAACCGAACCGTGACATGTACTAGCGAGGGCGATGTCAACGGAGCAGAAGTACTACCTCCTGCGCATAAATAGACCTACGTCTGGCGACAGAGATACCTAAATTGAATTCTGAAGGAAGAAAAGAAAATGGTAACTCTCCTTAAGTCACTTTCGTAGAACTGAGTTTTTTTCTTACTAGAAACTCGGAGATTTGCCCTATTTTTGACCGGAAAGGCCGTTAAAGAAGCTCAGGGTATACTCAAGGCCACTCCAATAGCTCAAAACAATTGATATGAGAAGAAACTGGAGCCCGAAATATTGAGTAGTAATCCAGTTGTCGCCTATTTGAATGATATTCTCCCCGTGAAAAAGCAAAAGAGTTACGGCTATGATTTGAATACAGGTCTTGAGTTTTCCTAGATCCGTTGCTGAAAGAATAACATTCTCTGTGGCAGCAAGCCCTCTTAAGCCGGTAATCCAAAATTCTCTCGCAAGAAGGAGGATTACCATCCATGCTGGGACCCAAGAATAGCCGTGAGTGGCATCTCGTATTTCGATCATGGCAATAAGGGGGGAAAGCACGAGAAGCTTGTCAACGAGGGGATCGAGCAGCGCACCGATCGGAGAGACCGCATTCCACCTTCTCGCAAGAAAGCCATCAACAAAATCTGTGAGAGCGAGAAAGAGAAAAAGAGCAACGGTGACAACACGATTTTTGACTGGATCGTTAAAGAGAAGAACGAGAAGCAACGGTATTCCGAAAAGGCGGAGAAGTGATATCAAGTTCGGAATGTTTTTCTTGGTAAGCATAGCAATAAATAACTACTCTTCCGACGGAGAACTACCGCCTTAAGGTAGCACGATATCGAGATTCAAGTGATAGTACTTTCTTTACATAGTTTTGTGTTTCCCTGTAGGGCGGAATTCCACCATATTTTCGTACTGCCTCTTCTCCGGCGTTATAGGCAGCAAGGATGAGTTTTGTATTTCCTCTGTAGCGGCCTTGAAGTTCCGAAAGAATTCTTGAACCTCCCCGGATATTTTGTTTTGGATTGAAAGGCTCAGTGATGCCGAGCCTTCGAAAGTGAAACGGCATAATCTGCATCAGCCCCGTTGCTCCTTTTGGTGAAACGGCCTTTGGGTTGAAAGCTGATTCCGCATGAATAACAGCCCGGATCAGTTCTTTTCTCACACCGAACTCAGCCGATGCTTGAGCTATATGATCTTCATATCGAGTAGTGAACAATCTTCCCCGTTTGCTCGCACCAGAAGATCGGTACCAAGAAAAACCACTCTTTTTTCCTTGAAAAACCTTGGCCTGAACGCTCGGAGGGGGGGGAGTCGAAGAAAATCGAATTGCTCCATCAGCTTCCTTGTATACATAAATCTTTGAGTCAGCTAGGGAGGGGCGGATAAAGTGGTTATTTGTGAGCAAAACGAGAAGAAAAATTGACTTCAGCTTTGACATGGTGATGTATTTCCGGATCTCACAAGGACAGTTTAGTATGAATTGTCCTGTTTAAACAAACAGGAGAAGTCGTTTCAGTTGTGGTATGGGAATAAAAAAGAGTGATGAAAGAGAGTTTTCCGCCCCCAGAAAACTCTCTTCATCACCCTGGAAGTAGCGAGGTAAAACAACACACACGTACAATATCTGTTGTCCTCGTCGCCTTTCTGCGTTTCCTTCTGGTTATGCCTCAAGAAGGAGAAAAATTTAAACAGCTTGCCAATGAAGTTGGGCTTCTTAACGGGGGACAAGAGAATGGTGTTCTCCTGTCCCCCTGTTATTACTCTTATCCGAGAAGGTTCAGAGCGAGTGCTGGTTGCTGGTTCGCCTGAGCGAGTACAGCAGCACCTGCCTGCTGAAGAATGTTGAGTCGAGTAAGCTCAGCAGCCTCAGAGGCAACGTCAACATCTCGAATCCGACTTTCCGCAGCCGCGAAGTTTTCTCGAGCAATCGATAGGTTGTTGATAGCAACATTCAATCGAGCTTCAGTTGCACCGAGAGTACCTCGGGTGGTCGCAAGTGATTGAATGGCACCGTTGACCGCATCGAGTGCGAGACGTGCTGCAGATTGACCAGCATCAGCAGTTGACCCGTTGATAGAGAACGAGAGAGCTGATGAGCCAGAGTTGGCAAGACCGAGCGAATTCAAGGTTCCCTGAACTCCGTTAAAGGAGATCTGAGAAGTTGACGTCGAATCGAATCCAACCTGCAGCGTGAGAGTGGAGTTCCCCGAGAGCAGCGCAACCCCGTTAAACTCGGTTGTTACAGCGATTCGTTCAATCTCTGAAGCGAGAGCCGTAAATTCGTTCGCCAGAGCCGAACGCTGAGTGACAGAGAATACACCGTTAGCGGACTGTTCTGCGAGCTCACCTAAACGGGTAAGCACGTTTCCGATCTCTCCCAGAGCTGAGTCAGCGATACCAATACTAGAGATACCATCGTTTGCGTTCCGTATCGCTACAGAGGCAATCCGCTGGTCTGCTCGTAGGGAGTCCGCAATCGCGAGTCCCGCAGCATCATCACTAGCTTTGTTAATACGTTGACCAGAGCTGAGTCGCTCAAAGGTAGTACCAAGTTGATTAGACGCATTAGAAAGTCGACGTTGCGCCCGTAATGACGCAATGTTCGAGCCAAGACTAATAGCCATGTTTATTTCCTCCTTGAATGCTCAGTGATGAATCCGTCTCGTTCCTTCGAAAGCGGACGCCTTACAGCTCAATCATCAATGAGGACCACATTTTTCATGCAAGCGGCCCTTAGACTTCCCAACTGCTCAGTAAAAGGCTGTTTGCAACACACACAATTCAAACAACGGCAGCAGATCGTAAGAACTTAAGAAAAAAAGAAATCTCCCAGTTTTTCCTACCCTACTGGGTGTCAGACACCCAGTAGGGTAGGGGGGGGAGGGGGTGGTGTTGTAGAGGAGTGTTGGAGTGGAGTTGGAGAGTCTGTTGGTGTTTTGGAGAGAATAGGGGAGGTGTTTGGGAGATCTGAGCGAGAAATGACGAATTTTGGGTGAGTTGTGCCGTGTGAGCGGGGAAGCTCGCGCGTGAA
>JALEGQ010000002.1 GCA_022763385.1 bacterium
ATCCTTTCAGAGGCTCGCTATTTGTCTTCCCTCCGGGGGTAGAGCTCCTCACCAAAAACAACGGCACTTCGTGCCATTATTTTTGGTGAACGCTCTAGTAGATCTTTCGTCATGGGGTGATGGTATCATGAGTTGTCTCAGAAGGAATGAGAGATTTATAAAGTGTGATCAAGCGGTTACTTTTGTGAGGAATGGCGGTACGAGATGACAAAAATTCTGCTACTCCTGTTGTTGACGATACTTGCAAATCCCTTGGCGTATGCAGAGATAGCGCCACGGAGCATATAGTTGGGCGTTCTGCTCCCGGGGACGAATTATGGTGCTCCGGGTGATCAGCGAGTTGCTTCTCTTTTGGCCGCGATGATGAGTTGGAGGTGTTTGGCTCCGGAGCAGATGGGGGATGAGAGGAAGGTGCAGTGCTCAAGGAGCTCCTTCGGCGTATGGGGGTGGTACACGAGGTGTCCGTGAGCGCGGGGAAGCTGCTTGGCGATGGAGAAGAGGGAGCGGTCGTTTCCGCTGTCACCGAGTACGGCAAAGGTGGGAGTTTCGGTAAGGGCTGAGGAGGAGAGTCGAATGTGGTGGCCGTCTTCCTCTACAGGGAGCTTTAAGTAACGGGCGACGCCGAGGTCTTTTTCGATCTTTGTTTCTGCGCCTCCTGGGGCGAATTCAATATTTGCATTTCCGAGGTCTACGGGAATGGTTGTTTCAAACCCCGTGCAGTGCTGAAGGCGCTGGTGGACCTCTGCAGCCACTCGAGTAACGAGTGCTTGATCCTGAATCTTGATGCTCATCCGCCCGTCGGGTACGGCACGAAAGTCACCGCTTATCAGCGTAGGATCGAGTATATCGATACTCAGGAGACACTGGTGATCACCATTCCCGGCGAGCTCGAGCCGAATGCGGCGTTCTGAGGCAAAAGACTCCTCTACCGCCTCCTTGAGGTCAGTGATGAAGTACTCTCGAGCAGCGGTTGTTGCTGCTACCATCTCTGCGGTTGCGAGGAGTAGCTCCTCTCGTACTCCACCGTTCCCATCAGGAACGAGGGCGAAGGCTCCCTTTTCATAGAGGTAGCGGAGAGGAAAGTTTTCTCCATTTTTCTCTCTCATCTGAAGAACTTCAGATTTCGGTTTCCCGGTGACCGCAACTACTTCGATGCCGAGTTCATCGGCTTCAGAGACCGCCGCTTTTGTCTCCCGATCGAGCTCTGTTTCGCCGGGCTTGATGATCGTGCCATCGAGATCCGTAAAGACGGCCGAAACACTGCTGAGGTACTTACGCGCGTACTCTTGTGAAAGTCGAGTAAGCACTGGAGCCGCTGGCCCCTCACCAAGGAGGGCCTGAGCACGATCGGAAAATGCGCGGTCGTCTGGAAGGGAGACCAGGGATGTCATGATATCAACACCTCAACTACGAAAATGGGTGTGCTGGAATTCCCACGGTGGTACGGACCTCTGCAAGCACTTTTTGGCCGATTGCATGTGCCCGTTCTCCTCCGCTTCTCAGTACGGCTCGTAGCTGCTCCTCATCACCTCGGAGCTCTCGGTATCTCTTCGCTGGTTCCTGTAATTCTCGAATGATTGCTTGGAAGAGCTCGTCTTTGGCGTGTCCCCATCCGAGTCCTCCCGCTGCTAGCCGATCTTTCAGGTCGCGATACTCCTCTGCAGAGGCGAAGTGCACGAAGAGATCACCGACTCCTGATCCATCGAGCTCTTTTGGAGCCTCAAGTGGAGTTGAGTCAGTAGTAAGGCTCATCACCTTCTTCCTCATGACCTTCTCCGGAGCAAAGAGTGGGATCGTGTTATCGTACGATTTCGACATCTTTCTCCCATCAAGTCCTGGGATCGTCATGACTTCCTCATTGATCTTGGGCTCTGGAATCTTTAGCACCTCCTTTCCGTAGGCGGCGTTAAAAGAACCTGCCATATTTCGACTCATCTCCACGTGCTGTTTCTGGTCCTTTCCAACCGGAACGAGATCCGGCTCGTAGAGGAGGATGTCGGCGGCCATCAGCACCGGATATGAGAATACTCCGTGATTCACCTCTTTCTCTTGAGCAACCGCATCTTTATAGGAGTGTGCTTTTTGAAGATACCCCATCCCGGTCACACAGCTGAGATACCAAGCGAGCTCTGTTACCTGTGGGAGGTCGCTTTGCCGGTAGAGGAGGTGGTGATCAGTATCGAGGCCAAAGGCGATCCACGATGCGGCGATATCAAGAGACTGTTCTCGAAGCGCTTCAGGGTTGCGATTTGTCGTGAGCGAGTGGAGGTCTGCGATAAAATAGAGGCACTCATACTCCTGTTGAAGTCGGAGAGCCTCTCGGATGGCCCCGAGATAATTCCCAAGATGGAGCTGTCCGGTTGCTCGAATCCCGGTAAGTGCTCTTTTCTTCTGTGTCATGGCTACCCTTATCCCGATGTGGGGTTCCTCTGGTTGGTACGGTAGAATGATGTCGAAATATGGGGTGAAAATCCACTCTGTGCTCGGGAGATTATTTTCATCTCCGGCCGGTAGACTGCTCTATCTTAGGCCGGGGATATCTGTAATGCTCGAAATGGGGGAGAAAGAGGCATGAATGTTCTGCATTTTCCAATTCGACGTTCTCTTGGTGGCATGTCCTCTGCAAAGGCAGGGGGAGGGGCTGCAGAGGTAAGGGCAGAGAGTGAGGTGCGCTCTGTCTCATGCGGGGAGAGACATTCCGAATGGGAGCGGGTGAGGAGTGAGCTCGAGGGGGAGATCGATTCGGTCACTGAGCGGGGAGGAGAGGATTGTCCCCTCTTGCTGGGGCTCTACTGCCGGTTGGGAGAGCTTCTGCTGACGGTTGCTCAAGGGGTGTCGGATCAGCCATCTTCTTTTCGGGAGGCTGAGGAACAGTTTCTGCTCGCTCTTGATATCGCCGAGCTTCACGGGAATACCACCGCTCGAGTATCTCTGCTCGGGAAGCTCTCTGAGGTAGCGGAGTCTCGTGGAGAGAGCGAGCTCGCCGGTGAGCGGCAGCGCCAAGCCGAGAAGTTATGCACCTTTCTTCATGAGCTTGAAGAGATTCCACTTGAGGGACGTCTTGAGAGTGATCACCCCGCGCTTCCAAAAGTGCTGCATGAAGGGGTTCTCTCTTCGGTAGAACGACTCATCGCAGGAGCGGTGATGGAGAGCCATCACGGTTCTGAGGACGGTGATTTCGGCATGAATGTCCTGGCGGTACGGGCCATCTCTCGTCGTCTGCTAGAGCAGCTCCGCGATGCGGGCCTTGATGCAAGGTGGATTGATGATCTCTTTGTTTTTGAAACGGCCGAACAGTTACAAGAACTCCCACACGTTCAACTTTCTCGTGAGCAAGCACGAGAGTGCACCTACCGTGCTATCTCTGAAGCCGCACCCTTCCTCTCTCTTGGCCTCAAAGAAAAATCGATCCGCCGCCTCTCAACAGCGGGGTAGCGTTCGTCGCCACCATTGTATCGCTCTACAGCACCGAAAAAGATGGCACCGGAAAAAGTCTTCCTTCTGAGATCGCCACCACTCCTGTTGTGCGTGCACTTTTTGCTTCATGCATCCCGGTCAGAGCTCCGAAGGCGGGAAGGGTGATGCTGTTTTCTTCGAGGAGGAAGCAGGGGAGTCGGAGCCGTTCTCTTCCTAGGCCGCGAAGAGTTGTGCCGGGGTGTTCGTGTCCGCGGAGTACGGGGCGTTCTCCGTCTCTCTCGAGGAGGTGGCAGAGGGAGAATGGGCCGAGGTGGAAGGGCTCTTCTTCTGGTGAGATCCCGAGCTTCTCGATCTGAGCTCTCACCTTTCGATCGTGGTTTCCGAGGATGAGGATAACGCGCTCGGAGTGCTCGGTGGTGGTGGGTGATGCGAAGGGAAGCGAAGAGAAAAAGTGGCGGAGCCTTTCGATAAGCTCTGGAGGAGTTCCCTGCTCGTCGTGAAAGAGGTCACCGAGAATAGCCAGTGATCTCGCTTCATACCGTACAATCAGGTTGAAGATCCGTTGGAGATCTCCTTCGAGTGTTCCCACTGGTACGGCGATACCGAGTTGTTGGGCGGAGTACTCCTTTCCGAAATGAGGATCCGTGATACACAGTGCGCGGTGCTCGGGCAGAAACACGGCCCGTTCCGCGATGAGGAAGAGCTGCTCGGTGCCGTACTGGACCGACATCTCTCCTACAACACCTCTTCCAGGCTGAGCTTCAAGGGTGGGGCGAAAGTTCATTTCACACCTCCCTGTCTTGTAACGTCCTTCGTAAGTTGTTGTAGCATCCGTTCGATGCGATCCCCCGCGCTTTCGCTGCTTAACCGGCTCTGGATATTCTCGGCCCAGAGGGGAAAGCTGAGAGGTGTGAGTCGTGCGGGAGAAGAGAGAAGGAGATTCATCTTTTCTATTCGCTCGAGTGCGGCAGTCAGGCGGGGGAGTTCGAGCTGTTCCTGGAGCACCTCCTCGTGTGCTTGGTGAACGAGAGCATTTTCTGAGTCGTATTTTGAAAGAACATCAAAGAGGAGTCCACTGGAGACCTGCATCTGACGAGCGGTTTTTCTTGAGCCGGGAAATCCCTGAAAGATAAGCCCGGCAACTCGCGCAATCTCGCGGAACTTTCTCCTCGCCATCTCACTCTCATTGAGTGCGGTAAAGAGATCATTCTCTATCTGTGCGGGGGCAAGGATATCTCGCCACTGTGATTCCGTAAGAGCGAGCGGCTCTGGGGTTATAAGATTCAGTCCATAGTCATTTGCTGAAACGGCAATCGTTCTCGGTTCTTGTTGCGAGAGTCGATACGCAAAGAGCACCCCGAGTCCTTCGTGGACGAGTCGACCTTCAAAGGGAAAGCAAGTGGTGTGGTATCCATCTCGGGTCTTCACCTCCTCGATCAGAATCGTGTGTTCATCGGGAAGGTAAGACCACCGCTCCTGAAGGGCGAGGAGATCGGCAACAGAATGAAGCTCTTGAGGAGAGGCATGGGAAAACTCCCCATCGTGGCACTGTCTCATCGTGCGGTGTACCTCCCGGCCGAGATGAGAGGAGAGCGGCATTCTTCCCCCCATCCAGCGGGGCACTACGGCTTTCTTCCGCTGACTTCGCTTAACATAGGCTTTCATATCTCGGAACTGGATGAGCTCCAGTGAGCGTCCAGCAAAGTAAAAGGTGTCTCCTGGTGAGAGCTGTGCGATAAATGATTCTTCGACGCTTCCAAGCGTTCCTCCTTTTACAAACCGTATGGAGACAAGTCCGTCAGCGGTGATCGTTCCGATCGACATTCGGTGGTGTTGAGCCGTGCGTCGATCCGGAACGGTGAGGCGTTCTTCTTCATCGCGCTCTACCTTTTGATATTCAGGATAGGCCTTTAGGGCGGCTCCACCACTGATGATGAACTGTATCGCCCACGACCATTCTTCCGGAGTGAGATTCCGAAAGGCGTAGGTTTCCTGAACCTCGCGGAGGAGCTTCTCTTCGTCTTCTCTCCCTCCCAGGATACGGGTGACCAGGTGTTGAACGAGGAGGTCGAGTGGTTTCTCTCGCGCCTTTCGGGGTTCGATCTTCCCTGCTTGAATCGCTGAGCGAACGGCGAGAAACTCGACCAGCTCAAGAGCGTGAGTTGGAACACCGTAGAGTATGCTCGGTTTTCCCGGGGAATGGCCTGAGCGACCTGCTCTCTGGAGGATACGAGCAATCCCTTTTGGACTTCCGATCTGGATGACCTGCTCTACCGGTGAGAAATCAACTCCAAGGTCAAGACTAGAGGTACACACAACCCCCTTCACCGAACCCTCTCGGAGCGCTTCTTCAATGCGGACCCGTTCGTCCCGATCAAGAGAGCCGTGGTGGAGCCCGATCTTCTCTTTCCACTCGGGTCGGGCAAGAAGAATCTCGCGGAACCACCGTTCCGCTTGGTTTCTCGTATTGGTAAAGAGAAGGGTGCTCTCTCGTTGATCGATAAGAGCAATAACTTCTTGTAAGAGATGGCCACCAAAGTTTCCCACCAGAGGAAAGAACTCTCTCTGTTTGGGAAGAACGATGCGGAGCGAGAACTGTTTCTGCTCTGCGGCGTTGATCAGCAGGGGGGAGGGTGAGTTCGGTGATTCCCACCGTCGTGGAGGGGCGAGCGCTTCTGCAGCGTGCTCCAGGTTTTCTAGGGTTGCCGAGAGCCCCCACCGAGGTACCCGACCGGAGTACTGTTCTACTCCAGCGAAGACGAGTTCGCTCTGCGTACCCCGTTTTGTTGAGAGGAGCTCGTGCCACTCATCTGCGATAATTGCCTGTACTCCGCCGAAGAGGGTGCGGCATTCGGGATAACTGAGGAGCAGGGAGGCGCTCTCTGGCGTGGTGACGAGGACTTCCGGTAGGCGCTTTCGTTGTGCTGCTTTCAGACTCTGAGGAGTATCTCCGGTCCGGGCCTCTACTCTCCACGGAAGGCCAACGTGCTGTACCACCTCTCGTAGTGACTCGGTGGTATCGTGAGCAAGCGCTCGGAGGGGGGTAATCCAGAGCACCCTGAGCTGAGAACGAGCAGGGTCTTCTTCCAGTGCGGCGAGAATTGGCCCGCCAATAGCGGCAAGTGTCTTTCCCATCCCTGTTGGGGCATAACAGAGCCCATCTCGTCCCTCCAGGAAGCCGGTCCAGCACTCCTGCTGAAAGGGAAAGGGCTTCCACCCCCGTTGTCGAAACCAGGAGAGCAGGGGATCATGAGGGCTCATCGGGCACTCCATGAACGGCGTGAAGGAGCTCTTCTGCGGTAAGAAGAGAGTCCGCCTCTTCCGTTTTCTTATCTCGTCTCCAGCGGAGCATTCGGGGAAAGCGGAGCGCAAGTCCAGCCTTGTGTCGCCGTGATCGTCGGATGTCGTCAAATCCAAGCTCAAAGACGAGGTGTGGTTCTACTCTTCGTACTGGGCCGAACCGTTCCACGGTGTGCTTCCGGACAAAGTGATCGACTTCACGCATCTCATTATCGGTGAGTCCGGAGTAAGCCTTGGCGATCGTCACGAGCTCCCTCTTGTCATCGTGCTCTGAGGGTGTTGACCAGAGTGCAAAGGTATAATCCGAAAAGAGATCTGCTCTTCTCCCATGTCCCTTTTGGGCATAGGTCAGTACGGCATCGAGGGTGAGTGGGTCCACCTTCCACTTCCACCAGTCACCCCGTTTTCGTCCGACTCGGTAGGGTGAGCTCCACCGCTTTACCATAAGACCCTCGGTTCCCTGCTCACGTGCAGAGGCTCTCTGTTGTCGAAGTTCTTCAAAAGAGGTCGCCGCAAGTGGCATCGAAAGAGTGAGCACGGTGGAACTCCCTGAGTTCTCGCCGAGAAGCTCCGTGAGCCGTTTCCTTCGGGAAGCAAGTGGATCCTCGCGAATATCGTTTCCCTCCACTTGGAGAAGATCGTAGGCGATAAACCGAACGGGAACCTCAGTAAGGAGCTTCTTTCCGACCTTTTTCCGGTTTAACCGTCGTTGAAGTTCGCCGAAGGGGAGGGGAGCATCCCCCTTCCAGGCTACGAGCTCACCGTCGAGTACGGTGCCGTTTGGCAGCGCAGAGAGCGCCTCTTGGACTTCGGGAAAGCTCTCGGTGACCGCTTCCTCGCCCCGAGACCAGACGAGGCATTCTTTATTTCGATGTAAAAGCTGTGCGCGGATACCATCCCACTTCCACTCAAAGCACCACTCGTCGAGTGGGGAGAAGAGAGTCGACGCCTCACTCTCATCTAGCGGCGAGGCGAGAAAGAACGGGTAGGGATTTCCAGGACCCGTAGAGTGGTATTCTTTCTGAAGCAGTGAGCGATACCCTTCTTCCGAGGGTTCCCATGTCCCCGTCAGGCGGTGGGCCATCTCTGCTTCCTCTACCCCTGCAAGTTGAGCAAGGGCTCGGGTCACTAGTGCTTTCGAGACGCCAACCCGAAGTCCCCCGGTCAGAAGCTTATGAATAAGGAACCGTTCGGAGAGTGGGGCAGTGTCCCAGATCTCGTAAAGGGTCTCCTTCTTTTGTACTTCACTCGCTTTTTGGAGTGGGAGGAGGGTGCCTTCAACGAGCTCGGCCAGCGACTCCTCTCGCCCTGCGCTTTCCTCTGGGAGGAGGAGGGCGAGGGTCTCTGCGAGGTCACCAACGGAGTCATAGCACTCCTCCACCATCCAGAGTGGTAACGTCGTTCGTTCTGAAACCCACTCCTTGAGCAGAGAAGAGCTGACAGCACGTGACAACTTTTCGCCGGTAAGAAAAAAAAGTGCCCAGGAGGCATCTCTCGGTTGAGCGGTCCGGAAATACCTCGTGAGTGCGGCAACCTTCTCCTTGGTGCGAGTTGTCTCGTCGAGTGCTCGAAAGAGTTCGGCAAATGCCTTCATGATCGCCCCTCTTCTTGATCACTGGTGCCATCTTCTCCGGTAAAAGGGGTCTCGAGAGGCTTTGCTGGTATTCCCGTCTCGTTGAGATACCGCACCAACGCTCGCGTTGCTCCGTGAGTAGCACTCACCATCTCTGCACCGGTTGCAGAGATCGCTTCAAGTAGTCCCGGCCAATCTGCGTGGTCAGAGAGCACAAAGCCGCGATCAAGAGTTCTTCTCCGGCGTTTTCCCCGAACTCGCATCCATCCCGAGGCAAAGGCTTGGGAGTGAGGTGCAAACTTTCGTGTCCACGGACTGCTGGCTGCTGATGGAGGCGCTATGATCAGTCCTTCGCCTCTGAGGATCGGAGCGTGCTTCGCATTGGCAGAGAGCACCTCGGGAAGGGCGATACCCGCTGCCCGGTATCCACTGAGGTACGGAAGGACCGCGCCGTGAACACCGATCGGACCGGGAGCTGTTTCGGCGAAAGCCTGAAGGATCCGTTGGGCCTTTCCGAGGGCATAGGCGTAGAGGAGAGAAGTTTTTCCCTCCGCGCGGTTTTTCTCCCACCACGCCCTAATCTCCTGAAAGATCACCTCATCTGGTTGCCACCGGTAGATCGGTAGGGCAAAGGTTGCTTCGGTGATAAAGTGATGACACCGAACCGGCTCAAACGGGGCACAACTTGCATCGGGGAGTACTTTGTAGTCACCGCTTACCACCCAGATCTCACCTCGGTATTCCACTCGGACCTGAGCAGAGCCGAGGATGTGACCGGCGGGGTGAAGTGATACGGTGACCCCATTTCTCTCAACCGTTTCCCCGTATTCCACTCCACTGAGAGGGGCGCTCTTTCCGAGTCGGTGTCGCATGAAGGGGAGCGAATGGTGGTGGGCGAGGTACTGTTCCGCCCCGTACCGAGAGTGGTCCGCGTGGGCGTGGGTGATAACGGCCGTGCCGCGTGGTTTCCACGGATCGATAAAGAAGTCGCCCTGCTCGCAGTACAGCCCGGCATCAGTCAATTCGAGAAGTGGTCGTTTCATTTCAAGCTCTATCCCTTGCTGGACGAAGAGGAGATCGGTAATGCTCTCTGCGACGTACCGACTTCGAAAAAAGCAGAGAGATAATGGAAGAGAGCTTCACTGAGCCCCGCCCACCCCGTTTGTTAAGTCAGAGCGTATTCTTTCCCTGGGGAGTGTTCGTGCTGGCATCTGTTTCTCTCTACCTGTTTCTCTTTTTCTCTACCGCTCCTCAATACGGCATTAACTTTGACGAAGCTCAAGGGGAGAGCTTTCTCGGAGACCGGTATTTTGCCTTTCTCACGACGGGAGACCACGCCTATCTCGAGCTCGAAAAGCCGATGCTCTCGATCTACCACGAGCCCGATCACCCAGACTATCATGCGAGAAGTGGGTATGCGCGCAAGAATGTCCATCATATCTGGGGACTTGGGCATACTTTGGGTGCCGCTACGAAATGGCTGCTCTATACGAAGCTCCGAGTCACAGACCCCACTTCAGCGCAGCACTTCTCACAGGCGCTCCTGATGGGGCTCCTCTCGATCGCCCTCTTCCTCTTCGCCTCGCGGTGGTCCTCGCCCTTGTCTGGTGCCATCGCGGTACTATTTCTCCTCGTGCACCCACTCCTCTGGTCTCATGCGCACTACAACGCCAAGGATGTTCCAGAGCTCGTGTTTTACTCCCTTACCCTCTGTGCCTTTCTCGAAGGGCTACTCCGGAGGAGTTGGCGGTGGGTGCTCGGTACGGCCTTTCTCTTCGGCCTCTCGCTCGCTGCAAAGGCAAACGCCCTCTTCCTTATACCCACCGCGGTGCTGATGACCGTGATTTTCTTTCTCTGGCGAGGTGACCTCCACTATCGAGAGCTCGCATTGAAGAGCCGGGCGAACTTCGGGAGGCACTCCTTTGTGATCGCCCTTCTTCTTGCACCACTCGTGACCGCTCTTACGGCGATGATCGCCTGGCCCTATCTGCTCGCTGATTTTCCAAATGGGTTACTCAAGCACATTGAATTTCTTCAAGAGCGAGGGCTTGAGGGAACAGCATCATGGAAAGGATTTCCAAGTTACCTGTTGCTTATTACTTCTCCCGTTCTCTTTCTTGGCCTGGCCCTCTTTGGAGGAGTGGTATCGCTGATGCAGAAGGGGCGTCCCCGACTCCTTGCTCTCCTTCTCCTTCCCTGGATTGTGGTGCCGCTCCTTCGAGTTTCTCTGCCGTATGCGAAAGACTTTGATGGGATTCGGCACTGGATGGAGATCCTCGTTCCATTGGCTCTCTTCGCTGGGGTGGGAACAGAAGTACTTCTTCGGCGGCTTTCACTTTTTCTACAGCTCTCGCTGCGGATGGCACCGCCTCTTCGGAGAATCGTTCAGACTATTTTTGTACTTTCAATCTTTGCCCCAACCCTCGAGTGGAACATCCGAAACCACCCGTTCCAGTACGTCTACTACAACGCTCTCTTTGGGGGGCTCGGAGCGGCCCAGGCCGCGGATCTTCCCGAAGCGGGTGACTATTGGGGGATATCGTATCGGAATGCGGTTGGGTGGTTGAACGTACACGCCCCGAAGAACAGCATTCTCTACGTCGCCTTCGCGCAGCACGTCGTGCACTACACCGAAGAGACCTGGCTCCGTCCCGATATCCGTCGCCGTAACATTGAACGCCTCGCACCGGAAACTCGGAAGCGAGCTCTTTCACGAGGAAAAGGCCCGCAGTACCTCCTTGTTGCAGAACGGAAGGGCCACCTCCCCAAATGGTTCCCCGACTTTCCACTCCATGAACAGGAGAAAGTTCATGAAATTCAGGTAGATAAAGGAACGGTCTATGCCATCTATCGGCTGGCAAAGTCCGGAGAAAGCGCCCAATAAAAGCAACTTTCTCCAGAGAATTGTCTGTTATATCTCAACTTTCTCTAGAGAATTGAGCAGAATTATGCTACTTTCTCGAGATGGACTATATAAAGAGATCCCTTCACCACCAGGTAGAAGCGCTATTTAAAACCTCAAATTGTGAGGGGCTGATCTTGGCTGGCGTGGTGGGGTGTGGCAAGACAACGCTCGTTCATCACGTTCTGGAGGATCTCTCGTCTCAATACGAAACGTTCAGCTATACCGGTGATGACCTCCACTTTCGTGAAGCCATTGCGAAGGACACCAAGTACCTCTTCCAAGACGTGAGGGCGAAGACGCAAAAGAGGGCCATTGTATTCATCGATGAAGTTCAGAAGTGCGCAGATGTTTTTGATGCGGTCAAGTACGCCTTCGACCGGGATATCTCTTTTATCGTTTCCGGTTCAAATCCGCACTTCTTAAGTACTGAAGCGAGAAAGAGATTGCAACGTCGTGGTCACTTCTTAACGCTCATGCCGTTTTCGCTGAAAGAGGTGATGATTCATCACGGCGAAATTCAAGAGATTGCTCGCGATCTCTTTCTAAAGATTCTCACCAATCAGAAAGTCGACATCCCCGAGAGTTTGCAGTTAACCCTTACCGAGAAGAAGCAGGAGATCCTCGATGACTATCTTCAATACGGCGGTCTTCCCCTCGTTCATCAGGCAAAAACGGGCACAAAAAAGCTTGAAAATATCGCAAAGGTTGTTGAACGAGGATTCGAATTTATCCTCTTTGACACGAATGATATCCGAGATCTCATCAGTATCGAGCTCGCCAGGGTGCACTCAAGAGAGTTCACCTATAAAACTGTGCAGAAACAGACCGGTATCGGGAAGCGTGACACGATTAATGAGGTGATTAATCAGCTGATAGGACACGGATACCTTCTCAAGAAGAAGCCACTTCTCTTCGAGAAAGATCGCCGAACATATCTCAATGTCTTCTCATATATCGATCCTGGTATGGTTTCGTACCTCATGGGAGATACCGATGTGACACATAACAAGGGGCAACGGGTGGAGGGAGTGGTTCACACCCAGCTCTCACACCTCTTGCAATCCATCCCCCTGAAAGTCCCGCTCCATTACTTCAAGCCGTATACGATAGATGCCAACGGCAAAACAAAATTTCAGGCCGGAGAGATCGACTTTGTGCTCTCTTTTGGGAACACTCACATTCCAATAGAGGTAAAAAGCTCTCCCCACCTGAATATGAGTGAGGCGAATCGGGTAAAGGAATTCATCCGAGAACGAAAAAGCCCTTTCGGAGTCATTACCTATGGTGGCGTTCCCTACTGGGACAAAGAAGAAAGAGTTCTCTATTGGCCCTATTGGCTCATATAACGCCTCCCAAGGCTTGGAATCCTGGCCAAAGAAGCATACTATAGCAGCTCGTCATCCAAGACGGGCCCTTAGCTCAGCTGGGAGAGCGCAACACTGGCAGTGTTGAGGTCACCGGTTCGATCCCGGTAGGGTCCAGTATTTTCCGCTCGCCGCTGAGGCCAGGAACCCAGGGTTCCTCTGCGCTAGTCGCGCATTCACCTTCCTGACCCTACCGGGATCGAACCGGTTGGAGAAATACTGCTTCGAGGCGGATTACGAAGTAATCCG
>JALEGQ010000203.1 GCA_022763385.1 bacterium
CACGGATGACACCGTCAATACCGTCACGGCTTTTGTTGGATTGACCCAAGATCCGGTAACAGAGGTTGTTTCCGATCTTGCTGGGCTAGAGGTTGTCGGAATGTCCCGAGCAAAACCGAACTTTCTCTTAATGAGTCTCGTTCTCGATTTCTCTCGAAGTTTAAATAAGGATCGAAGCGCGAGCGATACTTTAGAGGCTTTTGGAGTAAGCGATGGAAGCGGAGGTGCCGGTGCAAATGGAGTTCTCAATGCTGATGGAGTTGCTGTCCCCGATGATGTGACACAGCTTGCTCTGCCGTATGGAATGACGGGAAAGTCACGGGTAAGAATGCCGTGGCTAGATCAAGGAGCAGACTGGCCTTGGCTCATCAATCAGAGCACCGGCTGTACGGTTACAACAGAGAATGAATGTGGTGGAACGAAGCCTCCTCACCGGTGGGAGCTGGAATGGAACATGTCAAACCAGTTCCTAGCCTATAAGAAAGCCGCAGTAATTCTTACGGGAGTAGCGGCACAAGCGACTCCTCACCTCGAAGTTGACCTGCTTGGAGGGTTGATGCCGAGTTGGGTTCCCACCATGGTAAACGGCACGATGTATGGAACTCCTCCAGATAATGACACTCCATACACGGAGTTTGTGAATGATGGAGTGTTTAATATCTGGAGCTACAAAGATCCTTCGGTTTCTGGATATACCCTCGACAGCTCACAGAATCCCCCGCTTCGCCCGGTGGTATCGGAGTATCACTCGGTTGCTAATCCAAAAGATGTCTTCGTCGATAATGTCCTGATGGACCTTCGCTACCCGACCTACCTTTACCTCACCCTTACTGGTTACCGTAAGCTCATAAAATATGGAACTTTTACGGGAGCACAGACCGGTAAGGTAATTAATCCGGGAACCTATAGCAGCTTTGTAGATCCTCCTCTCCCGTTTTTAGAGAACGAAAAATTCAATCCTCCACCAGAAGATTCTTTCCCATGGGCTATCGGATCGCTTGTTGGTTCGGAACACCTTATACAGAATGAGCTCCACTATCCGTGGGGATTCCCCTTCTATCCGATGCCGCTCCTTACCAGCCAAGGAGATGGACATCCTACGACGGCGAATCTTCATATCCCCGTGAGAACTGGTTACATCTACAGTTGTAACGACGCAGATCCGGTGCTTGCTCCTGGTGGTACGGTGGTGGGTCCATCCATCGCAAACAATGCTCCCCTCAGCCAAGATCCACTCGATACCGGATGGTTGCTCTGCAATCGAAGGGACTTCTGTGATGATGGATTGATGAACAACAGCCCGCAGTGTGATTCTAACCTGCACGGTTCTGTCAGTGCGACAGAGGTGAATGTTTACTACAACACCACCGCGGAACTCTCTCCTCGTTGTGCTGATGCAGCGGAGGTTCCCCGATGTGAGGAGGCCGGTACTGGGCAGATTACGAACGGTGCGGTGTGGTGTGCGTTCGGTGATAGCTCAGGAAATATGGTGCCGCGGTGTAGTAATCAGAAGTCACCACGGTGTATGAATTCTGCGACCTCAACTTTTACCGCGAATATTCCACTCTGTACTCAGTTTGGTGGTGCACCACGGGGTCATGGAAACTGCGATACCCTAGACGGAGGTGGAAACTGTGAGAGTGCTGCACAAGGTGCGGCAACTGGTGTCGCTGCGGGAGTTCCACCTATCTCTCTTGGAACGGTATCAGTACCGGCAACTCCACCCACCGTTGGTTCGAATCTCTTTTACTATATTAACGACATGGGGCCTTTGAACTCCGGCACACTGACTCATAATTCTGTGCCGGTAGAGAGCTGTGAGGAATTTCAGTTGGAAACCGATGGGCAGGGGCAGTGTGGATATATTCTTGTAACTGATGGAAGACCGATATCAGTTGATAGTCTCGGTCAGAAGACGGAGAGCGATGCAGATCTTATCGATGCTCTCTCGCTACGAATGACGGATTACACCCAACGCCTCAATGGAAAGAGTTTTACCTGGTATCTCGGAAGATCAAACAGTTGGCAGGGTGAGGTCGCTGTTGTGCAGCAGCTTGAAGATTCCGGCGCACTTTCTCCCGCTCAGATCTCTGCCTTTAATGAGGTAAAGGCAGGCAATTATGTCTGTGGTACGGCTTTTGAAGCCGACTGGGAATCTATACCGGATGCGAAGGATTGTCCTGATATCGATACGTTGACTCTTCAGAACAATGAGGATACGACGATGACAACAAACTTTCAGGCAATCATGGATGATCCTGATGATGGAAGGTATTGGGTTGATACCGCGTTGGAGAATGATATCACTGGGCCGAGTATTTCGGGTTCTCTTTCTACGTTTTTGGGGGGGTTGAAGTATCTTCTCGCGTTGTTAAAGCGAGAGCCCCAATTCGAAATGTGAGCGGCCAGCTTTTTGCCCCTGTTCGCTACGGGCGCTGTAGCGCCCTGCGCGACTCTCTGCTCGGCGCTTTCCCAGAGGGAAAGCTTGGCAGAGAGCTTCGTCAGGCGGGGTGGGGCCGTGCTCAATGTACCACATGTACGTTTCCGCTCGTCCCCACCCCACCTTCCTCGACAGGAACCAAAATCTGGCCGCTCACACTGGGATGGCGGATTTTTGTGGGAGTGGGTGAAGTTTTTCGTTTTTGGCCAGCTTTTTGCCCCTGTTCGCCCTTCGGTGTCAAGGCACCTTGGGCGACTCTCTGCTTGGCGCTTTCCCGGAGGGAAAGCTTGGCAGAGCGTTGCGGTGAGAAGGTCGCGAGGTGTTCGCGCTTCAGGGGGAGGACTTTTCTTCGACGTCCTCGACGAGCACGTGAGCAATAGTGATAGCGGAAAATTTCGGCTCGTCTGCGGAGTGTCTCTGAAAAGCCCTCCCCCTGAAGCGCTCGGTCATCGTCTTACGCTTTGTTCCAATCGAGCGGAGTAAGGCCCTCGTGCGAGGTAGTCTTCTGACTTACGAGCGGCGGGAGCACGTCGGTGAGATAGCGATGGCGATCGATCCCCTCTCAGCTTACAGCTCTGAATCACCGTCATCATCACAGCACTCAGCTGAGGATAAGAAGCTCCCTTTCTTTCCCCACCAAAGCTCCAAGACGGAGTATTACCGTTGAGCCGCTTGGCCCTGATATGTCGTGGAGGATGGGGATCGTGTTGCATAGAAGAGATCGGAAGAGCAAAAACCTGTTTATTTTCAGCAACTTGAAGCATAGAGTTGCTGAAGCGTAAGCATTCACGTATCGGCCTAACGGGTTGAAAAGGTTTAAGAAATAAGGGGGTATCTATCGGAGTCAGGATCTGTCATAGAATAGTTGATGGCAGAAGACTTTGATCTAGCGCGAGAAATATCGGAGATAAAAGATCCGAAAGCCCTCCGAGTAATCGGCTATCTTTTGGAGCGCATTCAGATTCTGGAAGAGCAAGTAGCCGAGCTATCCAAAGATTCCTCTACCTCATCGAAACCCCCGTCATCAGATATCACGAAGCCGAAGTCAGAGCAGCGGCAACCAGGCAAGAGGAGGCGTGGAGGACAAAAGGGACGCCGAGGAAAAGCACGTGTATGTTTTAGTGAAGAAGAGATCGATCGGAAAGAACCACTATCATTAAGCCATTGTCCGGATTGCGGTGAGGCACTATCGGAAGAGAAGACGGATACAGTTATCCATCAAACAGTATAACTTCCAGAAAAGCCGGTAGAGATCATTGAGTATCACCAGATAGGAAAAGAATGTCCGTGCTGTGGAGTGTGTCACTATCCGAAGTTACCGGAAGGAGTGATAGAGGGGCAACTTTTTGGTGTTCGGCTGCAAGCGCTGATTGGATACATGAAGGGAGCACTTGGAGCATCGTACACGGAGCTTGAGTCATTCTGTCGAGACGTGCTTGGTGTTGAAGTATCACGGGGCATGCTCTGTAATGTCGTGAACCGAGCATCGGAAGCGCTTGAGGTGCCGTACGAGGAGCTCAAAGACTCCATACCCCAGCAAAAACAGCTCAATATCGATGAAACTGGGTGGAAAGATTCAGGCAAAGGACACCGGGTGTGGGTGTTCTGTAATCAACTCGTAGCGTTCTTTACCATATCAGCTTCCCGCGGAAGTCAGGTGCTGAAAGAAGTGCTCGGTGAAAATTTCGGTGGCGCTCTCACTACTGACTTCTTCTCAGCTTATATCTCATACGCTAGTGAGAAGCAGCAGTTCTGCCTTGCTCACCTCATACGGGATATCAAGTTTCTGATAACTCTTCCTGATAAGAAAACACAGATCTTTGGTGAGAAACTCCTCAAATACTTCAGGAGCCTTTTTAGACTCTGGCACAGGAGAAGTGAATATCCCGATGAAGAGTTTCAAAAGAAGGTCCAGCGGATCAAAGCGTCGATCTCAAATCATATTGCTCGCTCCCCCTTTCCAAAAGGAACAAAGGCTCATACCTTGCAGCGGAGAATCCTGAAGCGATGGAAGGGGCTCTTCATGTTCACTGAGCACCAAGAGCTCTACCAGCCTACAAACAACGAAGCTGAGAGAACTCTCAGGCACATTATCAGGATCAGAAGGCAGACCCAGGGCTCCATCTCATACGCTGGTCAGAGGTGGAATGAGCGAATAGCTACTACTCTCGAAACATGCAAAAAACAAAATAGGTCCCCTTGGAGCTTCCTCGTCGACTCCCTCCTCGCTTTTCACCACTCAAAAAACTATCCAACACTTTCAGCCTCTTAGCCCGTATTAGGGTGAATGCTTACCTGAAGCAGGATATTAGCATCACGATATGGGCTTGCAGCATCAATATCTGTTAAGCCTCTAAACGAAAATCCATGGCACTAAACGAGGAAGAAGAAACTATTTTAAATTCTATCTTGGTGGGCTCATACAACGACCCTACCAAGCCGGAGTTTCCTCCCCATAATCCCGAGTTTCCTGCTAGTCCCACTTTTCAAATAGAGGTCCCCGGCTTTTCCAACGTTTGGCTGAAAGACGAGAGTGTTCACAAGTACTCCAACACCCATAAAGATCGCCTGGCATGGGAGGTCGTCATCCTCTACCGTGACTTTCTCTCAGCCAAGCAGAGAGGTGTTATATCAGGCGCATTACCGCAGTTTTCTATGATCAGCTCGGGCTCTGCGGCCCTCGCTGTCAGTCGAACTTTAGAGGCTTTCGGACTTCCCAAGCTGAAAGTACTCATCGACAAGAACCTTGATGAGATGATCAAGGACGCTTTATCAAAGGCCCATTGTGAACTCTTCTTCGAGAATCTCTCTGAGAAGCCGCTGGCTCCTCAGGAGATTCTTGACCGAACGGATAATCCAAATGGGTTTGATCTAACTTCAAACCAAGGAATCTCTCTTGAGATCGGCAACTATGACTGGATGGGCTACGAAGTCCTCAACCAAAAAGCCGACTTTGTTTTTGTCCCGTTCGGGACAGGAATCATTTTCAAGAAAGTGATGGAACTTAACAAAATCGAAGTTTCTTCTTTTGGATTCCACGATCCAAGATATAAGGGCGACTCGGAAAATCTACGAAGCTGCAGTTATATCGGTGCTACCTCGACTGTTCCCGGTACGGCAGCCGATAAACTGTACGCACCATTTCTTCCTTTCCCATACATAAATCAGGATTGGATCCGATTCTACAAAACTGCCGGGTACTGTGGTGAATTGACAGGCATCTACCCCGTGGAAGAGTCCTTCATTCATGAAGGTTTCAACCTAGCTCATAGCCTTGGTCTCAATTGTGAACCTTCCGGATCTGCTGGACTCGCTATGCTCCTGCAAATGCAGGACAAAGTTCCTAAGGACTAGGGCATCGTAATTATTTTTCTGAAAGAGTCTGAAAAATGTAGATATGTCGACGTTTTGAGAGTGCTGGAGGGTTCCTTGCTCCCAGCTTCTCC
>JALEGQ010000204.1 GCA_022763385.1 bacterium
CCGTTGACCAAACCTCTCGGGAGATCGCAACCCGCTATGACTTTAAGGGGAGTAAGGTTGAGATCTCCGTCCAAGATTTTGAAATTACGATCACAGTAGACGAAGAGATGAGACGGAAGGCGGTTATTGAGATCCTGAAGATGAAGCTGGCAAAGCGGAAGGTGAGTTTGAAGTTGCTGGAATTTGATGATCCGAAACCGATCGGTGGTGATATGATTCGTCAGGTCATCCGAGTGAAGAACGGTTTGAAGGATGAGGAGCTGAAGAAGATGGTAAAGTCGGTGAAGGGACAGAAGATGAAGGTACAGGCTCAGATTCAGGGAGAACAGCTTCGGGTAACGGGCAAAAAGCGCGACGATCTCCAAGGAATTATCGCCCACCTGAAGGAGAGCTTCTCTGAACTTGAGCTCCAGTTTTCAAATTTTCGCGACTAAGGAAAGAGTTATGCAGCAGTACCTGGATCTGATACGGGATGTTCTCGAGAACGGTGCTCCGTCCGATGGAGGCTTTCGCTCAGACCGCACCGGTGTGGGAACGTATTCCGTATTCGGACGGCAGTTGCGCTTTGACCTTACCGAAGGATTTCCGCTCGTCACGACCAAGAAGCTCCATCTGAAGTCGATTATCTATGAACTTCTCTGGTTCCTTCAGGGGAATACCAATACGAAGTGGTTGAATGACCGAAAAGTTCGCATTTGGGATGAGTGGGCCGATGAAGATGGAGAGCTCGGACCGATCTACGGCAAGTTGTGGCGCCGGTGGGAGGGGCCCGACGGAGAGGTCGATCAGATTCAGAACCTGATAACGAGACTCCGTGAAGAGCCGTACAGCCGCAGACATCTCGTGGTGGCATATAATCCGGCCGATCAGCCAAAGGTCTCTCCCCAGGGGTGCCACTCCCTCATGCAGTTCTACGTCACGGGAGACCGGATCAGTCTCCAGCTCTATCAGCGCTCAGCCGATCTTATGCTCGGCGTCCCCTTCAATATCGCCAGCTACGCCCTCCTCCTTCAGATGGTCGCCCAGGTGGTCGGGCTGACACCACACGAATTTATCCACACCTTTGGAGACGTGCACATCTATGCAAACCACGTCGAGGGAGCAAAAGAGCAGCTTCAGCGCACCCCATATCCCCTGCCAACCATGAAGCTCAATCCAGAAGTGACTGATATCTTCGCCTTTACCTTTGAGGACTTCACCCTCGAAAACTACGAGGCACATCCCCACATCAAGTTCGAGATAGCGGTATAGTGTCTGCTCAAGGTAATTTTTACCGTTTTGTCGAACATCTCCGGCTCACCTTGCTCGGTAAGCGTTCAGCTTTTTGCCGCTGTTTGTCCTTCGCTGCCAAGGCAGCTTGGCCAACTCTCTGGTGACGCTTTTCCGGAGGAAAAGCTACGCAGAGAGCTTCGTCAGCGGGTACGGGGCCGTGCTCAGTGTACCATACGTACGCCTCCGCTCGTCCCCGTACCCACTTCCTCGACAGCAACAAAAATCTGAGCGCTTACATCGAGTTAGCTGTCGCGAGAACTTGTCTCAAGGGCCTGATCCAGAAACGGCTGCATCCTCTCGACGTTTTCGGGGTGCTCCTCCTCCCTGAACTCACGAAGTCGTCGGATGTATTTGTCGAGCGGAGGCTCGAGCAGGTCGGTGTCGCTGAGCTCGAGATTGGGATAGTCTGCAAGGAGCAACACCAGCTCGGCCATCGGTTGAATGGCAGCAAGCCCTGTTACGGCACCACTAATAGAGGTTTGGTAGAGATCCGCTGCTTCCTGAAGAAACCGCATCTCGTCTGTTTGCCGAAAACGCTCGACCTGACACCGAGCTCTCGTACAATCAGCTTGGCTCTGCGCATGTGCCCTCTCTCTGCCCTTTGGCATCTGATCAATGCACTCCTGGTAGCGCCGATCAAACTCTTCGTATCGTTCAAACTCGCCAACTTCACCGAGAACACTCACAAATCCCTGGAGGTAGCGGATCTGATCGGTCAATGGAGCCTCCCCTTCCGAAGCGAGCTCCACCGCACGCTCTCCGTGAGGGAGGCACTTGCGGAGGAGCTGCTCGGTGGCAGTCGGATCACCACCTGCTTTTGCCCCATAGGCGCTCTTCGTTCCGGTCAAGAATCGTGTGCTCGCTATCTGTGCAGCCAGTTTAGGTTGTTTATCAGGGATCGTCTTCAGGGCCCGTTCTGCTTTGTCAGTGTACTGCTTGGCCCTCTCCAAACAAGCTCGTCGTCGATAGTCATTGGCCAGCTCAAGGTGAACTCCGACCGTCTGTTCGGCGGTAATTCGAGGATGGTCAAGCACCATTTGGAGTAGGGCCCCTCTTGCCTCATCTCCCAACCTAGGGGAGTCTTTCGCTTGATGAGCAAAAGCGATCACGTCAACTGGAGCTGTGCGCTGAAACTCAGCCTGGTCTGCGCTGAGCGTCTCGACCCGCTTGACTAATATGGCCAAGTGGTCAGATTGGCTGTCGGCATCCCAGTCTGTTCTTCTATCCTGTCTATCTCGACTGCAATTCACTGGATCCATATCTCATCCCTTATCGTCCCAAAACGCTAAACTCTCCAGAGAGGATACCATGCGGTGCCATCGCAGTCCTGCTCGGACAGGGAAAAAGAGACGGAGAAAAATAAGGTGAGCGAGTCCAGTTACTTCTGCAAAAAGTGAGTAGCAGTGGGCATTTACTCGGCATAGCTGGGTAAGACGCGTATAATCAGGAAGTCGTACGGAGAAAGACGGTGGATCGTAACCGTTTCCATCCTTTCACAAGAGGTGATAGCACGGGGTAAGAGCATGTCGTTGTATCGAGCTGGCGCAAGGGTACCTCAAGAGGAGGGAGTGGCGGGGGAGCTTGCTCACCCGGATATGCGGAACCAGCTCCGCTATCAGCGGGCCGAAGAGCTTTTGGATACATTTCGGGAACGTGCGCTTCCTTCCTCGTGGAGAACCTCCAAGCTGCTCTCTTCCATCACTTCGGAAATAGCCCTTGTTGGATTGGGGACAGATTGTCCCGGTCAGGCATGGACCACGAGATTTTTTGCTCGTGTTAATCGTTACCTGAGCGAAGGAGCTCGGCATGGCCGAGAGATGTATGCACTCGGCGTCGCGGGATACTTAGACCAGAACTTGGAAGTTCGAGATCTCGTAATGCAGGTCGTAGAACAGATGCCCGAGAAGTTCCGGAAAATGATAAGCGGCAAAGGTTTTCGTTCACCCGAGCACGGTCGTCGAGCTTTAGGACAGGCTCGAGTGAGGAAGCTCTTGAGGCGAGCGGATACTCCAATAGCAACGAGAGCTCCTTCGCGGGAAATTGAACAGGGGACCCGTCTCCCAGGATCTCTGTATTGGCATGAAGGGGGATCCTCTGAGACGGCGCTTTCTCGCTCGTTCGGGCTGATTTCGAGAGCGTACAGCTTCTCTGACCTCTCAGGTCGTTTTGAGCTGCATTCCGATATCTTAACGGGTGGAGGAGCGCCGCAAGTCAGCCTGAGCGAGCTCTGTGAAGCGCTCGATACCGTTTGTGACTCCAGCGAAGAGCGAACTCATCGACGCATATGTATCCCCGGCCCGGAGACGTGGGTCTTTAGGGAGGATGAATGGGTTTTGCAGGTTGAGTGCTCTGGTTTTTACTCTCCCTTTGGGAGGAATGTGAATACCTTTTCCTACCTCGAGAATATTCAGCACCAGATTGAATTAGGGAAGGTGAACCATGCCGTAGTAATCTTGAGTGGGCCAGTTGATCCGAGTGTTGTTTCCCTTCTTGCGGGAAGGGGCCCTGGAGATCCCGGGCCTTTTCCCCTTCTCGAGTTCCGATACGAGTTAGAGCTTCCTTCTGGTGAGCTCGCCGATTTCTTAGTGAAGCCTGCGGTAGGAGTGCCACCGCAGCCACTACACCGAGATCCTGATCTGGCAGGAGACCAGGAGTTTCTTGAGAAGTTGAAGCATATTCACCTTGATGGCCGAGAAGGTGATTCCTTCTTTTTTCTTTTTCAACCACGGGTGCTACACGGGGTCCCAACCTCACGGGAAAATGAGATCGATCTGCTCCTTCAGGCTGGAGCTGAGTGGACAGAGCAGCTACACCACCTCGTCGAGCGGCATGAAAATTCGTATGCGGTTGAGAGCTGCCGACGGTGGCTCGAGCCCTGTTTTCAGGACAAAACCCAGTTCCGTGAGTTCCTGTTGGATGAGACGGAGCGACTCCCTCGGAGCACGCTCTTCGGAGGCTCCGAGCGATTTCAGATGTCCCCTGCTGAACGCGAGGCGTTTGTTGATCGGATCCTTGATGATTTCCACCAGAGAGCGTGTGAAGAACGCGAAAGGATAAACCGAGAGAGAGAAGAGGGAACGCTCGACGACTTGAGAGCAATGGGCTACCGGGAAGAGGAGGGTGGAATCCAGGCCCCTACCGCTACTTTTCTCGCTGAGTATCGAGAACATGAACTTCGTCAACACCATTACTGCGCCGTAAAATCGGAGCAGTGGAATCGCGAAGTGAGTCTCGATGAGGTCCCCGATACCATCGGGCGCCGACTTGATCGGCCTGATTGGTTTCTCGATGTTGCTGCTGTCACGAAGTCGCTCAGGGAAAGAGAGCCTCAACGTCAGGCAGAGGCGCTGGTTTTTGATCCTCGGGATCGAACCACTGAAGTAGTTAGCGGAGGTAGTGAGATTGCCCGGGTTGAAGATGAGGTGCTTAGTGAGAACCTGGAGACGATGAGAGAGCTGCTGGAGAAGAGAATAGCGGGTGTTGTGCCGAATTCCACACTTTTCGATGCCGCGATCGCAGTAGACTCCGCCTTTTTTATGAACCTCGGACACTTTGATGAGATTGACTGGATACGATGGATGGTATTACCGCTTCAAGAAGCATTTGACGGAGCGGTAAGAAATGTTGAACGAAAAGTCAGGAAACTCCAAGGAAGCACTGAAAAGAAGCAGAAGAAGATACATCAAAACGTGCCTCGTGAAGATCGGCAAGAAGCATTTGCCCGAGTCGGGGCGGAGCATCGCAGTGCGCGTCGGAAGCTGGAGATTGAGGGCCTGAAAGTAAAGCGGGCGTACTTGGAGCTCTACCGAGCGATGCTTCCCATTGAGTACGGTAATAACTGTAAACGTTTGCTCTACATTCGAGACTCTTGCCGCTTTCTGTACCTCTACGTCACCCGCGCGGCTGATCGCTCTACCTGGTTTCACGAAGAGCCCGTTGACCGGTTTACGAACAAGGCGAAGCGAACTCACCTCGAAGCAGCTTTGGGAAGAGGGGCTCTTATGGCGGGAGAAGCAGAGTGGGCCACGCACGATAAGACCTTCTTCCGAACAGAGGATTGGCATGCCTTCGACGAAGAGATCGGGGAGCACGGCTTGCCCGAGCTTCAACCGGTGCGTGCCACCGACGGCTCAGGCCACCTCCGTCCACCCGGCAGCGTCTTATCCCTGTTCCCAACCCTCATCTCCCCCGAACTCCGCAA
>JALEGQ010000018.1 GCA_022763385.1 bacterium
ATATAACCGAGGGACGCCGACATGACGGTTGGAACAAACCCCGAACGACAGAGCGACTATCAGGAGACTCCGTATGAGGATGCTTCCTGGGAGATCATCGACGAGGTTGATGAGAATCCTCAGTTTGCTCCACTCGAGATGGAGGTTCTCAATGCGGGGGAGTTCTCCGTTGATCCGATGTTTGAAGATTACGGAGGAACTGCTCCGGCTGATACGGTACGCCTCTTTCACGCAACAGATGTGCATCAAACAGAGCCTTCTGTCAGCCCAGAAGAGCTCCTGCGGCGGGAGATCGCAGAGTTGAGGGAGAAACATGCTCAAGAGCTTCAAGCCCTTGAAGCAAGTGCTCTTGAGCGCGGTCGAGAAGAGGGGCGAGCCGCCCGCGAAGCTGAGCATGAGGCCTCAAAACAACAGGTTGATGAGTCTATCCAGACCGTGATTCGTGACATGTTTCAGCAGCTCAAAGAGACCGTTACCGAGCTGGAAGAGCACTCAGTGCAGTTCTCCCTTGAGGTGGCAAAGAAGATTATCGGAAGCTCTGTTGAGGTGAACCCAGAGTACATCGTAGAGATCGTCCAAGAAGCGCTCAAGCAAGCCGGCACCGCCCTGATCAAGAAGATCCGAGTGAGTCCCGAAGATTTCGAATTCATCGAGGTGCTCGGGGTGCGAAAGGTGATTCAGGGTTTTGATGGAAGCTGGGATTTTGAGGCAGATGCGACGATTAACTCGGGGTGTGTGGTGGATACCTCTGCCGGAGAGATCGACTATCAACTCGATGAGGCCTGGGAAAGAATCGCCGAAGAAGTAGTACGGGTGCTTCGATGAGTAAGACCTATGAGAAAGCGAAAGCCGCGCTAAAGTTCGCCAGCACCTTCGAGATGAGGGGGACGGTAACTGATGTTCGAGGTCTCGTTGTTGAGGGCACCGGCCCGTTTGTCCCGGTGGGAGCAACAGTGACGATCCACTCTGGACAACAGAGTCTGGAGGCTCAGGTGGTCGGATTTCGAAGTGATAAGATCCTCGTTATGCCGTATGCCGAGCCTCAGGGGCTCGCCCCCGGAGCGGTGATCACCTCTTCAGGATTGGAGTCGCACATCCCTGCCGGAGAACACCTCCTCGGTCGGGTGATCGATGGGATGGGACGCCCTATTGATGGCAAGCCACTCTCTCCGGCCGGAGAGGTCGTACCGCTCTATCGAGATCCCCCCAATCCGGTTTCTCGTCGTCGGGTAGCTGAGCCCTTTGACCTCGGAGTGAAGGCGATGAATAGCTTTCTTACCATGGGTGGGGGGCAGCGCACCGGTATCATGGCGGGTTCTGGGGTGGGGAAGTCTACCTTGCTCGGGATGATTGCGAAGCACTCGACGAGTGAGATCAATGTGATCGGTCTAATCGGAGAGCGTGGACGAGAGGTGAGAGAGTTTATCGAGCGAGATCTCGGACCGGAAGGGTTGAAGCGTTCAGTGGTGGTGGTAGCCACCGGAAATGAATCGGCACTGATGCGAATTCGGGCCTCGTTTTATGCGACCGCGCTTGCAGAGTACTTTCGCGATCAGGGCAAGAAAGTCGTCTTGATGCTTGATTCCGTAACCCGACTCGCCATGGCGCAACGAGAGATCGGGCTTGCGATCGGAGAGCCCCCAAGTACCCGTGGATATACCCCCTCAGTTTTTTCTCTTCTCCCGAAGCTCCTTGAGCGGGCTGGTACTACGGCTGGAGAAGGTTCCATCACCGGATTGTATACCGTTCTCGTAGAAGGGGATGATATGAATGAGCCGGTTGCCGACGCGGTGCGGGGGATTCTCGATGGGCACGTCGTCTTGAGTCGGGATCTCGCGGCAAAAGGACATTTTCCGGCGATCGACATCTTGCAGAGCACCTCGCGGGTTATGAGAGATATCGTTCCGGGAGAGCTCGTGGATCTGGCAACGGAAGGGCGGGATATCCTCTCGACTTACCGGGAGACGGAAGACCTCATTACCATAGGAGCGTACAAGTCGGGGCAGAACCCAAGAGTGGATCGGGCCGTGCTTGGAATCGAGGAGCTGAACGGATACCTCCGCCAAAAGCCTGACGAACGGGTGCCAATAGAGGAGAGTTGGAAGGGACTTGCGGAGGTGATTGAGAGCTCTAATCAACGGGTGAACCAGCTCTACCAGCAGCAGGTGAATGCCGCTTCGGCGAATGCCGAGGAAGCAAGCACCCCATAGAGTGAGCTAAGATGGCGAAAAAGTTCACATTTCGACTCCAGAAAGTTCTTGAATATCGCAAACTCGAAAAAGACGAGCGCAAGAAAGTACTGCTCGAAAAAAATCTCCGTCTCTCGCAGGTTGAGGGAAAACAGGAACAGATCGTGCAAGAGCTTGCTCGGGGAGTCACGGCCAGTGGTGCCGAGAATACTCCCGGGGCGCTAGAGCTCTTCGGCATGTACCATAGCCGTCTCCGAGAGGAGCTGCATGCGGTGGAAGAGGAGTTGGTGATGGCGCAGTTAGAGCAGGAGCGAGCGCTCGAGCACTACCAAGAGGCAGCTCGAGCAGAAGAAGCTCTTCTCCGTCTCCGAGAGAAGAAGGAGACGATTCACCGAGAGGATGTACTCCGCGAGGAAGCGGCCTTCCTCGATGAGCTCGGAACACAAAAGGGAAATACGCAGTATGGAGCAGACGATGGCGAAGAAGAAAAAGAAACTCACTCGTGAAGACGCGGCAGAGCTCTATCGGGACCTCCACAAAACGATGTCAAATATGAATGCTCACGAAGAAAAGACCGGGAAGAAAGGTCCGCTCGACGATAAGGTGGCGAAGCAGCTCGCTCAGGCGATCCGTTCGAGTATGAAGCGAGATGAAGCGAACGGGATCCGTGATGATCTCGGCACGTCTGGTGCGACTGCCTCGAAAGGCGTTCGCGGTGGAGGGGATCTCTCCAGCACTCTCCCCTCAGAGGAGATGCCGAGCAGTGCCGCTGCAGCTGGTAGGAGTCGATATGCAGCGCTCCTTGGTGGTGACCCCCGAGTTGGGAGCCAAGTTGCTCTCATGACCGTGCTCTTCTTTCTCTTTGCAAAGGTTTCTTTCTCTGTTCTTGAATACTCCGGTGTTTTTGCTCTTCCGGAAGCGCATGCTCGTATGGGGAGCACGACATCCGTTACTCCGCTTCCGTTTCAGGGAGCGCAGTATACGGAGGAAGAGCTCGTGGTGTTACAGCAGCTCGATGCTCGTCGGGTGGAGCTTGAGGAGCGCCAGGAGAAGATCCGCTCTCGTGAGGAAGAGTTGAGTCTCCAAGAGCAAGAGCTCCTCGCTCAGATGACCGAACTGAGAGACCTCACCGAACGGCTGAAGACGACCCGTGAAAAGAACAGTGCCAAGAAGCGGGGACAACTGGAGCAGCTCGCCAATGTGTACGGCTCTATGAATCCGAAAGAAGCCGCTCAACTGATCGAGCAGCTCGATGTGACGATCGCCCTGAGCCTCCTCGAGCGGATGCCAGAGAAGCGCATCGGGCAGATCCTCTCCCTGATGAGTCCGGAGCGAGCGCTCACCGTCACCAAGATGCTGACCACCCGCGAGCGGGTTCGGTAAGCAGGCAGACACTAGGAGTTGATTGGAGTTCTTGCGGTCCGGAGTGCGGTGATCAGGGGGCGAACCGCCGCAATAAACTCGTCGGCAACACCGTGAACATCTACCCTCTTAGTTCTGTCTCGAGTGTTCTCACAGAACCCTGCGCTTCTCAGCGCGGTGTTGACGATGGCACGAAGGCGAGGCACCGTGTCGTTTGAGGCTTCAGGAGTTGCTGCCTTCCGGAGTTCCGGAGCGAACTCTCGGGAGATCTCCTGGAGTTGTTCTGAAAGATCTGGCTGTTCCTTTTCGAAGCGAGAGCGTCTTTCTGCGGTCAGGAGCCGATCGAGCGTTGCCGCACAGAGGTCTCCGTCATCCTTCAGGGAGTAGCTTCTTTGCTCTTTACGGATCTTTTGCTCTACCAGTGGCGAGAGAAATTCGATTTCAGAGATCTCTTGAACTTTTCGGTAGGTCACGTTTCTTTCGGATTCTTGGCCCACTTTCTCTAAGACTCTAGCTTCGCATGCTGCATCGAGCGCCATTTTCCAGGTTACATTGGTCACGGGATCGAAAAGTGCCTTGGGAGTATCTGCTCGGAGAGTGATCTCACTGCCGACCGCAGCGGTATAAAACCGTGCTTGGAGAAGCAGCCGCTCGGTCTCTGGTGGAGTGCGAAGCTCTTCGCCCTCTCCTGGTCGATCAGTTCTTCTCTGTATCTGCGTTTGTTCGGTCTGGGGCACCTGCTTTCTCCTTTCTTTATCATTTCATTCTAAAACTAGACGCCACGTCACTTCGTGCATGACCTCTCACCACCACTATAGAGAACTCAGGGAGCTAAGAAAGGGTTGGGCGGGAGCAGAGCGCGATAAAGTCGCTGAGGCCGACGGCCGTTATGTGATCGTTGAGTGGGAATCTTCCTTTGCCGGGGAATATGACGGTGAGGGAGTCCAGTTTCAGGTCTTGTACGGCGATATCCATTGAGCGGCGTAGTTTTGGGCTGTCAGTGTATTTGATCTCATAGCCCTCTCGTTTCCCGTCTTTGACGATGAGGAGATCGAGCTCTGCGTCAGCGTGAGTTGCCCAGAAGAAGGCTTCGGCGTGACTTGCTCGTCTGATGCGGATGATCTCCTCGAGTGCAAACCCCTCCCACGATGCGCCAAGTTTCGGATGTGCGAGCAGCTCTTTCATCTCATCTGTTCCGAGGAAGCGGTGAAAGAGGCCAGAGTCTCGCACGTACAACTTTGGACTCTTGACCTGGCGTTTCGAGATATTTTCATGCCACGGAGCGAGCGTCCGGATCATGAAGGTCCCGATAAGGAGGTCGAGGTACTTTCTTACCGTGGTATCCGCGATTCCAAATGAACGACCGAGCTCCGAGTAGTTAAGCGTTTGTCCGTGGTAATGGGTGAGCATCATCCAGAATCGGCGCATGGTTTCGGCTGGGATAGAGACGCCGAGGGCTGGGAGGTCTCGTTCAAGAAAGGTCGTGATGTAAGACTGACGCCACACCTGACTCGCTCGGTTACTCGCGGCAAGAAACGATCTCGGAAACCCTCCTCGGAGCCAGAGGCGATTCAAGTTTTCCTCAGCCACCTCGCGGGAGGTAAAAGGAGTGAGTTCAAGGGTTCCCATTCGTCCAGCAAGGCTCTCTGAACTCTGTCGAATAAGCTCGCGGGAGGCGCTGCCGAGGATAAGATATCGTGTATGTCCCTCTTGCCGGTCGATGAGCACCCGGAGTATGGGAAAGAGCTCAGGCGCTCTCTGGATTTCATCGATAACGACCAGGCCCGTGAGGTTTTCGAGAGCAAGCTTTGGATTGTTCAACCGAGCAAGGTCGGTGGGATCTTCGAGATCAAGGTGAGTAACTTCGTCCTCTTGCTCGCTGTACATCTTTGCAAGAGTGGTTTTTCCGCACTGACGAGGCCCGAGTATGGCAACCGCCGGGTGTACTTCAAAAAGTTTATGAATATCAGTAAGATAAAAGCTTCTCTCGTGCATTATCGCTTTAATTTACCTTGAAATCTCGGTCGGAGCAACCGAGATTTCAAGGTATACTGCGGAGCAAGGCTCCTACCCGAAGGCGAGGTCGAACTCGAAGTCGTCTTCTCGAACCTCTTCTTCTGGCTCTGCGATGGAGAGCACCTCTTCGCATTCTCGGGCGATGCGGGAGTAGGCGTCTTGGAGGGGGATGAGCTGACGGTGTTCGAAGACGGTTTTGCCTTGGTAGGTGAGGCCGTGGACGAGTTCGGAGCGGTAGAGGGTGGCGTGGGAGAGGTAGATCTCCAGTGGTGAGGCGTTGAGATCGAGCCCTTTGAGCAGTACCCGTTTCGGAGGGAGAATGGTGTCCTCCTCTGTGCTGCTCTCGGTGAGGAACTCCTGCTCCAGCTTTCGGAGGCTCTTTTCTGCGATCCGGGTTGCTCGTTTGTTGACGAGGGTGCGGATCAACATCGCCGCCACGGGTGAGGCGCCCTGGTCAGCGGCGCACGACTGGAGGAGCGAGATGGCGGCTCTCACGCTCATTTCGCTCGGATCAACCGGAATCAGGAGGAGATCAGCGCACCGCACGGCGGTGTCCTGGAGGGCCCCAACGGTGGGAGGGGTGTCGAGCAGTACGTTATCAAACCGTTGTGAGAGCTCTTCAATGAGGCGGGGGAGGAGCTCTCCATGAGCGGCGAGGGTCTCTATCTTTCCATCTGGGAGGAGGCTTGCGAGGCTCTCAGCGCTCAAAATGGAGAGACTGGATCGGACAGGGGTGATCTTCTGGAGGCAGCTCGAGACGAGTTTCTCGAAGAGTTCGCCTTCGCCCGAAGCTCTCTCCGACCGTGGTGGCGGTGACGAGGGCCTCAAGAGGCTCGTGGCGTCTCCCTGAGGGTCGAGGTCAATCACGAGGGTTTCACAGAATCGCTTAGAAAAGGCGTGGGCTCCATTTACAGCAAGCGCTGTTTTTCCAACGCCGCCCTTTCGGTTTACAACAGCAATTATACTCATAATTAGGGGGTATTCTCCTCGTCTGTAGCCCCATGAGTGGGTGCCTCTCCTCTTCTGAAGGAGAGGGAAGAGTGTCCTATTCTTCGCTCAGTGGACAAGACCTAATGTCGGGGTATCGGTGAAAATCGACTCAGTGGGGGCACTTCTTGCCCCTCAGTTCTTCTGCCTCCCTCCGTAACCTATTGGTCTCCATAGGGTTTCTCGTCGAACGGTGTTGGCGTAGGGATTGCTTCTTTTGTCCGAAGAGCAGCAGTGCTCTTTGAGAAGGAGATTTATGCCGACCGTCACGCAGCGAGAACAACGCGCCGTACAGCAGAGGGGGATTCCCACCGCTGAGGGGAGCTCTTCCGTGGCTGACGAACGCCGAGGGGGGCAGCTGCTCGAGCAGTTCTCAAGCCTCCTCGACCAGATCTCAATTCAGCTCGAGCAAGCCCAGAGCGCTGAGGCGATCGCTCCTGCTCCTCTCGTTGCTCCCTCTCGGAAGGCGGAGGCACTTCCTCAGCAACTTCATGGAGAGGGCTCCGAAGCTTCTTCTCCCTCACAAGAAGAGGGAAAGGCAGAGGTGAAAGAGTCGGGGGCCGCTCACGAAGCACCGGTCTCTGAGGGTGAGAGTGCCGCACCCGAGGAACACGAGGTTGCTGCTGACGCAGAAGCCGAAGAGGCTCCTCAGACGCTCGCCGTGGAGATTCCGAGTGAGAGCGAGCCCGAAGACGTAGTAGCCGAAGCACCCCTTCCTGAGGGAGTCATCCCGGTGGTGCTTGAAACGGAAGAGCTCGTTTCCCCTGAGCTCTTGGTGGAAGCAGAAGAGCCCACTGAAGCGGAAGTCGCTCCGGTTCTCGTTGAAGCCGCAACGGTGGAGTCGCTTGCTCCAGAACAGGAGGTTGTTTCTCCTTCTTCGGGAACAGCCGCGGCGTCTCTTGGAGAGCAGCCAAAGGTGGTTGAAGGAGAGAAGGTTCTTGCTTCTCCTCAGGGAGAACTCGCTTCGGGAGAGGGGGGAGCCCCATCAGAAACGTTCTCGAAACCAGAACAACTTCCTCCCACACTTCCACGGGATCTCTCCGAACCGAAGGGTGAGTCAGAGCACATCATGCGCGAGGTAAAAGAGCTTTTTGATGCGGCTGGAAGGTTTTCGGCAAGCACTCCTCAGGCACCGCGTGAAGGTGCAGAAGAGAGTGCGCTGGTACGAGCCTTTCACTCGGCCCTGCAGGAGCGGGCTCCACAGACCCCACTTCAGACTCCCGGCGATCAGCCACTTCCGCAGCAGGGGGCGTCGCTTGCTCCATCACCCCGCTCAGAGTTCTTTTCGTCGCTTTTTTCTGGATCTGCTTCGAGGTCTGGGGGTGAGCTCCCATTTGGAAAGGTCGGTGACATCGTCACACAGATGCAATCTCGAGGAGACTCGAATCCTCAGGGGAACACCGGCGGTCAGCTCGGACTTGGCGAGAAGATAAAGACGGCGAGCGAAAAGATGGAGAAGGCCGTCACTGAAGAGCTGAGCAAGGGGCAGGAACTCCGCACCATGGAGAA